>JANYAM010000224.1 GCA_025361365.1 Opitutus sp. | reverse complement strand
GTCTGGCGACTCAGCCGCCGGCAGTGGACAGGCATACTGGATCCATGATCTCGCGAAGAAGCACGATCACATCCATACACACGGATTGCACGCCTTGCCGTGCGGTTGGAGCGTGCGGGCGGTCGACTACCTTGAGCCTATATTCTTCGACGCTGATACATTTCCGTCCCAGAAGACGATCTTACTGACCCACGTTCCCCCGTCTGGGCCGTGCGCATGGAACTCTGGAATTTCATTTGGAGATGACGTTATGCGCGACGACCTGAACGATCCGCACGTCACCGCCCGGCCTGGCCTGGTATGCAGTGGTCATATTCATTTTCCCTCTAAGCACGCTCACCGCTATGGTCTCAGAAAGACGCTCACTCTTAACCCTGGCGTATCGAAATCCGGAGGGGAGCCTAACAGGTTTGAGATCGATCTTGAGCATGAGAGCGTGCGATTTTTTTCCGGAGACAACAGTGAGCAGAGTTTCGTGCTGCCGATTTTTCACTGAGATGAACGACGCACGAGACAAGACGCGCCGAGCGATCGAAATGGATGTGCTGCGTGAGCTCATCGCAGGCAAGTTCGATCGTGAGGAGATGCTGCGCCAGAAGCGCATTCGTTTCGCCGACGCAGGCGTGTCCTACCAGCCATCTGAATACCCAGGTGTCATGAAAGAGATCCGTGACGCGATCGAAACCGCGGCTTTGAACAACGCCATCGAGGACTACGTGCTCAGCGAAGAGCAGATCGAGCGGCTAATTCGAGAGGAGATCAGGGCGGTCCTCGGGCCCTAACGCAGGTCCGTGGACCGCCCTCCCCTAACCCGGCGCAACATTTCCGGCCAGCCGTAGCTATTTGGCTATGACTACTAACTATGCCCCTAAGCCGGAGGCCCCCCGTTGGCTCTCCCCCAAGACCGCCGCTGCAAAGTATGACTACAATGACACCGAATCTTTTCGTGAACTGATGGCCGCGAACGGTGTGCCGTGCGCGATCATTAACCGCAAAGTGCATCGCTTTTGGGAACCCGATCTGGAGGATTTCTTTAAGAGCCGGCGAAATTAGGACACAATTCGGTTTCGACATTCCCCCAATCCCGGTCATTAATAACCGGGATTTTTTACGACTGGACTCCATACCGCTCTCTTCACATTCTCTGCACGAAATGGGTTTTCACCACCATTCTCCTCTGAGCTAGCCTTCCCTCCTCGGGAAGGCCTGGAGCGCCTTGCCCGTGGCAGATGGAACCCGATTTTCCAAAACCCCGGCAGGTGCATCCGCCGGGGTTTTTCTTTGCCCCGGCGCCAGGCCCCTCCCGGGACGCGATCCGCCCGCTCCCCCGCCTCGCCAAACCTTTCACTTTCAATCTCACTCCTTGCCGCGCCATAGCCCACCGGGCGACGGCGGGTCACTTTCACTTCCTCCCGTCCGCCATGCCTCCCATCACCACTCCCAAAGACCGCCTCCGGCTCGCCATCCAGAAAAGCGGCCGCCTCTCCACCGATTCGCTCGACCTGCTCAAAAGCTGCGGGATCCGGGTGAAGTCGCCCAAGGAGAAGCTGCTGCTCCACGCCGAGAATTTTCCGGTCGATATCCTCTTCGTCCGCGATGACGACATCCCGCAGCTCGTCATGGACGGCGTGTGCGACCTCGGCATCGTCGGCACCAACGTCCTTGAAGAGGCTGCGCTCGAGCGCCGCACCAACGGCACGGCCGGCGGCTACTTCGTCGAGCGCTCGCTCGACTTCGGCGGCTGCCGCCTGGCCATCGCCCTGCCCGAGGAGCTGCCCTACGCCGGGGTGAAGGATTTGCAGGGCAAGCGCATCGCCACCTCCTACCCGCAGCTGACGAAGCGCTACCTCGACGAGCAGAAGATCAAGGCCGAGGTCGTCACCCTCAGCGGCTCCGTCGAGATCGCCCCGCGCCTCGGTCTCGCCGACATCATCTGCGACCTCGTCTCCAGCGGCTCCACGCTCGAGGCCAACAAGCTCCGCGCCGTCGAGACCATCTTCAAGAGCACCGCCGTGCTGCTCCGCAACGCGCGCGAGCTCACCGCCGAGAAGTCGCACGCCCTCGAGATCCTGCTGCGCCGCCTCGACGGCGTGCAGAAGGCTGCCGACACGAAATACATCATGCTCCACGCCCCCAAGGCCTCGCTGGACCAGATCAAGAAGCTCCTGCCGGGCTCGGAGAACCCTACCATCCTGCCGCTAGCCGGCGACGACACCAAGGTCGCGCTCCACGCCGTTTGCTCGGAGGCCGTCTTCTGGGAGACCATGGAGTCCCTCAAGAAGGCCGGCGCCAGCAGCATCCTCGTGCTGCCGATCGAGAAGATGATGCTCTGAACAAACCCTTTTGTCATTTTGAACGAAGTGAAGAATCCATCGGCTCCCTGCGCTATCGGACCTCACGCTGGACCCTTCGCTACGCTCAGGATGACACGCTGAAATGAAACCATTGATCTGGAAAAACCTCTCCGCGTCCCGCCGGGCCGTCGCGCTTCGCCGGCCCGCGCAATCGGCTCAGCCGGCCGTCGCCGCCGCGGTGCGGACGATCGTCGCGGCCGTGCGTCGTGATGGTGACGCGGCCCTGCGCCGCTTCACGGAGCAATTTGACCGCGTGACCTTGCGCTCGCTGCGCGTCACCGGGGCCGAGTTCGCCGCCGCCGCGAAATCCCTGTCGCGCGCCGACCTCGCCGCGCTGCGCACCGCCTACCAGAACATCCGCGCTTTTCACGCCGCCCAGCAGCCGAAAAGCCTGCACGTCGAGACCCAGCCCGGCATCGTGTGCGAAAAGACCGTGCGCCCGATCGGTCGCGTCGGCCTCTATGTGCCCGGTGGCAGCGCGCCGCTGCCGTCGACCGCGTTGATGCTCGGCGTCCCCTCGCAGATTGCGGGCAACCCCGTGCGTGTTCTCTGCACGCCGCCGGACCGCAATGGCCGCATCAACCCGTGGATCCTTTGCGCCGCGCGCCTGTGCGGCATCACCGAGATCTACAAGGTGGGCGGCGCGCAAGCCATCGCGGCCCTGGCTTATGGCACCGCCAGCATCCCGAAATGCGACAAGCTCTTCGGCCCGGGCAACGCGTTCGTGACCGAAGCCAAACAGCAGGTCGCCCGCGACGCCGCCGGCGCCGCCATCGATTTGCCCGCCGGCCCATCCGAGGTGCTCGTCATTGCTGATAATCGCGCCAACCCCGCCTTCGTCGCCGCCGACCTGCTCTCGCAGGCCGAACACGGTCCGGACTCGCAGGTCGTGTTGGTCGCCTTCAGCAATAATTTTGCCGCCCGCGTTCAGGGCGCGCTGGAAAAGCAGCTCGCCGACCTGCCGCGCGCCGCCATCGCCCGCCGCGCGCTGGCCAAGAGCCGCCTCTTCCTCGCCGCGAATCGCGCCGAGGCCGTCGCAATTTCCAACTGCTATGCCCCCGAGCACCTGATCCTGCAGGTGGCCAACCCGCGTGAACTGCTCGCGGGGATCACGACTGCCGGCTCCGTCTTTCTCGGCGACCTGACGCCCGAGTCGCTCGGCGACTATGCCAGCGGCACCAACCATGTCCTGCCGACCTATGGTTGGGCTCGCGCCTGCAGCGGCTTGGGACTCGCTGATTTTCAGCGCACCATGACCGTGCAAACGGCCAGCCGTACCGGCTTGCAAAAACTTGGCCCCGTGGTCGAGCGCCTCGCGCTGGCCGAGGGCCTCGCCGCCCACCAGCGCGCCGTGCGCGTGCGCCTGGCCGAATTTCCTGTAGCGGCGGTCTATGACCGCCGTAACCACCCCCGTCGGCGGTCATAGGCCGCCGCTACAGCCATGCCACCTGCCGACCAAGTCCTCGCCCTCGTCCGCCCCGATATCCTCGCGCTGACGGCCTACAGCTCCGCCCGCAAGGAATCCAAAGGTGGCCGCGTCTGGCTCGATGCGAATGAAAATCCGCAGACGCCGTCCGCCGCGAAGCCCCTGCTCAACCGCTACCCTGAGCCGCAGCCGGCCGACCTCGTTGCCCAACTGGCCACGCTCTACGACGTCGCGCCCGCGCAAGTGCTCGTGACCCGCGGTTCCGACGAGGGCATCGATCTTCTCCTGCGCACCTTCTGCCGCGCCGGACAGGACGCCATCCTCATCACGCCGCCGACCTACGGCATGTATGTCGTCGCCGCCACGATCCAGGGTGCGCGCACCGTCACCGTGCCGCTGATTCGCGAGCAGAACTTCGCGCTCGATGCCGCCGCCGTGCTCCAGGCGGTCACGCCGGCGGTGAAATTGGTTTTCCTCTGTTCGCCGAACAACCCGACCGGCGGCCGGCTTGATCGCGCCGCGGTGCTCTCACTTGTCAGGGCACTCGTCGGTCGAGCCGTGATTGTCGTGGATGAGGCCTATGTTGATTTCTCCGGCCAGCCGAGCCTCACCGCCGAAATTCCCGCTAATCCCAACCTGGTCGTCCTGCGCACCCTGTCGAAAGCCTACGGCCTTGCCGGCGCGCGCGTCGGCACGACCATCGCCGACCCCGCGGTTATAACCGTGCTGCAAAAGGTCATCGCCCCCTATCCGATTCCGGCACCGGTGCAGATTGCCGCCCTCGCCGCCCTCACGCCGGCGGGGCTCACTGCCGCCCGGAACTCCGTAGCGACGATCAGTGCCGAGCGCGCCCGGCTCGCCGTGGCGCTGCCCAAGCTGCCCGCCGTCAAGCGTGTCTGGCCGAGCGACGCCAACTACCTCCTCGTCGAGGTCACCGATGCCGCCCGGGCCATGACGGCCGGCCGCGCCGCGGGCGTCATCTGGCGCGACCGGAGCAAGGACGTTTCCAACTGTATCCGCATCACCGTCGGCAGCGCCGAGGAAAACAACGCCACCCTGGAGGTTCTTTCATCCTTGTAACCTATTAGGTTACAAACACCGCGTCACCCGCTGTTCATCGCCATGAAGAAAATCCTGTTCATCGACCGCGACGGCACGCTCATTGCGGAGCCGTTCGACCAGCAGATCGACCGCCTCGACAAGTTCGTGCTCGAGCCCGACTGCATCCCCGCCCTGCTCCGCCTGCGCGACGCCGGCTGGACCTTCGTCATGGTCACCAACCAGGACGGCCTCGGCACCCCGAGCTTCCGCGAGGCGGAGTTCCGCCCGCTGCAGAAACTGCTCCTCGACATCCTTTCTTCCCAAGGCATCGCCTTCGAGGCCGTGCGCGTATGCCCGCACACCGCCGCCGACAAGTGCGACTGTCGCAAACCCAAGACCGGCCTGCTCACCGACTACGTGAAGGACGTGTCCTGGTCGCGAGAATCGTCCGCCGTCATCGGCGACCGCGAGACCGACGTGACGCTCGCCCAGAATCTCGGCATCCGCGGCCTGCGCTATGACCGCAAGGCGCTCGGTTGGACGGAAATCGCCCGGCTGTTCGTCGACGCCCCGCGCCGTGCCACTATTGTGCGCAACACCAAGGAGACCAAGATCACCGTCTCGGTTGACCTCGACCAGGCCGCGCCCGCGCAGCTGGCGACCGGCCTTGGTTTCTTTGATCACATGCTGGAGCAGATCGCGAAGAACGCCGGCATCGGCCTCGCCATCAAGTGCGAGGGCGACCTTGAGATCGACGAGCACCACACCATCGAGGATGTCGGCATCGCGCTCGGCCTGGCCATCAAACAGGCGCTGGGCGACAAGCGCGGCGTGGGCCGCTACGGCTTCGTGCTCCCCATGGACGAGGCGCAGGCCCAGGTGGCGATTGATCTCAGCGGCCGCGCCTACTTCACCTTCGACGGCAAGTTCGACCGCGAGTTCGTCGGCGAGATGCCGACGGAGCTCGTCGCGCACTTCTTCCGTTCCGTCAGCGACTCGCTCCTCGCCACGCTCCAGATGAGCGTGAAGGGCGACAACGCGCACCACATGGTCGAGACGCTTTTCAAGGGCTTCGGCCGCGCCCTGCGTCCGGCCATCGCGCGCAGCGCCGGCAGCGAGATCCCCAGCACCAAGGGAGTCCTTTGATGCTGGCGATCGTTGACAGTGGTGGCGCCAACATCGCCTCCGTGCGCTTCGCGCTGGAGCGGCTCGGCATTCACAGCGAGCTGACCGCGGATCCCGCGGTCATCCGCGCCGCCGAGCGCGTCATCCTGCCCGGGGTCGGTTCCGCCGTGGAGGGCATGAAGCGTCTGCAGGCCAAGGGCCTCGTCGACTGCGTGCGCGGCCTGACCCAGCCGGTGCTCGGGGTCTGCCTCGGCATGCAGCTGTTGTTCGAGGCCTCCGCGGAGGGCAACACTCCGACGCTCGGGATCATTCCCGGCCACGTCGCCCTGCTGCCCGACTCGCCCGGCATCACGGTGCCGCACATGGGCTGGAACACTCTCACCACCGGCCGCGAGGTCGGCCTGCTCGATGGCATCGAGTCCGATGCCCGCTTCTATTTTGTGCACAGCTTCGCCGCCCCGGTGAACGCCTTCACACAAGCCAGCTGCCAGCACGGCACGCCGTTCGCGGCCATCGTGCAGCGCGGCAACTTCTCCGGCTGCCAGTTCCACCCCGAACGCTCCGGCGCGGCGGGCGCACGGCTGCTGCAGAACTTCGTGGAGGGCCGGGTATGATCATCTATCCCGCCATCGACCTGCGCGGCGGCCGCGTCGTGCGCCTGACCGAGGGCAAGTTCGACCAGGAGAAATCCTACGGCGACGACCCGCTCGCGGTCGCGCAGGACTTCGCCGCGGCCGGCGCCACGTGGCTGCATGTCGTCGACCTCGATGGCGCCAAGGATCCGGCGAAACGCCAGACCGCCCTCGTCGAAAAGATCGCGCGTGGCAGCGGCCTGCGCATGCAGACTGGCGGCGGCATTCGCGATGAGTCCCAGATCGCCGCGCTCCTCGCCGCCGGTGCCCAGCGCGTGATCGTCGGCAGCCTCGCCGTGCGGCAGCCCGACCTGGTGCTCAACTGGCTCATGTCCTTCGGCCCGGAGAAAATTATTTTGTCGCCCGACGTGCGCATCGGTGCCGACGGGATTCCGCGGATCGCGGCCGCCGGCTGGCAGGAAACGACCGGCGTGGCGCTCGACGATTTCCTGACCGGTTACCTTGCGGTCGGCCTGAAGCACATCCTCTGCACCGACATCAGCCGCGACGGCAAGCTGACCGGACCGAACAGCGCGCTCTACGCCCAACTCGTGAAGAAATTTCCCTCGCTGCAAATCCAGGCTTCCGGCGGCGTGGCGTCGCTCGACGACCTGCGCG
The DNA here is from genome assembly GCA_025361365.1 of Opitutus sp. GTDB lineage: Bacteria > Verrucomicrobiota > Verrucomicrobiia > Opitutales > Opitutaceae > Lacunisphaera. The sequence goes on along the minus strand of JANYAM010000224.1, from coordinate 11,361 downwards.
GCCTGCAGGCCACGGGCAGTGCCGGCGCCATCGTCGGCCGCGCCCTCTACGAGAAGAAGTTCACCCTTCAGGAGGCCCTCGCATGTTGACCAAATCACAAATGCCAAATTACAAATTTCAAAAAATTGGTGCCGCGGGCCCGGTTATTGTTTGGCGTTTGGTTTTTGGGATTTGGAATTTTTCACAATGCTAGCCCGTCGTATCATCCCCTGCCTCGACGTCCGCGACGGCCAGGTCGTCAAAGGCACCCAGTTCCGTGACCATGAGGTCGTAGGTGACATCATCGAATTGGCCCAGCGCTACCGCGACGAGGGCGCCGACGAGCTGGTGTTCTACGACATCACCGCCAGCAGCGACGGCCGCACCGTCTCGACTGATTGGGTGACGCGGGTCGCCCGCGTGCTCGACATCCCCTTCTGCGTGGCCGGCGGCATCCGCTCACTCGCCGGGGCCCGGGAAATCCTGCACGGCGGCGCCGACAAGATATCCATCAACTCACCCGCGCTGGAAAACCCGGCGCTCATTACCGAACTGGCCACCGAGTTCGGCTCCCAGTGCGTCGTCGTCGGCATCGACAGCCGGCAGGAAGCCGGCGACTACTTCGTCAAGCAATACACCGGCGACCCGAACAAGACGCAGGCCACGCGCTGGCGGACGATCGACTGGGCCCGCGAGGCGCAAAAGCTCGGCGCCGGCGAGGTCGTCCTCAATTGCATGAACCAAGACGGCATGCGCCAGGGTTATGATCTCACGCAGTTGAAACTCGTGCGCGCGGTGCTGACCGTCCCGCTTGTTGCCTCTGGCGGCGCCGGCACCATCGCCCACTTCCACGACGTTTTCCGTCTCGGCGGTGTGGACGGCGCGCTCGCGGCGTCCGTCTTCCACAAGGGCACCATCAAAATCCCCGTTTTGAAACAACAACTTATCGCCGACAGCATTTCCATCCGTCCCTAACCAATTTTTTCTAACACAGAGATCACAGAGCCTTTGCTATTTTCAACTTCTCCCCGATCTCTGTGCCCTCTGTGTTAAAAATCCTTTCTTCATGAAACTCCCGAAAATCGACTGGAAGAAAAACTCCGGCCTCATCCCCGCGGTCGTGCAGGACGCCGCCACCCTGCAGGTGCTGATGCTCGGCTACATGGGCGCCGCCGCGCTGAAGAAAACCCTGCGCACCAAAAAGGTCACCTTCTTCAGCCGCAGCAAGCAGCGCCTCTGGACCAAGGGCGAATCGTCGAAAAATTTCCTGCATCTCGTGGACGTGAAGGTCGACTGCGACAACGATACCCTCCTCGTCACCGCCCGGCCCGACGGTCCGACGTGCCACCGCGGCACGACCAGCTGCTTCGGCAACGAGGGCGCCAAGGGTGTCGGCTTTCTCGCCCAACTGGAACAGACCATCGTCGACCGCATCAAGAGCGGCGACAAGAAGAGCTACACCGTGCGCCTCGCGAAGGAAGGTGTCGCCCGCGTCGCGCAGAAAGTCGGCGAGGAAGGCGTCGAGACGGCGCTCGCGGCGCTAAAGAACAACAAGAAGGAGTTCGCCGGCGAGGCCGCCGACCTCCTCTACCACCTGATCGTGCTGTTGCGCGTGAAGAAGATGTCGCTCGGCGACGCGCTCGCGATCCTGGAAAAGCGCCACGCGCCGAAGCGCTGACGAGTCAGGGCCGGCCGTTCTTCGCCACCAAGGCGAACAGGCGCGCGGTCACCGCACCACCGCTGGTTTCTGCCACTTTGCGCGGGACCGGCGGCGCGGTCATTTTCAACCGCAGCATCTTCAGGTCGCCCGTGTGGTAGTTGTGGCATTGCAGGCAGCTATCGCCCGCCTTCGCCGGCTGGTGACAGGTGACGCAGGTGGCTTTGGTCATCGGGGCGAAATTGCTCTGGAAGACCGCGGGGTCGTGATTCAGCCCGAAACCGCGGGCGTGGTCCGCCGTCACGTCGATCACGTGACATGTGGCGCAACCCTGGTCGCCCATGAGGCTGAAGTGTGCGGTGTGCTTGAACGTCGTGAACGGCCTTCGGTCCGGCTGCGGCTGCGCGGTCTCCCAATTGACGGTTCGGCGGCCGTCGGCCTGGTCCACCGTGTGGCATTTCATGCAGACTCCGGGGGCGCTCTCCGCCGACAGCTGATTGAAGATCGCCGACGCGGCCGGCGATGCATCGTTGGCGGTGGCGTCGATCCACGTGGTGAGGAACGGGTCTGCGTGGCCACCCGGACGATAATAGAGCGTGTAGTTCTGGTCGCGGCGATACCAGCCGCCCTCGGTCACGCGCGCCTCGGCGTCATCGAACTCGATCGCCGCGGAAGCACCCGAAGTGGCGGGCGCGGTGGTGATCACCGGCGCTTGCTCCCCGCGACGGTGGGCGGCCACCTCGGTGAGCAGGTTCGGCAGCCAGGCTTGCTGCGCGGCCAGCAATCCGTCGGCGGAAAACTGGCCGGTGCGCCGCGCGCCGGCGTCTGCCGGCCCGAGCCGGTGGAGAAGCGCGGGCTGGCCCTGCGTGACCAGGTCCGCAAGGAGGCTCTTCACGCTCCAGAGCAGGCGGCCGGCCGCGGCCTTTTGCGCCAGGGTCGCCTTAGCCAGGTCCGTGAGATCCGCGGTGCCGAGATCCTGTAGCGCGGCGCGCGCCGGGGCGTCAGCCTCAAGCAGGCGGCGCATGAACGGCGTGAGCCCGCCCACGCTCCGGGCGGGCCATTCGCCGACAGCCTCGCCGGCGGCTTCCAACGCCGCGCGATCGAAGCCCGGCAGCCGGATAAAGGCCACGCCCTTGCCGCCCAGCCGGCCCTCGCCGGTGATCTGCCCGTCGTGGCAGGAGGCGCAGGTCTGCGCGAAATTCTTCACCAGCATCTGGCGACCGTCGGCGGCGGGCTCGTGACAGGTGGCGCACGAAGTGGGCGCACTCTTCGCCGCCAGCTTCGCGTCGGGAAAATACTGGCCCCAGTGGGTCGTGTGGTCGAAGCGCAGCTGGGTGCGGCGCTTGTAAGGGTAATCCTTGAATTCCGGATGGCCCGCAAAGCCGTCGAACTGCGCCTGGTGACACACCTGGCATTGCTGGTCGGTCAGGCGCTTGAGGTCAAAATCGCGCCCGTGGTGCTCGAGGTGGCAGGACGCGCAGGCGAGATCATTGGGGCCGCCAGGCTGGAGCGCGTGCACGACGGCGAGGGCCGCGGGCCGGGCGACCGGCGCGGTGTTTTCGTCGCGCGCGAGCACGGCGAGCTGTGCGCCGGTCAGGCCGTGCGGCGAACGGTCCTGCGGGCCGAGGTCGTGGCACTTCAGGCAGAGCTGGTCGTGCGCGCGGCGCCGGTCTGCCCGCGCCGCGGCCGTGAACGCCAGTGGGGCCGATTCCAAATGACAGTCGGCGCAGCGCTGCGTCGACATCGCGTGCTGGGGTGTGAGCGGCCCGGGGTTCGCCCATTGGTTGCGGGACGCGCCCCACACGGCGAGGAGCACCAGCGCCAGCGCGAGGCCCGACAGTTTCCAGGCCAGCCGGCCGCGCTGGCTGCGCAGGCTGCGCTGCGGGGTGCAGGGCGGCACCGGGCAGCCGCAGGAGCCGTCGGGTTGCGGGCCCGGCTCGCAGGCGGCGCCGAGGGAGATTGCCCGCGTGCAGAACCACCGGTCACCTTTTTTCGCCGGCAAGCACTGGCCCGTGGCGCGGCACTCGCCCTTGGCGCCGGGGCCGAACACGCAGGCCTGGCACTCGGCCGTGCGCCCGCAGGTCCATTCGTCCTGGGGCCGGTCGTATAGCTTACGGTTGTAGATGATGCTCTGCAGCAGACGGCGCATGGGTGGAGGCGGCGGTTACCGGTGCGAGTAGTGCAGGACCAGCCAAACGTGGCCGGCGGTGAAGACGAGGAGCACAAACGTCAGCGGGATGTGCCCGAAAAGCCAGAGCTTGAGCAGGCGCTGGCCGGCGAACTGGTTGTCGAGGTTGCGTTTCGCCTCGATCAATTCCGCCAGCTGGTCGGCGAGCGCGATCTCGCGGACGCTCAGGTAGTGGCGCAGGGCCTCCAGCTCGAGCTTGACCCGGTGATGCTCGGCGTCACCGCCCGCCAGCGGCGCCAGCCAGGCCGGCACGTGGGCGAAGTAGCCCGCCAGCACCCGCACATAGAAATCACCCAGCGTGGTGGATTGCGTCTCCGTCTCTGCGCCGCGCACGACCTGCTTCACCTCGGTCACCAGCTGGTGGCGCAACATGGGGATCCGTTCATAAATCAGGCTCTCCCCCGACCGCGTGAGGCGGGACGGCAGCCAGCGGCTCAGCCACAACCCGAGCACGCCGCTCAGGGCCACCAAGATGAAGACCAAGGCCAGGGGAATCTCGATCGCCCCGTCCGGCCAGCGGGCGCTAATGTGCAACGCGAAGACGCCGCAGGCGAGCCAGCCCAGGTAGATGTGCGCCTGCAGCCAGTGGCTCGCGCTGATCAGCGGAAAAAACGGCAGCTTCTTGCGGGCGTTGAAAAAAGTCAGCGCCAGCAGCAGGGCCAGCAGCAGCCAGCCGGTATACAGCGCCACGGGGCGCAGGGCGATGCGCCCGACCATCCAAGCTGCGGTCAGCCCGCCCGCCACCGCGAGGGTCGCGAGTGAATACCCTAGACGCCGGTTGAAAAACGCTCTCATCGCTTCAGCCAGGCTGTGATGGTGTCCATCTGACGCATGTCGGCGCGCAGGAGCGCGTCGTGCGGGCAGGCGTTCGCGCAGGCCGGGCCGCCGGGCTGGTCGACGCAGAGGTCGCACTTGGTGGCGCGGCGCACGGGCTCGCCGGTTTCCTCCGTCACGACCGGTAGCCCCTCCTCGTCGTGCAGCGCGACCATCTGGATGGTGCCGTAGGGGCAGCTCTGGGCGCACACGCTGCAGCCGATGCAGGTGTCGTGATTGATGCCTACCTGGCCATCCGCGCTCTCGCGGTAGATCGCCCCGGTCGGGCAGCCGATCATGCAGACGGGGTCGACGCAGTGCATGCAGGCGCTGGCCACCATCACGCCACTCACCTCGGGACCGTGCCGGATGAAACGGGGGTTGTTGTCGTGGGTCGCGGCGCAGGCGCGGACGCAATCGTCACAGCGCGTGCACCGGTCGAGGTCGATCAGCATCGCGGCCCGGCCGTTGATGAACCGCTGCGCGACAATGAACTCCAGGAAATTACTTCCGCCCAACCCCTGCGGGGCGACGACGGCCGGCGCGGGATCCCCCGCCAAGGTAAGCGCCGCCACCTGCGCCGGGTCCAGCCGGGGCAGCACGTGCTCCTCGAGCACGGCGGTCGGGATGAAAAGCAAGTCCACGTAGCCGAGGGCGCGGAGACTGTTGCGCAGCGGCACGTGCTGCTTGCCCCGCCAACCGGTGACAATCTCCTTCAAGCCGAAGGCCTGGCCCTTGCCGAGGTAGCTGTCGGTGCGCTCCCCGTGGTTGTAGCGGCTGCTCACGCGGGCGAACCCGCTGCGCACGAGCAACAGGCCGTTCGGATAATCGCCTTCGCGCGCAATCATCGGTTCCTGTTCCAAACGCTGGCGCTCGTCGTCCTTGTGCCCGCGGTGGTAGGCGCTGTGCCAGTCGAATTCGCCGAAGGTCTCGAAGCGGGTGGCATCGGCGACCAGCCGCAGGGTGGCTTCGGGCAGGTTCCACAACAGCGGCGTCTCCGCGAGATGCCGCAGGAGGCTGCGCTCGCGGTAGCGGCGGTCGATTTCCTTCTTCCACTCCGGCGCGTAGCTGCGGATCTCGCGCAGTCCCTGCCAGCGGATCTCGAGCAGCAGCGCCTCGCCGTCCGACACCACCGTCGTGGTGCGGGGCGTGCGGCCGAGGGCGGCGATCTCGCCGAACAGCTCGCCGGACTGGAGCCGGATGCTCCGGTCGGCGTCGAGCACGCCGGGCACATCCTGCAGGAACAGCCGCGCTTCCCCGCCCTGCCCGAGCCGGAGGCCCGGGGCGGCGCCGCGCGCGCGGGATTGCTCGGCCACCCGGGGTTGCTGCCACCAGCGCTTGAGGCTGCCCCAGACCGACGGGCGCACCTGCTGCCGGCGGCCGAGTTGCTCGGCGGGCGGTTCCTTGACGAGGACACGCACGGCCCCGGACAGGATGACAAAGGCGGAATGCCCGTAATCCCCCCGGCGCACGATAATCTCGCCCGGCATGAAGCGGCGGATGCGGGCGTCGTTCTTCAGGATGCCGCGGAGCGGAATGGACGGCGGGAAACGCTCGGGCTTGGTCGTGATGAACAGCGGGTGCGCGAGCACGAGGTTCACATCCGCCTCGGTCATCTCCGTGCTGAACGGCGTGTCCCAGCGTTCCGGTTCCGCCTGGCGCGTGGCCTGGGAAAACGGGGCGACGGAGCCGGGGACGATCGAGGGGCGGGTGGCCGACTTTGCCATGACGGGGCGGGCTAGAGGCCGCCGGCGACCCGGCAGGGTTCGCCGCGGGGGCTATCCGGGCCGGGAAGCGTGAGCCCGGGGCTTGTTCTCATCGAGTGCATCGCAGCGGGTTGGCGGCACCGCTGCGCGCGAAGATTGGGGCGGGAAAATCCGGCGCAAGCTGAAACTCCGCCACAATCCGTTTGTCAGCCGCCCAGCGATGCCCAATAACCCCGGCGCGACCCACCGGTCGCATCCTCCACCTGCCCATGCTTTGGACCTACCTTGGTGCCGCCCTCCTGCTGCTGGTCATCGGCCTGCTGGGCCTGAACGTGCTGGCGGCGCTCCGCCGGATGCGCGAGGATACCGCGCGGGCGGCCCTGGACCTCGCGCGTTTCCAGGAGGAGCTCGCGATCCTGCGCGAGAAGCACCGCAAGGTGGCCCTGGAGCCGCTGTCGTGGAATGGATTTCGGAAATTCGTGGTCAACCGCAAAACCGCGGATGGTCCCGGCGTCTGCTCGTTCTACCTGACGCCGCACGACGCGAAGCCGCTGCCCGCGTTCAAACCCGGCCAGTATGTGACCTTCCGTCTGCCGGACGCGCGCCACGGCGGCCAGCTCATCCGCTGCTACAGCCTGAGTGATCATCCGGCGCAGCCGCATTACCGCGTCACGATCAAGCGGGCCAGCACCCCCGATGCCGCGGGTGCCCCGGTGGCCGGCGTGTGCTCAAGTATTTTCCACGACCAGATCCGTGAAGGCGACATCCTCGACCTGCGAGCGCCGCTGGGCCACTTCACGATCGAGCCGACCGACCCGGAGCCGGTGGTGCTGATCGGCAGCGGCATCGGCATCACGCCGATCTTCAGCATGCTCGCCACGCTCATGCACCAGCAGAGCCGGCGCACGATCTGGTTTTTCCACGGGGTCCGCAACTCGCGCGAACACCTGTTCAAGGCCGAGCTCGCCGCCTTTGCCCGCGCCAACCCGCAGCTCCACCTGCGCACCTGCTACTCGCAACCGGCGCCGGGCGACCGGCTGGGCGAGGACTATCAGGTGGCGGGCCGTGTGACGCTGGAGCTGCTCCAGCGCGAACTGCCCTCCAATAATTTCCGTTTCTACTACTGCGGGCCCGGTGCGATGATGGAGGAGCTGACTAGCGGCCTCAAGCAATGGGGCGTGCCCGACCCGCACCTGCACTACGAGGCCTTCGGCGCGCTGAGTGTGAAGCGAGTCGGCCATGTCACCGCCGCGCCGGCAACACCGGCCGCCATGCGCCCGCTCGTCACCTTCCACAAGACGGGCACGACGGTGCCGTGGGACGGCGTGCACGAGACCCTGCTCGATCTCGCCGAGCACCTGGGCATTGGCATCGCCTCGGGTTGCCGCGCCGGCAATTGCGGCACCTGCGTGCTCGCGATGCAATCGGGCGAGGTGTCCTACCTCCAGCCGCCGGGCAGCCCGCCCGAGGCGCGGACGTGCCTCACGTGCATCGCACAGCCGAAAGGCAACGTCGTGCTCGACGCCTGAGCCCACGCCCGCGTCAGGCGTGGCTTCAGCCCGACCATAAAAAAAGCCCGCCGGAGCGGGCTCTCGATCGGTCGTGCCGGTTAATTACTTCTTCGCCGCCGGGGCCGGAGCCCCCGGGGCGATGGACACCCGGAGCACGCCGCGCCATTCCTGGGCGGCATAGTCGAGGGCTTTGTCCTCGGGATATTGCTGGTCGAGCGCTTCCTTAACGCCGGGCTGGAAGGTCTTCGGGTCGCCGTGGCAGGCCAGGCAGGATTGCGACGAAGCGATCGGGCGGTAGACCCGCCACTCAACCGGCTTGCCGGGCTGCTCGATTTTCTGGATGAGCATCTTATCGACCGACTGGTCGGCCATCAGTTGCTTGTGAATCTTGTTGAGGGCGGCTTGGTCGGCGCCGTCCGGCGCATTGGCGGGACTGCGGATCAACAGGCTGGTGCGCTTGATGGCCGTAACCGTCGGCTGGCCGGCGACCGGCTTCGGCAGCTCGAGCTGCTTGAGGTGCATGACGCTGACCGCGAGGCGGGCCTCCTTGGCGGCGAGTTCGCGCGTGACCTCGGAGACCAGCTGGCCGCCCACGCGGTCAATGGTCTTGTAGCCAAACTGCGCGATTGCGGCGACCGACGGGTCGGCGCTGTCGACGAACGTGTAGACGGCGCCATCGGGCCGGGGGCCGGTGCCCACGGTCTCACTGTCGAAATAGGTGACCTTGCCGAGGCCGGTGGCCGGGGCCGGGGGGGTCTGGGCGGCCATCACACCAACCAGCAGAAAACCGAGTGCGGAGCATTTCGTCAGGTTCATGGCGGGAACTCCATCCTGACGGAAAAATAATGCAAGCCTGCAAGAATCCCGGGCCGCGATATCTTGGCTCTAGCCTGACCCGACCGCCGGTCGGCCGGACTCGATCCGGCCGGACCGGACGCGCAGCACGCGGTCACATTGCTCGGCGAAGCGCCGCTCGTGGGTCGCAAGCACCACGGCGATGCCGCGCGTTTGCACCAGGTGCCGCAGCAGGCTGAAAACGGTGTCGCCCGTCTCCTCGTCCAGCGAACCGGTGGGTTCGTCCGCGAGTAGCAGCTGCGGGGAATTCATCAGCGCGCGGCAGATGGCCGTGCGCTGGCGCTCGCCGCCGGAAATGTCCTGGATGCGGTGGTTCAGCCGGTGGGCGATGCCGACGGCTTCGGCCAGCTCGCCGATCCGCGTGCGGGTCGCGGCGGCCGGCGCGCCGCGGGCGAGCGCGGGCACGCGGAGGTTTTCCGCCACGGTCAGGTCCGGGATCAGGTTGTGCAGCTGGAAGACAAAGCCCACGTGGTGCCGGCGCAGCGTCAACCGGTGGGCCTCGCGTCGCGGGTCGAGCCCGCAGACGGTAATCTCGCCGCCATCCGGCACATCGAGGCCACCGAGCAGGTGCAGCAGCGTGCTCTTGCCGGAACCGGACGCGCCCCACAGCGCCACCATTTCGCCGCCGCGCACCTCGAGGCTGACGCCGTCGAGCACGCGGACGCGGCCGGCATCGTAGGTTTTCCGCAAGTCGCGGGCCGTGATAAGCACCTCCTCGCTCATGGCCCCGCCTCCCCCGGCATGTCATCTAATAGATGACATGCCGACTGGGGCCGCCCGGCGAATGTCCCGGAATACGTGACATGTTCCCGGCGACGGGAAAGGGTACACTCATTCATAACGCAGCGCCTCCGCGGGTTGGATTTTTGAGGCGAAGCGCGCCGGCCAGAGCGAGCCCGCCACGGCGGTGATGATGGCGGTGGCCACGATGCCGGCCAGCATGCCGGGTTTCACGACCGCCTGGATGTAACCGTTGAACTGCGGCATGTGCTCCAGCGCGAACAGGGCCCCGTAGCCCAGCCCGAGGCCGAGCGTCAGGCCCGCCAGGGCGATGACGACCGCCTCGCCCAGGATCAGCCCGGCCACCTGGCCCGGGGAAAAGCCGCAAACCCGCAGCACCGCGATCTCGCGGATGCGGCTGAAGACGGAGAGCAGCATCGTGTTCGCGACGCCGAGCCCGCCGAGCAGGAAGGCGCAGAGGCCAACCGCCCACGCGGTGAAATGCAGGATCTTGAACTGCGTGTAGCTCTGGTTGAACTCGCGGTTCTCCAGCGCCATCAGCCCCGGGTTCGCGGCCTCGACGACGCGCTTGAACTCGGCACCGCGGGTCTGGTCGCGCAGCTTGATGGCCACGACTGACGCCACGCCCTCGCGGCTGAAGAAGGTCTGCGCATCCTTGAGCGGCAGGAACACGCCGCCGTCCTCGAAACCGTTCTCCGTGGCGAAAATGCCCGCGACCGTGAACTCCCCCTTGCCGATCGCGATCTTCTGGCCTGCCTTCGCCTCGAGGAATTCCGCCGCCCGCGCGCCAAGCCAGATGCCGCCGGGGGTCCGGCCGAATTCCTCGCGGCGCCCGGCCAGCCATTTCGCGTTCGCCAGGCGCGGGTTGGTCGGCTCCAGGCCGAAGCAGGTGATGATCGGCCGGTCGCCGGACGTCACCAGCCCGAAGAGTAGCGGCTCCGCGGAGGCGACGTTGGCCATCCCGCGCAGGGCCGCGGTCTTGTCGTCCGGCACGCTGCTGAAGAAGAGGTCCGAGACGTTCTTCTCAAAGACGAGGTAGTGCGAGTCCACGGCGAGGATGCGCTCGAACATGCCGATGGCGCCGTTGACGATCGAGAGGATGGTCAGCATCGCCGCCACGCCGAAGCCGATGCCCGCGACGCCGATCAGGGCGCGGAGCTTGTGCCGCCGCAGGTTGACGAAGACGAGCGCGAGGAAGCGCATGGGTGGTGGTGGTGGAACCCGGCCTCTGGACGGGTTTGCCGCGGATTCAATCAACCCGTCCTGAGGCCGGGTTCCACCTTAAACTCAGCCCTTGGGCTCTTCCACCGGGACGCCCGTCAGTTTGAAGCGGATCTTCACCTCGGGAGAAACCGTTAACACCAGCGCCATCCGGATCCGCTTCAGGTTCCAGTGCTGATAGTCGATGGTGGTCTCGCCCGTGATGGTGTAGGCGCCGTCGGCCTTGACGACGTTGACGGGAAACTCGATGCGCTCGGTCACGCCGTGAAAAATCAGCCGGCCGGAGGCCTGGCCCTGGCCGTCGGGGGTGAGGGCGAGGTTGCCGAGCTCGAAGCGGCCCTCGGGGCTGCCGCCGCCCAGCCATTTGATCATGGCCGTGTCGCGCGACTCGTTGCCCGTCTTGAGGTCGGCGAACTTGAAGGCGAACACGGCATTCTTGATCTTGCCGAGGTCGTCCACGCCGACCTTGGTGTCGTAGGCATCGAGGTGCGCCGTGAAGTTTTTGGTGGCGTCGACATCGACGTCGACGAAGGAGCGGCTCCGGTCGATCTTGAGCGTGCGCTCGGCGGCGAGCAAAACGCAGGGCAGCAACAACAGGGGGGCCAGCAGGCGGAGGGCTTTCATATCGGGGGAGTGTGGTTGTGCCGGGTCAGACCGCAAACCTCGGTTTCGGTGCCAAACTGTTACCTT
>JANYAM010000206.1 GCA_025361365.1 Opitutus sp. | reverse complement strand
TTTAATGGTAAAACCTCTGCCTTCCAAGCAGGTGTCGTCGGTTCGATTCCGACTAGCCGCTCCAGCCTTCGCCGAGCGAAGCGAGGGCGAAGGCTGTCCGCCGTAGACCTGGCGAAGGAGGACATTTCACTCGCGATGCAGGCTTAGTGGCTACGGCTGGCAGACCAACCCAAGCATGCCCTCCGTCGCCTTGGCGTAGGAGGGCGTTGGCATCGCTTCCATGACCCAGTGGCTACGCATGGCCGGCCAGCTCAAGGCTGCCGTCTGTAGGCCGGGCGATGGACGGCATTTCACTTCCGATTCACATTCCCAGTGGCTATGGCTCGCAGGCCAGCCGACGTCCAACCGTGCGGGCCGGCTTGTCTTGTCAGGATCCTCCTGCCGGTTTCGTCGAAGTCAAAGAAAGAAATAATCCTCTTCCATCCCAAGAAAGCGCCGGCTGGGCGGAGCATAGAGCACCCGCCATACATCGGCATAGCGAGTCCAGGGACCGGGAATCGGTCCGTCGAAAACCAGGCGGGGCACGGCCAGCTCCCCTTGCGGAATGGCGTGCAACCGTTGCAGGAAACGCTCGTGGCCTTCGGCGGTGGCGAAATACAGGCTGCGCCGTTCAATGGGATGGGCGTCGGGCGGCAGCTGCCCGCGGAGCTGTCCGCCGTGATTGCGCGCGAAGATCTCCACCACGCTCGCATGCCGCTCCATTTCTCCCGCGGCCTTGCGGCACGCGGTAACATAGTCCGCCGCCGCCGCGTGTCCGTAGGAGACGAAGCCATCCCTGGTCCGACGATACAGGATTACTGTTACCCCGGGTGCCGGGGAATGGATCGTGGCGGCCGATACGTCCGGCCAGTAGCTCGGTGACTCGGTTGCCCGCAGGCCGCCTTCCCACCAATACAGGATGTTGAAACGCTCGGCCGCCTCCAAGAGGGCGCCACTCCGGGCCTGGCGTCGCCACAAGCCCGGGAACGCGGACATGCCGTTGCTCGATGAATCAACGTCAAAGCCATAGCGGTCCTGGGCCCCCTCCGCCTGTAGCTGCCAATGGGCCCAGCGCTCCATGGCCTCGGAGATGGCCATGAACCGGGCCACCATCGGCGAGGCCGAGGCCCCGCTCCCGTTGGCGCCGCTATAAAGCTGACGCCCCGCCTGGTTGGGCCCCAAGCCCTCCTTCAGATAGGCGTTGGCGAGAAACCGCCGCTCGCCCAGCACCTCGGTCTCGATGAACTCCACCCGCTCGATCGGGCCGCCCGCGGACGCGAGCACATTGCGGTAGCGATACGCGGCGAGACTAAACATAAGCGCACCCGCCCGCCGGGCACGCCGGGCTTATCACGAAGCTTGCGGCGTGAAGTTGCACACCGTCTCGGTGAACGCGACGGACCGGAAATTGCACACGGTTTCGGTGAAGGCGTTCGACCTGAAATTGCACACGGTCTCAGTAAACGCGGACGAGCGGGAGTCCATCATGTTCTTAATGGAAGCCGCGTCGCGCAGCATCGGGTCGAGCTTTTCGGCGAGGCCGGCAAAACCGAGATTGAGGAGGAGGCTCGAGACGAGCCCGTGGAAAGAATAGAGGAAGGAGATCATGGTATCTAATATCACTGAAACCCCCGAAAATCCCGACCGCTGAATTCGCCTGTATTGAGGGACAGCCCACCGGCGCTCACCCGTCGCGCATAACCTAACTCAAGGTGTGGACGCAGGATTGCAGACGGCCGGAAATTTACTTTCCTATTTCCTAGTGCATCATCGCTTTTTAAAAGCTGCCTCTCTCCTGCTCTGCGTCTTTTCCCGCGATGGTGTTACGTCCGCACAGGCTGCCTTTGCCGACCGAACTGCCGGCCTGCCACCTGTCGAGACCGTTCCCGCAAAGATCATGGGCAGTGATGCCGGCAAGCAGGTGGTGCTTCAGGATAAGCTCGGCCGGATCCTAATCGGGTCGGATTCGCTGCTCGTTTTTGACGGCCAGTCGTGGAGTTCCCACGCCAAACCAAGCACCTACTCCCTGCTTTCACTGGTTCCTGGTCAGAACGGTATTCTCTGGGCCACAACCGTGGGCGACCTGGGCTATTTCCGGGAGGAATCGCTCGGGGTCTTCCAATATCATTCACTCGTGCCTTTCCTGCCCGAATCGGCGCGCCAGCTGCCCGCCGTCTGGGGCGTCGCTCCGCTCGGACCTGTCACCTATTTCATCGCCAAGGACCAGTTGCTGCGCTGGGACGGCAAGGAATTCCAAGTGACTCCCTTCCCGGCCGCCTTGCGCTTGACGCCCCTCAAGTGCGGCGGCGAGTTCTGGTTCCATCACCTCGAAACCGGCCTCTATCAACTCACCGAGGCCGGCCCGCAACTGAAGGTGCCCGCCGCCCAGCTCGGCACCAAGCTGGTCATCGGCCTGATCCGGGACCAGACCGGCCTGATCACTGTCAGCAACGAGGGCCTAATCCGGCCGGGCAATCCGGTCCCCTTTTCGTCGGAGCGCCTGAACCAATACCTGTCCGATCACCGCCTGAGTGCCGTTAGCGAACTGCCGGACGGCAACCTCCTCCTCGGCACGGTTTCCGGCGGCCTCGTGCTGACCAGCCGCAGCGGCGTGGTGCTGCGCATCTGGGCCGATTCTAGCAGCGGCCTGCCGGGGCGCGTCATTGGCGGGTTGGCCACCGACGCCTCTGGCGAAGTTTTTGGCACCGGGGCTACCGACTTCTTTCACTTTCCCGCCACCGGGGACAGCACGGTGTTCAACTCCCTGAACGGCCTTAAGGGTCAGGTGGTCAGCGGCCTGACCTTTTGGAAATCCAAGCTCTATGCGGCAACCCAGGACGGCGCTTACCGGCAGGAGATTTCTCCGGAGGGCCCGGCTCGGTTCCAAGCCCTGCCGGAGCTACCCCACCGCTACGACCACATGCTGGCCTGCGAGGACGGCCTTCTGCTTTCCGGCTTTGGGGGGGTGTATTGGTTCGATGGCACTGCGGCGCGCAACGTCTACAAGCTGCAGGCCAACGGCGCGAACATCACCCAACCGGCCCGCACTTACCCAGATACATTTTATGTCTCCGAGGTGAACGGCCTCGCCCGGCTGGTCCGGCACGGCGACGGTTCTTTTACGGGCACCCGTTTTCTCGAACTGCCCGACTCCTGCGCCAGCCTGTATGTGGATATCGCCGGCAAGCTCTGGCTCGGCATGATTGCCAAGGGAGCATTCGAATACGACTCGGGCGCCGGCCAGATTGCGCCCTTGCTCGATCCCGTCACGGCCAAGCCGATCGACGGGCAGGTCTTGATCGCGGGGAATGCGACCCGGTTGCTTTTTTTCGCCAAGAACCGCGTGCTCCAAACCGGTCCCCAAGGCGGCGCCCTGCGCGAAGTGCCCGATCTGCCGCCGCTCACCGCTTCTGTCGTCACCGCCATCCCTGAAAGCGAGGATGTGTTCGTGGTCTACCAGCAGGCGGCCGGCATCCATGGTCCGCGGCATGGGACCGGCGTGCTGTCCTTCGCCGCCGATGGCACCGTCCGCTGGCGTGAGTTCGACCTCCGCTCACTGGACATCATCGGATCCATTCGCACCGCCACCTTTGCGGCTGAGAATGGCCATCCCGTCCTTTGGCTGGGCGGCATGCAGGGTATCCTGCGTCTCGACTACGACAAGATTTCTACTCTGGCGCCGCCCGCGCCCCCCATCCTCAAGGTTATGGAACAACCCGCGGGGCCGGTGGCGCTCTACCCCTACAAGGACCATCGGGTCCGCTTCCAACTCTTCACTCCGGATTATATCCGAAACAAGGATCTGCTCTTCCAATCGCGTCTGGGAACCGAAACCCGTGAATGGTCCGCGCCCTCCGCGCGCCGCTCTTTCGAATTCACCAGCCTGTCGGAGGGCGAATACCGCTTTGAGGCGCGCGCGGTCAACACCGCCGGCCAGGTCAGCCCGCCGACCGCCTTCACCTTCCGCATCCTGCCGCCGTGGTATCGCTCGAGCTGGGCTTTTGCCGGCTATGCGGTTGCGCTCGGGTTCTCCGTGTTCGGCTACATCCGCATCCGGGAGCGGCGGGCGCGGGCCCGCAATCAGGAGCTCGAGACCCTCGTCGAGGTCCGCACCGCCGAACTCGTCAAGGCCAGTGCCGCCAAGGACGAGTTCCTCGCCGGCGTCAGCCACGAGATCCGCAACCCGATGAACGGCGTGATCGGCATCGCCGAGAATTTCCGGACCGAAGGCCTCGACGCCGAGAGCCGCCGCAAGTTCAGCCTGCTCCGGCAGTGCGCCAGCCACCTCTCGTCGCTGCTGGAGGACATCCTCGATTTCTCCAAGGTGCAGGCGGGCGCGATCGAGCTGGACCCGAAGCCCTTCGACCTGCCCGAGCTGGTCGAGTCGGTCGCCGCCATCACCCGCGCCGACAGTGAGAAATACGGCGTGCCAGTGGAACTGGCCGTTTCCCCCGCGGTGCCCCGCGAGCTGGTGGGTGACGCCCGCCGCATCCGCCAGATTCTGATCAACTTTGTCAGCAACGCCCTGAAGTTCTCCGGGCGCGGCCAGGTCAGCGTCACCGTCTGGTGCAAGAGCCTGGGCCTCGCGCAAACCGAGGTGATCTTCGCCGTGTCCGACGAGGGCCCGGGCATTTCTCCCGAGGAGCAGAAGCGGCTCTTCACGCGCTTCGAGCGCGGCGCGGCCGCGCAAAAGGGCCGGGTGCCCGGCACCGGCCTCGGTCTCGCGCTGTGCAAGGGACTCGCCGAAAAGATGGGCGGCCGGATCTGGCTGGAGAGCGAACTGGGCCAGGGCTCGTGTTTTTATTTCAGCGCGCCCTTTGCCATCGCCGCGGCGCCGGCCGAACCGGCGGCCGCCGCGCCCGCGCCCGCCCCGGCGGGCCGCGTAGCTCTCGTGGTCGACGACCAGGAATACAACCGCATCGTGCTGGCCGACCTGCTGCAGTCGATGGGCTTCACCGTGCACACCGCGCAGGAGGGCGAGGCCGCCCTTGCGCTGGCCGGCCGGCAGAACTTCGACGTCGTCTTCCTTGATTTCAACTTGCCGGGGATCAGCGGCGTCGATGTCGCCCGCGGCATCCGCACCCTGCCCAACGCCTCCGCGCACGCCCTGATCCTCGCCACTACTGCGTTCACCACGCCGGAAAAACGCGCGCAGTGCCGGGACGCCGGGATGGACGCCTTCCTCGGCAAGCCTGTCACCAAGGAAAGGCTGGCCAAGGCTCTCGCGGGTTTGACGCCGGTTACCGCCGTCGCCGCTCCCCTCGCCGCGTCCACGGCCAAGCCGGCCGCTCCGATCTCCCGCGGCCCGGCCGACCGGCTGGGCAACCTGCGCCTGCTCGCCCGCAAGAAAGGCGTGCCCCTCGCCGCGGAGCTCGCCCTGTATCTCTCCGAGCTCGATGCCGAGCTCGCGCAACTCGAGGCCGCCGTGACCCAGGCCGATGCCACGGAGGCGGGCCGTTGCGCCCACCTGCTCGTCGGCCGCTGCGGTTTCATCTACGAGCGCGAGATGGAACAGACCCAGCGCTCGCTCGAGGCCGCCGTCGGGGGCGCGCACTGGGAAGAGGCGCGGCGCCTCTTGGGCGCGTTCGCCGCCCAGCTGGCCGACCTGCGGATCAGAGTGGCGGCTTCTTCTGGCCCAGCTGCTCCGCCCGCGTGAGCCCGTTGACGATCGCGTAGTGGATCAGCTTCGGGGTCG
>JANYAM010000201.1 GCA_025361365.1 Opitutus sp. | reverse complement strand
ACCGTCGCGGCTGTAATCCCCCGGTCCGCCGACAAGCGGCGACCCTACATTCAGACCAACAAAAAGGCCGGTCCACGAGGAACCGGCCTGAATTTTTCTGGAGGCGGGGTGCCCTCACCCCGCTGGCGGACGAGGGCGTCCGCCCTCCAAGCAACCTTACTTGATCTCTTTGTGGAGCGTGTGGCGCTTGAGGAAGGGATTGTATTTCTTCTTCTCGATGCGCTCGGTCACGGTCTTCTTGTTGCGCTTAGTGAGATAGCGCGAAGCGGGTTTGCCCTCTTTGCGGGCTTCAGTGCACTCCAGTGTTACGGTTTCTTGCATGGCTTAAATGGGTTGGAAGGGCGAAAGAAAGGCTTCGCGTCACCTACGTGCAACCTAAAAGTAAACTTTGTAGGGTCGCCGCTAGATGGCGGACCAAACGGTCCGGCGGCAAGCACCGGCCCTACATTACAAGGATAACATGCCTAAGCACTTACCTTCTTTTCCGTCAGCGGCATCATGACGCCACGCCGGAAAAGAGTCACCTGCCCCGAGCTCGAAGAGACGACCAGCGCAATGCAGTCGGCCGCCACCGAGATGGCCGCGGCCGCGGCATGCCGCGCGCCCAGTCCGCTGGGCAGGGCGTGGTTGTAGTCCGAAGCCTGGATCAGCGAGCCGGCCGCTTCCACCACCCCGTCGCCGCGGATGACGAACGCACCGTCGATGGAGGAGAACTCCTTGATGGTCTCGTCCATGAAGGGATTCAAAATATTCCGATCCTCCTCCTTGTAACCGTAAAATGGATTAAGCACGAGCGGCTTGGTCAGCGTGGCGAGCTTCTCGCTGTCGCCGACCACGAAGAGGCAGCCGACCGGCCGGCCCTCGCGGCCCTCGACCGCCAGCTCCGTGGCCACGGCGATCACCCGCTCGAGCACCTCGGGCTTCACGTCCGGCGGCAAGAGGTCGGCGTGACCGGTGAGCAGGGTCGAGAATTCCTTCTCCACGTCGACGATCACGATCGAGTCGAACTGGTTGCTGCCGGCCAGGCCGCCGACACAGCAGATGCGGTCGTTGACGGTGATCAGGCCGCGTGTGATGCCGACGAGCAAGGCGCTCCGCAACTGCGCCATGCGCTGATTGGAGAAGGATCGGACTTGGATCCCTTCGTCGAACCGCCCGGGGCGATCCTCGCCGTCGGCAATGTTACGGGTGACGAGGATGGTCTTGAGCTTGGTGGTCCACTTCGGGGGCTTGAAACCGCCGGTGAAAGTGTCGCCGAACACCATCAGCCCGGTGCAACCGCTGCCGGCCGCGATCTTCTCGGATTCGCGCAGGACGACGCGGTTGACGCGGGTCTGGGGCGCCGCGACGAGCTTGGCCGCCATGCCGCCGAAGCCGGTGAAGAGCCGGTCATAAAGCGTGTCGAGGTCGGGCGCCTGCACGAGGCTGTCCACGAAGTCCTGCTCCTTCATCAGCCGCGCCAGGGCGGCGAGCAGCTGGAGATAATCGCGCGTCTTCTCCTCGGCGATGAGCATGAACACGAGCCGCACCGGCTCGTTCTCCATCGCGCCATCGTAGCGGATGCCGTAATGACTGCGGCCCACGGCGAGAATGTAGCGCCGGCCCATCTTCACGCGCACGTGCGGCATCGCCACGCCGAGACCGAGGTAGGTCGTCATCGTGTTCTCGCGGCGCAGCAGGCCCTTCAATAGGGCGTCCTTGTTCAGGTCGGGGAAACGCTCGACCGTCAGGTTGAGCAGTTCGACCAGCGCGCCCTCCATGTCGGCGCTACCGAGGTCGAGGACGCGGCTGCGCGAGATGTATTTGTCGAGGCGCATGCGCTACAGTTGAGGGTTGAGAGTTGAAGGTTGAGAGACGGAGCTCAGTTTTGGCTGTATTCGGGATGCCGCGGCTCTCAACTCTAAGCCCTCATCTCTCAACTTTGCATTACTTCTCCCATTCCAGTGCGCCCTTCTTGACCTCGTAGAAGAGGCCGAGCACGAGCACAAAGAGGAAGAACAGCATGGGTGAAAGGATCGCGATGTGGTTGGCGAGGAAATCGCGGTAGACGAAGGTCCACGGGATGAGGAACACGACCTCGATGTCGAACAGGATGAAGAGCATCGCGGTGACGTAGAACTTCACTGAGAAGCGCGTGTGCGTGCTGCCGTCGGACAGGATGCCGCACTCGTAGGCCGCGTCCTTGATCTTCGTGTGCAGCGCGCGCTGGCCGAGCACCTGGCTCAGGAAGATGACGCCGCCCGTGATCCCCGCGGCGAGGACGACTTGGACCAGGAAAGGCAGATAGTCAGTGTAACTACTCATCAGCCTCTAGAGTCCCCAGCCCACGCGCCGGTTCAAGTGGAATTTTCCGTTCCACGGCGGATTCCGTCCGGCTGCCGCTACATAAACTCCCCACCTAACCCCGGATTCTTCGCCCGCGCCATCCCCGCTCTCGACTTCGTCCTCTCAATCAACAAGCGTAGCTCACTGCTAAGGTTCGGCAAAAATCCCAACCAAAATGAAAAATCTACGCTTGGCTGCGTTCGTGACCATCATCGGAGGCTTGGTCACTATTGCCCGGCTCGCCCAAGCACTGGCCATCGAGATCGCCTATGACGGGCCCCACGACCTCCCCCACACGGTTCCCCTCTTTCTGGCCTTCTTCTTTGTGTCGCTGGGGGTTGTCTTGTGCGGTGTGCTATTCCTGAAGAACCCGAGCAAAAAACATGCGTCCTGGGTTTCCCGCGCATGCGTGTTTTCTTTGCTGGCCTTGCTCGCTAGCCTGCACACCGGCCCCGGCTTTTCCCTGCTCATCACCTGCGTGGTTTACTTCCTCGTTTTGAAGCCAGCCGTAATCAATGCGTTCGGAGCTGATGAAGGGCCGACCCCATTGTTCCAGCCAACGGCTCCGAGCGGCCGGGACTGAGCCGGAGCGTTCGGCAAAGACAACTCCGGACGCTTGCTGCCCGTGATGATTTTCCCTTTGCGGGCCGCGGCGGTTTCCCGTTCAAACGTCCCATGCCCGCCTACCACCCACCCCTTTTCCTGACCGAGTTGCTCAAGGCCAAGTCGCCCTCCGGTGCCGAGGCGCAGGCCCAGGCCGTCTATGACCGCTTCGTGCAGCCCCACGCCGCCGCCTACGCCAACGACGCCCTCGGCAACCGCCTCGCCTCGCTGAACCTCAAGGGCGCCCCCACCCTCATGATGGCCGGCCACATGGACGAGCTCGGGCTCATGATCATCTTCGTCAACAAGGACGGCTTCCTCTACTTCGACACCGTCGGCGGCCACGACCTGAGCATCATCTCCGGCCGCCGCGTCATCATCCAGACGGCGAACGGCCCCGTGAAGGGCGTCACCGGCAAGCGCGCCATCCACCTGATGGACGACGAGGACCGCAAGAAGGTGCCGAAGAAACACGAGATCTGGATCGACATCGGCGCGAAGGCGAAGGCCGAGGCCCTGCTCCGCGTCGCCATCGGCGACGTCGCGACTTACGACCATGAGTTTGAGCTGATCAACGGCAGCATCGGCACCGCCCGCGCCTTCGACAACAAGGTCGGTGCCTACATTGTCGGCGAGGCCCTCATTCGCCTCGCCAAGGACCAGGCGAAGCTGGCCGCCAAGATTGTCTCCGTCGCCACCACGCAAGAGGAGATCGGCACCCGCGGCGCCCAGACCTCGGCCTTTGCGGTGGATCCGCACGTCGCGCTCATCGTCGATGTCGGCCACGCCACCGACCACCCGGATTGCGACCCGCGCAAGTTCGGCGAGACCAAGCTCGGCGGTGGCCCGATCATCTGCCGCGGCCCGAACATCAATCCCAAGGTCTTCGACCGGCTCGTCGCCGTCGCGAAGAAGGCCAAGCTCCCCTACCAGCTTGAGGCCGACCCGCGCCCGACCGGCACCGACGCGCGCGCCATCCAGATGGCCCGCGGTGGCGTGGCCTGCGGCCTGGTCTCCATTCCGCTCCGCTACATGCACACGCCGAGCGAGGTCGTGGACCTCGAGGACGTGGAGAATTGCGTGAAGCTCTTCGCCGCTTTCGCGAAGTCCGTGGGGAAGGGCGAATCGTTTAATTGGTAGGGCGCGGAGGGCCAGTCTCCTGACTGGCCGAGGTGGACGCCGATTTCCATATCGGCGACGGCGTCGGTGTGGAAACCGACGCCCACCAAAAAAGAAGGCGGGATCAACGATCCCGCCCTACAATCGATTGCGGCTACTCAGGCCGCGTTCTTGTCTGAGGAGGCGCCGCGGCCGGGCTTCTTCAACGTCGGCTTCTTGCGGCCCTCGACGACGGCCTGGTCGATGATGACCTCGGCGATGTCGTCGCGCGCCGGCAGGTCATACATGACCTCCAGCATGATCTTCTCGAGAATGGCGCGGAGCGCGCGCGCGCCGGTCTTGAGCTCGATGGCGCGCTTGGCGATGGCGACGATGGCGTCGCGCGTGAACTTCAGCTGCACGCCGTCCATCGCGAAAAGCTTGGAATACTGCTTCACCATCGAGTTCTTGGTGCGGAGCAGCACCTTCTCGAGGTCGGCGACCTTCAGCTGGTCGAGCACCGAGACGACCGGCAGGCGGCCGATGAACTCGGGGATCATGCCGAAGCGGATCAGGTCCTCCGGGGCGACGCCGCGCATCATCTCGTCGGGGGTCAGCTCGTGATCCTTCTCGTTGATATGGAAGCCGAGCGAGCGCTGGCCCATGCGCTTCTTGATGACCTCGTCGAGGCCGACGAAGGCGCCGCCGCAGATGAAGAGGATGTTCGAGGTGTTGACCTGGATGTATTCCTGGTTCGGGTGCTTGCGGCCGCCCTGCGGGGGGACGTTGCACGTGGTGCCCTCGAGGATCTTGAGCAGCGCCTGCTGCACGCCCTCGCCGGACACGTCGCGGGTGATGGAGACGTTCTCGGTGGTGCGGCGGATCTTGTCGATCTCGTCGATGTAGATGATGCCGCACTCGGCCTTCTTCACGTCGTAGTTGGCGGACTGCAGGAGGCGGAGGACGACGTTCTCGACATCCTCGCCCACGTAGCCGGCTTCGGTGAGCGTGGTGGCGTCGGAGATGGCGAACGGCACATCGAGGATGCGGGCGAGCGAACGGGCCAGCAGGGTCTTGCCGGAGCCGGTCGGGCCGACGAGCAGGATGTTGCTCTTCTCGACCTCGACGTCGTTGAACTCGGCGGGCATCGAGGCGACATCACGGTTGTTGCCGGTGCCGGCGTCGAAGTTGAGGCGCTTATAATGGTTGTAGACGGCGACCGAGAGGACCTTCTTGGCGTGGTCCTGGCCGATCACATGGTCGTCGAGGACCTTCTTGATCTCGGCCGGTTTGACCAGGCGGAAGGCCGGCTTGGCGCCTTCGGCGGTCGGGGCCTTCACCTCGCGGTCAATGATCGTCTTGCAGACGTTGACGCAGGAGTCGCAGATGTAAACGCCCGGGCCCGCAATGATCTTGCGGACTTCCGCCTGCGACTTGCCGCAGAAGGAACAGAGCGTCATGCGCGAGGATTTGGCCATAAAATGAGTATATCGGCGCTTGCGGGCCGTTAGTCGAGGGATTTTCCCGACCTAAACCGGGTTGTAACAAGGGCTCAAGCCGCGGCGGTCTGGGCGATCTTCTGGGCGTCGCGAGTCGAGCTGACGACGTGGTCCACGATGCCGTAGGTCTTGGCTTCCTCGGCGCTCAGGTAGTAGTCGCGGTCGGAATCGATCTCGATCTGCTGGGCCGTCTTGCCGGTGTGCTTGGCGATGGTCTCGTTGAGGGTCTTGCGCCAGCGGAGGATTTCCCGGGCCTGGATGGCGATGTCGGCCGCCTGGCCGCCCGCGCCACCCGAGGGCTGGTGAATCATGACGCGGCTGTTGGGGAGCGCGAAGCGCTTGCCCTTGGTGCCGGCCGCGAGGAGCACGGTGCTCATGCTGGCCGCCATGCCGATGCAGTAGGTGACGATGTCACACTGCAGGAAATTCATGGTGTCGTAGATGGCCATGCCGCCCGTGACGACGCCGCCGGGGGAGTTGATGTAGAGGTGAATGTCTTTCTTGGGCTCCTCCATCTGGAGGAACAGCATCTGCGCGATCACGAGGTTCGCCACCATGTCGTCGATCGGCGTGCCGATGAAGATGATGCGATCCTTGAGGAGGCGGCTGTAGATATCCATCGACCGCTCGCCGCGGCCGGTGTTTTCGAGGACAATGGGAACGTAGTAGCTCATGCTTTGGCTGTTGCCGTCTTCACGGTAGCCTTGGAGACCAGAAAATCAAGGGCCTTGTCGAAAAGCAGCTGCTGCTGGATGGCGCGGAGCTGCTCGCGGTCCTTGCCGAGGTCCTTCGCGAGCTTGTCGGGCCGCTGGCTGGAGCGCATGGCCTCGCGCATGATCCAGTTGTTGAAATCCTTCTCGTCGACCTTGAGCTTCTCGGCGTCGGCGATCTTGGCGAGCATCAGCTGCACCTTGACGCGGGAGATGGCGGCCTTCGTCGCGCTGTCATAGAGCTCCTTCTTGTTCTGCTCGAACTGCTCCTGCGGGATGCCGCGCCGCATGTTCTCCTCGATGAACTGGCGGAGCACGCCGTCGCGCTCGGAGGCGATGAGGCTGTCCGGCACCGGGAAGTTGGCCTGGGCGACGAGGGCGTCGGTCACCTGGCGGCGCTGCGCGGCGCGGTTCTCGTATTCCTTGCGCATCTTCAGGTTGGTCGCGACCTGGGACTTGAGGGCGGCGAGATCGTCGGCCTGGTTCTCCTTGAAAAACTTCTCGTCCAGCGGCGGCAGCACGCGCTCGCGGACTTCCTGCACCTCGATGGCGTAGGTGACGGTCTTGCCGGCGAGCGCCGGTACCGCGGCGAACTCAGCCGGGAAAGTAACAGAGGCGTCCTTCTTGTCGCCCGTCTTCAGGCCGGCGAGCTGCTTGGACATGCCGGGGAGGAGGCCTTCGTTGGCGCCCTCAACCTCTTCCCACGTCTGCGGGGCGGCGGCGTAGATGGCTTTGTCCGCCACGAGGTCGGCCAGCGGCTTGCCGTCGAGCGTGCCGGTGTAGCCGAAGCGCACGTAGTCGCCCTTGGCGGCGGTGCGATCGGCGACCTTGAAATCAGCCCGCTCGGCACGCAGGCCCTCGATCACGGTGTCGACCTCGACGTCGGTCGGCTCGACGAGCGCGATCTCGGTGGAGAGGCCGTTGTAGTCCGGCAGCTTGAAATCAGGGCGCACGTCCACGGTAAGCTTGATCGCGGCGGAGAGGCCGGGCTCGATGGCGCCTTCCTCGACATCGACCAGCGTGAGCACCTCGAGCTTGGACTGGTCGAGGCCGTCGCGGTAGGCCTTGCCGATGACCTTCTGCTTGAACTCATCCTTCAGCTCCTTGCCGAAGCGCTTGGCGACCATGGCGGCCGGGGCCTTGCCAGGACGGAAGCCAGGCAGGCTGACCTGCTTGGTGAATTCGCCCAGGATGGTGTTGTATTCGCCATCGACCTCACCCTTGTCGAGGGTGACGGTCAGCGTTTTGCGGGTCTCGTTGATGTCGGTGATTTGAACGTTCACGGTGTATAAAAGGTGGCGGATTTCAGTCGATGAACTGGCCAACGTAGGCCACGAGCCCCTCCGGTCAACGTCAGATTGGTCCGGCCGGCCGGCGCGAAACCAACATGGACTTTTGCCCGCCCCGGCCCAAGCTGCCCCTCGCGTAATGTCTTCGCTCACACAGCTTTTGGCCAGCCACAGCCGCCTGCTCGTTCTCGATGCCGCCTCGACGCGCGTGCAGGTCGGACTGCTGCGGACCAGCGCTCCCGCCGTCTGGCGTGGTTTCGACGACGAAGCCGGCACGGGCACCTTCGCTGGCACGGAGGCCGTGCTGCGGGAAGGTGGCAGCAAGCTCGACGACATCGGCGCGTTTGTTTTCTGCGAAGGCCCCGGCTCGATGCTCGGCACCCGCACCGTCGCGATGGCCCTGCGCACGTGGCAGGTGCTCAAGCCGCGCCCCGCCTATGCCTATCAGGGCCTCGCCGTCGCCGGGCGTTTAGTATGGACCCAGTCGCCGCGCGGGTTCGCCGTCATCGCCGACGCGCGGCGCGACACGTGGCATGTGCAACCGATCGGCGCCGACGGCCGGCTGGCGCCGTTGCAACGCGTGGCCGCGGCCGCATTGCCCCCGGGCGAATTGCTGACGCCGGAGAATTTCCGCGCGTGGGCGCCCCCGCTCCGCCCTGCTGCCATCTGCAGCTACGACCTCGCGAAGATTTTTCCGACCTTGGGTGACGGCGACTACTTCCGCCCGGTTGAGGCGCCCGATTCCTTCCAGCACGAGGCACCTGAATACAAGAAGTGGTCCGCGCAAGTGCACAGCGCTGCGACCGCGCCCTCCAAGTAACAATTTCCGCGCAACCGCCGCGCCACTCCCGGGTCGAACCTGGTCTTTCCTGAAACTCCGGCGCCACCCACGCGTCATACCACCACGATCATGGGCCAGTCAGAAAATAAAATCGGCGCGACCGAAGCCTGGCAGCCGCTTCCCCCCGCCGAGTGGGACGAGGCCGCCGCCCGCCACCTGCTCCAACGCACCGGCTTCACCGCCACCCCGGCGGAACTCGCCCGCGCGTTGCGGGACGGACCCGCCCAGACCGTCGAGCGCTACTTTACCGCCATGCCCGCGCTGCCCAAGCCCCGGCAGATCGCCGACCTCGAGGCCGACAGCCCGGAACTCTTCCGGCGCATTAACAACGGCACGCCTGAGGAAAAACGCCAGGCCGGCCAGGAAGCCCGGGAGCAGTCCCGCGAGGCGCAATTCGACCTGACGATCAAGTGGCTGCAGCTCGCCGGCCGGCCCGAAAATTCCGCCACGGAGAAATGGCTGCTTTTTCTCTCCGACGTGTGGGTGGTCGGCGGGGAAAAGGTCCGCAGCTCGGCCTTCCTCTACCAGCACCTGGACATCCTGCGTCGCGGCGCCCTCGGCAGCGCGGTCAGCCTCGCCAAGGCGGTCTCGCGCTCGCCGGCGATGATCCTCTACCTCGACCTGCAGCAGAGCCAGCCCAAGGCTCCGAACGAAAATTTCGCGCGCGAGCTCTTCGAGCTCTTCACCCTTGGCGAGGGCAATTACACGGAAAACGACATCAAGCAGGCCGCGCGCGCCTTCACCGGTTACCGCCAGCGGGAGGGCAGTTTCATTTTTGCGCCGCGCCAACATGACACCGGCGACAAGACCATCTTCGGCCAGACGGGCCCGTTCAGCGGAGACGAGGTCATCGACCTGGTCTTCCAGCAAAAGGCCGCCGGCACCTTCCTGCCGAAGGAAATGGCGCGGTTCTACCTGACCGAATCACCGTTGCCCGCCGAATACACCGAAGCCCTGGGGAACTGGTGGGCCGGCGAAGGCTACGACCTGCGCAAGCTGGCCGTGAAATTCTTCACCAGCCGCCTCTTCTTCGCCCCGGCCTACCGCGCCGGTTTCATCAAGAGCCCCATCCAGTTCTACCTCGGGCTCGTGCAGGACCTGCAGCTCAGCGTCGTCCCGCTGCCGCGCCAACTTCTCGGCGCCCTGCGCTCGATGGGCCAGATGCCCTTTGATCCGCCCAATGTCCGTGGCTGGGTCGGCGGCCGCAGCTGGATCAACTCCGCCACGCTCGCCGTGCGCCGGCAGGTCATCCAAGCCCTGCTCTCGCCAATCAACGAGGGCGCACTCAACGGCGACGAACAGATCGACCTCGCCGCCGCCTACGCCGACGGCGTGACGAATTTTACCCTCGATGACGCTCGTCTCGCCGAATGGGCCCGGCTCCCGGCCGCCGAACGCGCCCGCTCCCTCGTCCGCCGCTACGTGCCGGACCTTGCCGGCACCGAGCTCGAGCGGGAAGTGGCCGCTTTCCTCGAACGCGGCGCACAGCGCGGCCCGGCCGAGGCCGCCACCCGCGCCGCCCTCGCCACCCTGCTCGAATCCCCGAGCTACCAACTCTGCTGAGCATGAAAAATCCCGCCCATCTCCTGCCCTCCACCCGCCGCGAGTTCCTCCAATACGGCGCCAAGGGCGTGGGGCTGCTCGCCTTCAGCCGCTTCGCGCCGGGTTTCCTCGTCGAGTCCGCCTACGCGCAGGCACCCGCCCCCGAGAAGGACCGCACCATCCTCGTCCTCGTGCAGCTCGCCGGCGGCAACGACGGCCTGAACACCGTCGTGCCCTTCGCCGACCCGAACTACCGCCGGCTGCGCCCCACCCTCGGCCTGCCCGAGGACCAGCTGCTCAAGCTCGACGATTCGTTCGCACTCAATGGCGGCTGCATCGCGATGCACCAGCTGTTCAAGGACGGCAAGCTGGGCATCGTGCAGAACGTCGGCTACCCGAATCCCAACCGCAGCCACTTCCGCTCGACCGAAATCTGGGAGACGGCCAGCGCCAGCAACGAGTTCCTCCCCACCGGTTGGCTCGGCCGCTACTTCGACAACGCCTGCGGCGGCACGCCCGAGGGCGGCGATCCCTGCGGCGTCAGTATCAGCAACGAGGTGCCGCAATCCTTCCTGAGCGAGCACCAGCACCCGACCTTCAGCCTCGCCGCCGGCCGCAACAACGGCCGCCAGCGGTCCGAGAACCTCGCGCTGCTCGAGCAGATGGTGCACACGCCGGGCGTCCACGATGATGATAACGCCGGCTACCTGCGCCACACCATGATGGACGCGCTCGTCACCGAGAAAAAATTCCAGAAGGTGCTGGGCAATTACCAGACCAAGGCCAACTACCCCGGCACGCCCTTCGCCGGCTCGCTGCGCAATGTCGCCGCCCTCATCGCCGCCGGCACCGCGACGCGCGTCTACTACGTCTCGCTCGGTGGTTTCGACACCCACAACAACCAAGTGAACACGCACGCCAACCTGCTCAAGCAGCTCTCCGAGGGCCTCGCCGCCTTCCAGGCCGACCTCGAGGAGAAGAAGCTCGATGGCCAGGTGCTGACGATGACCTTCTCCGAGTTCGGCCGGCGCCCGAGCGAGAACGAGAGCCGCGGCACCGACCACGGCACCGCGGCGCCGCTCTTCGTGCTCGGCTCAAAAATCAAGTCCGGTCTGCACGGCACGGCGCCCAACCTCGATGTGGCGCGCAACCAGGACCTGACCTACACGACGGATTTCCGCGCGGTCTACTCGACGGTGCTCGACCAGTGGCTCGGCTGCAAATCCAGCGCCATCCTCGGCGCGGATTACAAGCCGCTTGGATTCATCTGAGGCGAACTTTTACGCCACGTCGTCCGCGCGGCGGCCGACGGCCGGCTTGCCGATGCCCGAGGCCTTGAAGCCGATCTTCCGCAGCGCGGCGAGGTCGACGATATTGCGGCCGTCGAACAGGAACGCCGGCTTCGGCATGCCCGCATAAATCTTCGCGTAGTCGAGCGTCTTGAACTCGTCCCACTCGGTCACGATGGCGATGGCATGCGCCCCGGCGCAGGCCTCGTAGGCGTCCTTGGCGATGGTCAGGCGCGGATTCTCGACGCCCTTGCCGAGCGTGTCGGTCTTGATCTCGTCGGCGGGCACCTTCGGGTCGTAGACGGAAACCTTGGCGTGCTCGGCCAGCAGGTCGCGGACAACGTTGATCGCGGCGGATTCGCGCGTGTCATTGGTGTCCTTCTTGAAAGCGAAGCCCAGCACGGCGATTTTCTTGTCGGCTACGGTGTTGAAGAGCTCCTTCACGATGCGGTTGGCGAAGCGCTGCTTCTGCCAGTCATTGATGCCGACGACACTCGTCCAATAGGCGGCCACCTCGGGTAGGCCGAAGCTCTCGCAAAGGTAGGTGAGGTTGAGGATGTCCTTCTGAAAGCACGAGCCGCCGAAGCCGACGGAGCTCTTCAGGAATTTCGAACCGATGCGGCTGTCCTTGCCGATGGCGTTGGCCACCTCGTCCACGTCCGCGCCCGTCGCCTCGCAGAGGGCCGAGATGGAATTGATCGAGGAAATGCGCTGCGCGAGGAAGGCGTTGGCGACCAGCTTGGAGAGCTCGGAGGACCAGAGATTGGTCGTGATGATGCGGTCGCGGGGGATCCAGCGGGCATAGACACCGGCGAGGGTCTCCATGGCCTTCTCGCCCTCGGGAGTGCGCTCGCCGCCGATCAGGACGCGGTCCGGGTTGAGCAGGTCCTTGACTGCCGTGCCCTCGGCGAGGAACTCGGGGTTGGAGAGCACCGGAAAACTCAAGCCCTTGGAATTGGATGCGAGAATGGCCTTGATGGCGTCAGCCGTCTTCACCGGGATGGTGGACTTCTCGACGATGATCTTCCCGCTCTCGGCGTGCTCGGCGATGGTGCGGGCGACCGACTCGATGAAGCGGAGGTCGGCAGCGCGGCCGGCGCCGACGCCGTAGGTCTTGGTCGGCGTGTTGACGGCCACGAAGATGATGTCGGCCTTCTTGATCTGGCCGGCAACGTCCGTGGAGAAGAACAGGTTCTTGCCGCGGGCCTGCTTGACGACGTCATCCAGGCCGGGCTCGAAGATCGGCAAGGTGCCGCTGTTCCAGGCGGCGATGCGCGCGGCGTTCATGTCCACCACCGTCACGGTGATGTCGGGGCATTTCAGGGCGATCATGGCCATGGTCGGCCCACCCACGTAACCGGCGCCAATGCAGCAGATGTTCATAAATGAAAGAGGCCGGCAGGATGCCGGCCTCGCAGGATAAATCCAAGGACGATTTTACACTCAGGCCGGACTCGGTGCCGGCGTGCCACCGGCGGTGTCCGGCGCGATCTTGGCGGCGGGCTTGCCGATCTCCGGCGGCTGCCGGGGCGGCTGGCGGACCATCACGATCGGCGACTTGATCTCGCCGTCCTTGAGGATCTCGAGCACGTGGCGGCCTTCGATGGTCTCGTGCTCGAGGAGGGCTTGCGCGACCTTGTCGAGTGCGGTGCGGTGCTCGGCGATGATCTGTTCCGCCCGGGTATACTGGGTGTTGATGATCTCCGAGATGGCCTGGTCGATCTGGCGGGCGGTGTCCTCGCTGAGATGCTGGGAGCGGGTAATGTCGCGGCCGAGGAAAACGGTGTCCTGGTTGTCGCCGAGGGCGATCGGACCCATGTCGCTCATGCCGTAATCGCAGACCATCGCGCGGGCCGTGTTGGTCGCCATCTTGATGTCGCTGGCGGCGCCGTTGCTGATGTCGTTCGTGACGAGTTTCTCACCGATGCGGCCGGCCATCGCGACGGCGACGCGGTCGAGCAGCTTCTTCTTCGAGCTGGAGAGAATGTCCTTGGTCGGCAGGTAAGTGACACTGCCGAGGCTCTGGCCGCGCGGGATGATGGTGGCCTTGTGGACGGGCATGGTGCCGTCGTCGAGCACGGCCTGCACGATGGCGTGGCCAGCCTCGTGCCAGGCGAGGGACTTCTTCTCGTTGTCGTCCATCACGCGGCGGCGTTCGCGGCCCCAGAGGACCTTGTCGCGGGCGTCGTCGATGTCGACCATCTCGACCTTCTTCTTGTTACGGCGGGCGGCCAGCAGCGCGGACTCGTTAAGGAGGTTGGCCAGCTCGGCGCCGGACAGGCCGGGCGTGCCGCGAGCGATGATGGCGAGGTTGACGTCCTCGGAGAGGGTGATCCGGCGGGCATGGACGCGGAGGATCTGCTCGCGGCCGATGATGTCGGGCAGGTCGATGTAGACCTGACGGTCGAAACGGCCCGGACGGAGCAAGGCACTGTCGAGCACGTCGGGACGGTTGGTGGCGGCGATGATAATGACACCCTCCTGGGTGTCGAAGCCGTCCATCTCGACGAGCAGCGAGTTGAGCGTCTGTTCGCGCTCGTCGTTGCCGCCGCCGAGGCCGGCACCGCGCTGGCGGCCGACGGCGTCGATTTCATCGATGAAGATAAGGCAGGGGGCGTTCTTGCGGCCCTGCTCGAACATGTCCCGCACGCGGCTGGCGCCGACGCCGACGAACATCTCGACGAAGTCCGAGCCGCTGATGGAGAAGAACGGCACGTCCGCCTCGCCGGCGATCGCCTTGGCGAGGAGGGTCTTGCCGGTGCCCGGAGGGCCGACCATCAGGATGCCCTTGGGAATGCGGCCGCCGATCTTCTGGAATTTCTTGGGGTCACGCAGAAACTCGACCACTTCGCTGACCTCCTCCTTGGCCTCGTCGCAGCCGGCCACGTCGGCGAAGGTCGCGCGGTCCTTGTCGCGGGTGAGCAGCTTGGCGCGGCTCTTGCCGAAGCTGAGCGCGCCCTTGCCCGCCTGCCGGAGCTGGCGGACGAACAGGAAATAGAGCAGGCCGATGACGATGATGAAAGGCAGCACGTTGAACAGCAGTTGCGTCATGGCGGTCGTCGCGGGCTTCTCGACGAAGACCTTGGATTTCTGCAGCAACTCGAGGTTGCCGTCGGTCAGGCGGCCGGTGGCCACGAAAGCCTTGGTGGGACCGGTCTCATTCTTGAGGATGGGGTCCTTGGTCTCGCCGCTCAGCTGCGACCAGTCGCGACCGCCGTTGCCGTCAGGCTGGATGAAGCCGGTGGCCACCTGGCCCTGCTCCGCGAGCTCGAGGACCTGCTGGATTTTGAGGGTGGCCGGTTGCGGGGCCTTGCCCGGGTTCAGCATGAAAAGCGCGACGATGGCCCCGATGATGGCGACCCAGATCAGGCCCGTCTTGATCGGGAAACCGTCGGGCGGGAGGCTCTTGAGGGGACTGCGCTTCTTGTTGTCGTCGTTGTCGGGCATGGGGGGATGAGAGTGGTCGGGCAAGGTGTAGGTTCCCTCTGGATAAGTCAAACGAACGACTGGCGGAAATATTGAGCCATATTCCAGCGGAACCCGCGGGAACCGAAGGCTGGATCACGCCTTCCGGAAGACCAACCGGCCGCGATGCACCACGGCAAACCCCTTGGCGCCAAGACTGAAACGGGTGTCGCTCCCACGCTCCACCGCCGCCAGCAACTGGTTGAATCCGTGGCGCGACAGGTCGGTGTCGGGCCGGACGGCGAGCAGCCAGCGATGCAGCGCCCGGCGCACAAGCGCCCGCGGCTTGCCGGCGAGCGGCCCCAAGTTGAGCCGGCCCCGGCGGTCGAGTGGCCTGAGTGCGTCCAGCCACGCCTCGAGCGCCGCATCGTCCTCGTCCAGCAACTCGCGGGACAACGCCGCGCCGGCGAGCGCGTCGCGCCCCGCGGCCTTGGCCCAGGCGGGCAGCACGCGGCGGCGGACACGGTTGCGGAAATGATCATCAGTGGCATTCGACGCGTCCTCGCGCCACGCGGCGCCGGCCTTTTTCAGCGCGGCCACAATCTCGGCCTTCTTCAAGGTCAGCATCGGCCGCAGGTGCAGGCGGCCATCCCCCAGCGCCTGCACCGGCCGCGGCGCAGCCAAGCCGCCGGTTCCGCTGCCCCGCGCCAGCCGCATCAGCATGCTCTCGGCAATGTCGTCCTGCTGATGCGCGAGCCAGAGCATCCGGATTTTTCGTTTCTTCATCTCGCGGCCAAAAAATTCATGTCGCGCCGCGCGGGCCGCGGCCTCGCTGGCTTTTTTTGGCGCCGTCCTCCACTTGCCTGCAACAAACTTAACGCCAAGCGCGGCGCAGACGTCATGGCAGAATTTTTCATCCGTGTCCGCCGCCTTGCCGCGCAACCGGTGGTTGAAATGCAGCACGACAAAATCCCTACCCCACCGTCCCAGGCCCTCCGCCCAGAAGATCAACAGCAGCGCGAGGGAGTCCGCCCCGCTCGAAAAAGCCAGGGCCCAGCGCGACGGCCGCCCGCCCCGCCGGGTCTCCCGCCGATACTCGGCAAACGCGCGCAGCATCGCCGTCGGATGCAGGGCGCCGTGGTCGACGTGCTGCACCAGCGCCGCGGCCACAGTGGGCCAGTTGATCTTGGGTTTTCGGCGGCGTGTCATGCTGAGCGAAGCGAGGAATCCAGTGGAGGGTTCACGTCCCTGCGAACCGCGGCCCGCAGAGACGCGGGCCCTTCATTCACTTGAAACTCACGAGCTCCTTGCCGAAATACGGCACGAGCGCCGCGGGCAGCTTCACGCGGCCGTCGGCCTGCAGGTTGTTTTCCAGCAGCGCCGCCAGCACGCGCGGCACGGCGAGGCCCGAGCCGTTGAGCGTGTGCACCAGCTCCGGCTTGCCGGATTCCTTGCTGCGGAAACGGATTTGGGCGCGGCGCGCCTGGAAGGATTCGAAGTTCGAGCAGCTGGACACCTCGAGCCAGCGCTTCTGGCCGGCGGCCCAGACCTCAAGGTCGTATTTCTTCGACTGCGCGAAACCGAGGTCGCCACCGCACATCAGCAGCACGCGGTAAGGCAACTCAAGCTTCTGCAGCAGGCGCTCGGCGTCGGCGCGGAGCTTCTCGAGCTCGTCGTAGCTGGACGACGGGTGCACCCACTTAAGCAGCTCGACCTTGTCGAACTGGTGGACGCGATTCAACCCGCGCACATCCTTGCCGTAGCTGCCGGCCTCGCGGCGGAAGCAGGGCGTGTAAGCGCAGCGGCAGACCGGCAGCGCCGTCTCCTCGAGGATTTCGTCACGAAAGAAATTGGTCAGCGGCACCTCGGCCGTCGGCACGGCGTAGAGCTTGTCGGTCGTCTCATACATCTGCCCTTCCTTGTCGGGCAGCTGGCCGGTGGCCGTGGCGCTGGCGGCGTTGACGAAGATCGGCGGGCTCACCTCGGTGTAGCCGGCCTTCACGTCTTCATCCAAGAAGAATTGGAGCAGTGCGCGCGACAGCTTCGCACCCTCGCCAATGAAAAACGGGAAACCGGCGCCGGTGACCTTCGCGCCGCGCGGGAAGTCGATCAGGTTACCAAAGCCGCCGATCTCCCAGTGCGGGACCGCCAGCTTCGACGTCGCCTCGATGGAACCGTGCGTCGCGTGGACGACGTTCTGCTCCGGCGTCTTGCCGTCCGGCACGGTGGTGTGCGGGATGTTGGGCAGCGTGAGCAGGGCGGCGTGCAGCTTCTCCTCAACCGGCTTCAGCGCTTCCTCGGCGGCCTTGGCCTGCGCCGACACGCCCTTCATCTCCGTCAGCTTGGCCAGGAATTCCGGCGAGCCCTTCTTCAAGGCCACCATCTCATTGTTGGCGGCCTTTTGTTTGGCGCGGAGGATCTCGACCTCACCCAGCTGCGTGCGCCACGCGGAGTCGAGCGCGAGCACGGCGTCGAGGTCGACGTCGAGGTGCTTCCGGGCGATGGCGGTGCGCACGATTTCGGGCGATTCACGGAGGAGCTTGGGATCGAGCATGGGAAAAACCCATTCAAGGCGTATCGCCGGAGTTGAACAGGCTAAATTTGTAGGGTCGCCTGATCCCGCCAATGGAGGGCCGGCCTCCCGGCCGGCCGCGGTCGGTCAGGAGACCGACCCTCCAAAACAATCAGGCGTGCGCCAGCGCCGCCTTGGCCTGCGCCTTGTGCAGCGACGCCTCGATCCGGTGGAAGAGGTAGAACACTTCCTTGGCCGAGAGCAGGTTCAGGTCGCCCACCGGCGCCTGGATGGCATAGTTCGTCGGCGCCTTGAGCGGATAGGGCCCGTATTGCCGCGGGTCGGTGGGCCCGAAGAGCCCGATGGTCTTGAGGCCCATGGCCGCGGACAGGTGCATCGGCCCGCTGTCGTTCGAAATGACCCAGTCGGCCTTGCCGAGCAGCGCCGGCAGCGAGGTCAGGCTGGTATTGCCCGTGAGGTTGAGGAAGGTGCCGTCGGGAAAAGATTCCTTGCACGGCAGGTAGTTGTTGCCGGCCCACACGACCTTGCGGCCGGCCTCGCGGATGAGCTGGGCCGTGAGCTGGGCGTAGCCGTTCCACTTCTTGTTACTCTGGCCGCTGTCGGGAAAAATCAGGATCGGGCGCTGGCCCTTGCGCGGCTCCATGAAGCTGAGGTTGAGCCGCTCGAGTTCGCGGAAGCGCAGCGGCCCCGCGAGGCGCGGCTCGGCGCCGACCACCGTGCAGAACTGCAACAGGATATCGAGCACGTGCGCCGAGCTGCCGGCGGGCGGCAGCGGGATCTTCGCGTCGTAGAACATCCCTGCCCCTTCGCGCGCGTCCGCGCGGCCGACCTTGCGCTGGCCGCGCGCCCACTTGGTCATGAGCCCGGTGCGCAGCAGCCCCTGGAAGTCGAGCACCAGGTCGAACTGCTTTTTCCGGACCTCGCGCATGGTGGTGAGAAACCCGCGCGCGCCTTCATGGCGGCGGAACACATAGACCTGATCCACCGCCGCGCACGACCGCACCAGCGGCGAGAAGATGTCGCGCACGATCCACGAGATGCGCCACTCCGGCCGCTGCGCCTTGATCGACGCGGCGACCTGCAGTCCGTGGACGATGTCACGGAGCGCGGAGGGTTTGATGATGAGCATTTCCGGCATGGCGGGCGAAGATGGACCCCGCTGCGCGCGGGGCGTTCCCAAGGTTGTTGTGGCGGAAAGAAACGCAAACGCGAACCCGCGGCCGCCGCGCTTTTTGCCGGATTTACCGGGCTTTCGCAGCCGCCGTCACAGCGGCCGCGCCCGCAACTCCTCCAGCGCCGCCAGCACCGCCGCCGGGTCGAGGTCGGCCAGCCGGCCGCCCGGCGCCTCGACGGCCCGGTGCTTCGGGTTCTCCAGCGGGAACGGCCCGAAGCGCTGCGGCGAGGTCGGGCCGAAGATGGCCAGCACCCGGTTGCCGGACGCCGCCGACAGGTGCATCGGCCCGCTGTCGTTGCCGATGAAGGTCGCCGGCTGCCGCACCAGCGCGATCATCTGGTCCATCGGGCAACCCGTGAGATTCAGGAAACGCTCGGGCGGCACCGTGACTTCGGGCTTCGCGGACTTGCCGGCGCACCAGGCGATCCGGCTGTCCGGAATCGCGCGGAATATCAGCGCGGTCAGCTCGTTGAACCGCGGCCACTCCTTCTCCGCCCCACGGCTGTCCGTGAAAATGACGAAGGTGTGGCGCGGGTCGCCGGCGAAGAATTCCTGCCACGGATAGGCCACGCCCGCCCGCAGGTTCAGCGGGAAATCCAGCCGCGGCGCGATGCCATCGGCCCGGAGGAAGGGCTGTAATATCTCCAGCGCGTGGTGCGGGCC
>JANYAM010000175.1 GCA_025361365.1 Opitutus sp. | reverse complement strand
TTATGAGTCCTCTGCTCTACCACTGAGCTACCCTGGCAAAAGGGACGCGGAAGAAGTCACATTTTTCCCGGGAAATCCACAAGATTTTTCTCGTCGCCCGCCGAACCCGAAACGAAGCCTTTTCATGCGAGCGGTTTCGCTTACAGTGGACCCGCATGACTCAGCCCAACCGCGGTGAAGAGGCCAGCACCTTTGAACTGCTTCGGCGGGTCAAGTCTGGCGGGCTGTCGGCTCACACCCAGGCCCAGCTGGA
Source organism: Opitutus sp. (assembly GCA_025361365.1). Lineage (GTDB taxonomy): Bacteria > Verrucomicrobiota > Verrucomicrobiia > Opitutales > Opitutaceae > Lacunisphaera. Next base: position 29,614 of record JANYAM010000175.1, on the reverse strand, counting down.
CCTCGCCCAGGACAGCGCGACCGACAAGCAGGCCGCCATCATGCTTGTCGAGGACTCCGCGCAGCTGCGCGAGGTCATCACGCAGGTGCTGCACACGCTGGGTTACCTGAACATTACCGAGGCCGTGGATGGACAGATGGCGCTCGACCTGCTGGCCCAGCGGGAGTTCGACCTCATCGTCCTCGACATCGAGATGCCGCGCGTGAACGGCTTCGAGGTGCTGGCTGCGCTCAAGCAGGATCCCGCCCGCCGCCACATGCCGGTCATTGTCGCCTCCGGCCTCGACCGGCTCGACGCCGTGGTGCGCTGCATCGAACTCGGCGCCGAGGACTTCATGCCCAAGCCGGTCAACGCCGTGCTGCTGGGGGCGCGGCTGGCCGCCTCGCTTGAGCGCAAGCGCCTGCGCGACCTCGAGCGGCTGCGCTTGCTCGCGTTGCAGCAGGAAAAACAACTCCTGCTGGCCGAGCAGGCGAAATCCGAAAGCCTCTTGCTGAACATCCTGCCCAAGGCGATCGCGGAGCGGCTGAAGAGCGGCGAGCACACCATCGCCGAGCGCCATACCGACGTGACCGTGCTCTTCGCCGACCTGGTGGACTTCAGCACGCTGGCGAACAATACCGACGCCCAGGAACTCGTGGCTCTGCTCAACGACCTTTTCTCGCGTTTCGATCATCTCGCTGACCGCCACGGCCTGGAGAAGATCAAGACCATCGGCGACTGCTACCTGCTGGTTGGCGGCCTGCCCGAGCCGTCCTCGCGGCACGCGACGGAGGTGGCCGCCATCGCGCTGGAGATGCTCGCCGCCCTCGCCGACCTCAACCGCGAACGGGGCCTCAAGCTTCACATGCGCATCGGCCTGAATTCCGGGCCGGTCGTGGCCGGGGTCATTGGCAACCGCAAGTTCACCTACGACCTGTGGGGCGTGGCGGTGAACCTCGCGCAGCGCGTGCAGGCCTCGGGCCTGCCTGACCGCGTCAACGTCTCCGCTAACACCTACGAGCTGCTGAAACAGGATTTCCGCCTGACCGAGCGCGGCACCGTGGAGTGCAAGGGTATCGGCTTGGTCCGGACCTACCTGCTCGAGGGAAAAACCTAGCCCGCTCAGATATCGTCCGGCCCGAGCCAGCGGAAGGAGACAATCACGAAGCGACGCCCGAAGCCCGGCATCAGCTCGGGTGTGCGCTGAACGATGGCTTCGCAGTAGGCCGTCGCCTCGATTTTCGTTGGATCGATCGCGTTCACCGCATCGCCGTAGCCGCGGATGCGAAAGGTGTCCGAGCGCACCACCAGCAGGGGACCGATCGCACTCATGATCTGGTTGAAATTGGGCATCCCGGTGAGCGGGAAAATGGTCGCGAGGTAAGTGGTGAATCCGACGATTGAGGTGAAGGGACCATTGGCGGGTTTCCCGGCGGTCGCGCCGGCAAAATTATTGCCCAGGAGATTGCCCTTCGATGTTACAGTGCCCGGCACGATTGTTGTCGCCCCCGGCACGGTATTGTAGGTGTCCAGCAGGCAACGCCAGACTTGGGTCGAGGAGGTGTTGAGGTTGATCACACCCGAGGCGTATTGGTTCCCAAAAACACTCAAGGGTGTCAGTGCCACGTAGTGAAAGCAGTCCTGCAGCACGGAGGGAGTCACCGGCGCCAGCAGGCCCAATTGCTCATAGGACAGGACGCCGGGCAGGACGGCGGCATTTGCGTCGATCGCCGCCTTGAGCTTCTGCTGATTGGGGAGCATGGACGGCCCGATGATCGGCGCGATCGCCGGGATCACCCTTTTGGCCGCGGGAGCATAGGCTCCGACCTTGGTCCCTTCATCGGTCACGAGGTAAGCGTAATTGCCCACCGTGACCGCCGCTCCCGGCGAGTTAGCGGTGCTGGCGACGACAATGGGCAGACGGCCCGCAATCACATGTTCCTTGTCCACGTTGGCGGAGGTGGAGGCTGCCGACCCTACCGTATTGGCGGAAATCAATTCGACAGTGTCCGTCCCCGCGCTGGTCGAGTTGACCGCCCCCGAAGTCAGCCAGGTCACGAAGGAGCCGTCATTCCGCCAAATCCCGCACCAATAGCGGGTCGAGGCGTTCTGGTTCACGGCGATTCCCGTGATGCCCGCCATGCCGGTGAGGCGGGTATCGTCGCCGGCATGCCGTTGCAATTCGCCCAGAGCAAAATTGAGGGCCAGCTGGGCGTTCTGCCGGGCTTGGGTCTGCTGCACGGCGGCCGCGGCGACCTGCGAATTGATCCGCGTGAGTGAACTGAGCGCGAGCACGGCGAGCACCAGCAGCGCCAGCAACGAGAGCGTGATGATCAGCGCGAACCCCGTTTGGCGGCCCGATGGACAATCAGTTCTCATAATGCTGTTCCCCTCACCTCGATTCGCCGCGTGTAGACGTGCGAGTTGGCCTCCACCACGGCCCACCACCATTCTGCGTCGGAGGAGGAGTTGGGCGGACGGGTGACGAGACCGGCGCCACTTTCCATTTGGGCCAGCAAGGTTGCTCCCTGCTCGGTGAGGATCCGGACCATCACGTCGACCACATCAGGGAAGCGGGAGGCATCGGCCGCGGCGCCGGTGTCCTGGACCACGTGGGTCAAATCAGAGTTGTTAGTGGGAAAGATACGACGCAGCCCGCCCGTGGTCGTGTCGCGCACATGAAGCCAGACACCGAAATCGACGACGTTCGTCGCGAGAGCGTCGCTGCTGCTAGGATTGGTCAGCGTCGTGAGACTGCGGGCACTGCCGGGTGTAGCCGAGGTGCTGTTGTATGCGGACGCTGTCACCCCATTTCCTCCCGTCAGCGTGTTGGCCGCGCTGACCGCGGCGCGGAAGAGCGTATAGCGCACGTCGGCTTGGCTGGCGGCGCTGATCGTCCCGCTGACCGGCCGGCGGGCAATCTGGTAGGATACCGCGACCGGCAGGCTGCCAGCTGACTCAACATTGGTGGTGATGAAACGAAGCCAGGCCCCCGACAGGCCGGAGCGGGCGTCGCTAATCAGCGGTGTTACTCCGCCCACGGTGTTGGGCAGGAGTCGCTGGCTCTCGGTGGTCGCCGGCTTGATCGCGGTCGTGGGCACGAGCCAGCCATGAGTCGTCAGGCTGGCCGGAGTATTGATGACATCCACCGCCAGCCACGTGCCGCCGTCCTTGCGAAACACGGCGGCCTGGAGGTCGCGCTCGACGAGGTCCAGCAGCAGCTTGGCCTGCGTGGCGGTGGACATTTTATCCTGCGTCCGATGCCAGAGGCTGAGTGTGTTTGTCACCACCGTCAGCATCAGTCCCGCGACCGCCAGCGTGATGGTGACGGCGACCAGCAGTTCCAGCAGCGTGAACCCGCCTCTGTTCGCCTGACGTCGTTTCATCGGTTGAGCGAGAGACTGAAGGTGACTTGCTCACGATCCGCTCCGGCGGTCGCGATTGGGGCGCCAGGCGTGAAATAGGGCCAGGACACGCGCACATGCAGCGCAAGCACGGTGCCACTTGGGTCATAGGCCAGCGGGGGTTGATTGAATATCCAGGCCTCGATCAGGAAAAACTGATCACCTTGGGCGACCTGGTCGGACGAGGCGGGCGGCAGGTAGTTAAGCGACTGGATGCGCGCGGCATCGCGGGAGGCCACCAGAGTCAGGGTGGCGGGCAGCGGCGCGGCCATGGGTCGGGCCTGCCCCGCGAGGGAATCAAGGCCCCCCACCCGACTCAAGCGGCCGAGTTCCGCGCGGATCGCGTCAGGCAGTCGCAGGGCGGTGAGCGAGTCGGCGGAGGCGGCCGATTGCCGGGAGAGCGGCGCCAGGAGGGCAAGAATCACAGCCACGGCACCAGCAAATATCCCGACCGCGATGATCACTTCAACGAGGGAAAAGCCGGGAATCTGGCGTCGAGGGCAGCGCATCAGAAACTTGCTCGGGCGTTGATCAGGGCGGGCACACCGTAAGCACTAAGCGTCAGGCCGCGCACCGTCTCCGGATTCTCCAGTTCCACCGGAGATTCGCCCGCGAGATAGGAGCCGGGCGGACGGACATGGCCGGCGGCGAGAATGATATCTCCCGATTGCACCGTGCCCGCCGAGAAGGAAAGCGTGAAGCTCACCCATTGCTCGGTTATCGGACTGTTGATGGTTTCGGCCGTGATCTGGTTGGAGCGGAGGGCGGTCGAACGCAGGGCCGAGCCATCCACCTTGGTCCACGGAGTGGATGTATTCGCGGCAAAAAGCCCGGCGGGAGTGGTGCTGAAGTTACCCGGCACAACATAGACCCCATCCGGCAAGAAGGCCTCCGTCACCGTTTGCCAGCCGGCCGCGGTCTGGGTCTGGATCACGACGTAACGCAGATAGCGCAAAGGCTGGGTGACACTGGCCACATCAACATGCACGAGCACACGGGTGGATTGCCCGCTGGCCATCGTTTTGGTGCGCGCCGCGGTGACAAGGTTCGCCAGCGTGGCTTGCGCTGCTTGCAGTGCCGCCGACTTCCCGCCGCCGGTCAGACCGGCGGCGATGAAGAACGAGAAGACGGCGATGAGACCGATGACGACGAGCAACTCCAGCAGCGTAAAACCGGAGGACCGAGGACGGATGCCCGAGGACTGCCACGACTCCGTTTTCATTTCCAACTGAAGATGAACTCGGGGTTCGCGGCGTCGGCGCCGGGTGCCGGGGCGTAAAAGATTACCCCGGCCCGCACGCCGGAGGTGGGGAAATCCGCAGCGCCGGGCGTCATGCCGCTGACCGCCGGCAACACTGTGAAATCGCTGCCGAGCTTGATGAAGCCGTCGAGGTTCCGGTCCACGAGCACCGCGATCTCGGTGTTGTCGAAGACGTCGTGCAGTAGATAAGGCGTGGGTGAAGTGGCGTTCGTGAAGTCGGCATCGCTGAAGGAATAGAAGCTGATGAGCTTCCGGTTCTGCGCCTCGGGGAACTGCGCATTGGTCCCGGTGGTGTAGGCCGGCAGAGCGGAACCGTCGCGGCGTTTCGCGGCAAGCACGTCATGGAACAGATGCAGTGTAGCGGGCTCAGTGGTCTGGCCGGGCGGGTTCACCAGATTGGAACTGTGCAGCACCGGATAATAGCCATATTCGGTGCGGAATCCTTCCATCGCTGCGGACCACTGACTGAACTGCACCTTGGTCCGCGCCTTGTGGGCCGAGATGCGGGCCGACCGCACCGCCGGAAAAATCATCGCGGCCAGGATGCCGATGACGGCGATGACCGCCAGCAGCTCAAGGAGGGTAAAAGCTAAGGACCGGAATGGACGCATGCGAATCAACGATTCGCATGGATGTTGTCCAGGTTCGCCGGGTTTGATGCATCGGGAAAACCGCCTGCCAAAAGGCGGGAAAAATCACTCCCATCGGGACCGACTGAATAGAGGACATAGCTCGAATTATTCCAAGGAGTCATGGTCCGGTAGGCGTAGACGTACGGCTGGCCCCATGGGTCGACGAGCACAGCGGCGGGGTCGCTGATCGGGTCCGCGGAGGCGGCGAACGTGAACCGGACAACCTCGAGCAGGCTTCGGCCTGTGATATCCTGGTCGGTCGGGCCTTTGCGGCCGACCAAGGCCTGGACGAGCTTGGCTCCTTCAGCGGTGCGAGGATAATCGCCGTAGACGCGCCGGTAGGTTTCGAGGGCCGCCGCGAGCGTCGCGAGTTCGGCCTTGGCCCGGGCGACCTTCCCGCTCTCGGACGCCCGGCGACCGATGCTGATGACGATGCCAGTCAGGATGGCAAGAAGGGTGATAACAACCAGCACCTCGAGCAGCGTGAAAGCGGCCCGGGCGGAAATGGCCCCTCGGGGAGCCAGATCCATTTAGCCAGTGGGTTTATTCCTCATCGGCTTTGAGCGCAGAGATGACCGAGAAGTCCTCGAGGGTCGTCGTGTCGCCCTTGATCTCGCCGCTGGTGGCGAGTTCCTTGAGCAGGCGACGCATGATTTTCCCGGAGCGCGTCTTCGGCAGGCCCGCGGCGAAGCGGACCTGGTCGGGCTTGGCGAGCGAGCCGATCTCCTTGCCCACGTGGGCGCGGAGATCCTCCTTGAGCTGTTCGCTGGCGATGTGCGTGGACTTGAGCGTGACGAACACGACGAGCGACTGGCCCTTCAATTCATCCGGCCGGCCGACCGCGGCGGCCTCGGCCACGGCGGCGTGCGACACGAGCGCGCTCTCGATCTCGGCCGTGCCGATGCGGTGGCCGGAGACGTTGAGCACGTCGTCGATGCGACCGACAATCCAGAAGTAGCCGTCCTTGTCCTGCCGGGCGCCGTCGCCGGTGAAGTAGACGCCGGGCTTGCCGTGGAATTCGCTGAAATAAGCCTTCTTGTAGCGGTCGTCGTCGCCCCAGAGCGTGCGGAGCATCGAGGGCCAGGGCTGCATGATGGCGAGCTTGCCGCCGGAGTTGCGCGGCACCTCGTTGCCGTTCTCGTCGACGATCTTGGGCAGCACGCCGAAGAGCGGTAGTGTGGCGGAGCCGGGCTTGGTGGGTATGACGCCCGGCAGTGGGGCGATCATGATGCTGCCGGTCTCGGTCTGCCACCAGGTGTCGACGATCGGGCACTTCTTTTTGCCGATCATGGTGTGATACCACATCCACGCCTCGGGGTTGATGGGCTCGCCGACGGAGCCGAGCAGGCGCAGCGAGTCGAGGCGATGCCGGAGCACGTAGTTGTCGCCCCAGCGCATGAACGCGCGGATGGCGGTCGGCGCGGTGTAGAGGATGGTGAGGCCGTGGCGGTCGATCATCTGCCAGAAGCGGTCGGGCTCCGGCTGGTTGGGGGCGCCCTCGTAGAGGAACACGGTCGAGCCGTTCGAGAGCAGGCCGTAGACGACGTAGCTGTGGCCGGTGATCCAGCCGATGTCGGCGGAGCAGAAGTAGCGGTCGGTCTCCTTGAGGTCGAAGACGTAGTGTGAGGTGAGCTTGGCGCCGAGCAGGTAGCCCGCGCTGGTGTGGAGCACGCCCTTGGGTTTGCCGGTGGAGCCGGAGGTGTAGAGGATGAAGAGGGGGTGCTCGGAATCGAAGGCCTTCGCGGTGTGCTGGTTCGGTGCGCCCTCCCAGGCTTCCTTCCACCAGACATCGCGACCCTCAACCATGGTGACGGCGTTGCCGCAGCGCTTGACGACGAGGACGGTCTGCACGGTCGGCGTGCCAGCGACGGCGCGGTCCACATTGGCCTTGAGCTCGATGACCTTGCCGCGACGCCAGCCGCCGTCGGCGGTGATGACGAGCTTGGCCTTGCAATCGTTGATGCGGTCTTTGATGGCCTCGGCGCTGAAACCGCCGAAGATGACGGTGTGCACGGCGCCGACGCGGGCGCACGCCAGCATGGCGATCACGGCCTCCGGGATCATCGGCAGGTAGATGGCGATGCGGTCGCCGGGCTTGATGCCGGAGTTCTCAAGGATATGCGCCAGACGGCAGACGTGAAAATGGAGCTGCTTGTAAGTGATCGTCCGGACATCGCCGGGCTCGCCCTCGAAAATAATTGCCGCCTTGTTTTCGCGGGCCGTGCCGAGGTGCACGTCGAGGCAGTTTTCGGAAACGTTTAACTTCCCGCCCAGGAACCACTTGGCGTGGGGCGGCTTCCAGTCGAGAACCTGCTTGAAAGGCTTCCGCCAAACGAGCTGCTCCTTGGCCTGTTTGCCCCAAAATTTCTCTGGAGCGTTGACAGACTCGAGGTAGAGCCTACGGTAAGTCGCGTAGCTGCCAAGGTTTGCTTGGTTCTTGAATTCAGCCGATGGTTTGAAAATCCGGCTTTCGCGAGACACCGAGGTAATCGTTTGGTCCGTCACTGTTTCTCCTCTAATTGGGGTTGAAGCTGCTGGTTCTGAAATGCCCCCGACGGATTGCACGGTCAAGCTTAGGCAACTGCCTAAAATCGTTTTGTATGGATAAAGACAACCCGTCGGTCGCCGCTTCCACGGCCACGCCGACTCCCTCCCCCGCTCCGGCCCAGCCGGACAACAGCATTCGCGTCGAAGGCATCCTCGATCTCGACAACAGCCGTAATGGCCAGTTGCTCGACCTCGCGAAGCACGGCAAGCGCCGGCCCACCGACCCCTTCGTGCCGCGCGAACTCGTGCGCCGCTTCCACCTGAACCAAGGCAGCATGATCACGGCCATGGCGACGCCGGACGAGCGCTTCCCCAACCCGAAGGTCCGCTTCATCGAGAAGGTCGATGGCCTCGACCTCGAGGAGCGCCGCAAGTCGCTCGAGTTCGCCAACCTCACGACCATCACGCCCAACGAGCAGATCAAGCTCGAGCTGAAGGACGGTCGCATGACCACCCGCGTCATGGATCTCTTCGCTCCCATTGGCAAGGGCACCCGCGGCCTCATCGTCGCCCCGCCCTGCACTGGCAAGACTACTTACCTGCGCGACATCGCGCTCGGCGTCCTGCAGAACCATCCCGAGTGCCACGTCATCATTCTCCTCGTGGACGAGCGCCCCGAGGAAGTCACCGACTTCAAGCGCAGCGTGCCTTGCGAGGTTTGGGCCTCGTCCAACGACGACCCGGTCGAGAACCACATCCGCATCGCTGACCTCTGCATCGAACGCGCCAAGCGCCTCGTCGAAGCCGGCAAGGATGTCGTGATGCTGATCGACTCCCTCACCCGTCTCGCCCGCGCCCACAACACCGCCAAGAACTCCGGCCGCACCGGCACCGGCGGCCTCGACGTTCGCGCCCTCGAGAAGCCCCGCCAGCTCTTTGCCTCGGCCCGCAACACCGAGGAGGGCGGCAGTCTCACCATCATCGCCTCCATCCTGGTCGAGACCGGCAGCCGCATGGACGACGTCATTTTCCAGGAATTCAAGGGCACCGGCAACATGGAGCTCGTCCTCGACCGCAAGGCGGCCGAGATGCGCATCTGGCCGGCCGTTAACGTCGCCTCCTCCGGCACCCGCAAGGAGGAGCTCCTTCTCGATGAGAAGACGCTGGAGGCCATCCACTTCTTCCGCCGCGCCCTCGTGCAGCAGAAGATCGAGGAGGCCACCGACACCATGGTCACCCGCCTCAGCAAGACCAAGACCAACGCCGAATTCGTCAAACTCATCGTCAAGTAACTTCGCTCTTGCACCGGCTTTTGCCCCTCGCGAGAACTTCCCTTCCCTATCTCCACCCTCTGACACGAAAAGTCTCCTGAATGAATAGCTTCTCCGAGCAATGTCTCGATATGGCCCGGTCGATGTTGGCCCACAACCTCGACGCCATCAATGCCGACGGCACCGTCACTCCCATTTCCGGTGAAAGCCCCCGCTCCGACGAGCCCGGCCACGTCGCCTTCGCCTTGGGCGAGTATTACCGCGCCACTGGCGAGACCACGCTCAAGGGCTACGACCTGATCGACCTCGCGGCCCGCACCATCACCGCCCAGGCCTTCACCGAGCCCGCCGGCGAGAACGGCGTCGCCTACGCCTCGCTCGGCCTCCTCTCTTTCGGCCCTTCCAAGGAGCGCAATCCCGTCTGGGAGCGCCTCGTCGAGGAGACCCGCCAGAAGCTCGACAAGCTCCTGCTCACCCGCAGCGACTACGACAATTACTGGCAGGCCTTCAACATCGCCAAGGCGGTGTGCCGCTACAGCCTCGGCCTCTCCAAGAAGGACGAGACCTCGCGCCTCATCGAGCGCCTCGCGGAGCGCATCGAACAGACCAGCTCGGCCGGCTTTTTCGACGACGTCGAGAAGGGCTACGGCGGCCAGTTCAATCTTTACGGCGTGATGACCCTGGTCTTCACGCGCTCGGCGCTGCAGCTCCACGCCAACTCCGCCCTGCGCGAGCGCAAGCTCCCCACCCTCCGCACCTACGCTGAGAAATACATCAAGCTCATGCCCGACATGGTCCGTCCCGACGGCCTCGGTTGGGCTTACGGCCGCGCCGCCGGCGCCTACGGCCAGATGCACTGCATCACTCTCATCCTGCAGGGCCTGCGCGACGGCTGGATCCCCGACGACCAGAAGAACAAGTATTTCGATATCCTGCGCCGCCTGTTCTACTATTTCTTCCACACCTACCTGGACCAGGAGCACGGCTTCCTCGACATCCGCGATGACGAGCGCACGGCCTACGCTTCGCACACGACGCGCATGGCGAACTTCGATGCGGCCCGCTACCTCTGCCAGTGGTCCCGCCTCGCGAAGACCGTGCAGATGCCGGACAACGTCAAGGTCGAGCCGGCGCGCACCAGCGGCCGCTTTGTCATCTTCGACAAGTCCAACCGCAAGGAGCAGGGCCTGTTCCTCTACCGCGACGCCGAGTCCGGTCTCCAGATCCAGCTGCCGCTCGTCAGCTCCGGCGTGGATTGCACGGCGGACAACCTGCCGTTCCCGCACAGCCCGGGTGTCTTTGACTGGCCGAACAACGTCTACCTGCCCGTGATGACGCCCGAGCTCACCTTCGGCGAGAATGTCACCCTGCCGGCCTTCTACGGCCAGAAGTGCGTGACCGGGCTCGGCCTGAAGAACTCGTTCTACTTCCGCTATGAGCAGCCTGAGCTGATCAATACCAAGGAGGAGATCGTCAAGGGCCTCGGCAGCGTGAAGGTCCAATGGACGTTCACCGGCAGCAAGATTTCCGCCGAGTTCGCCTACACGGTCAAAAACCAGGTGCAGCTCGACAAGTTCCGCTTTGCCCTCGTCATCGGCGCGCCGCATTCGAAATACCGGATGCCCACCTCGCCGGCCCTCGGCACGCACGGCCATCGCTGCTCGGTGCTCAAGGATGACTTCCACGCCAATTGGGCGGAGACGGAGGTGGTCAGCGCCGACCCGGTCTACCGGACGAACTACGGCAAGCTGCATTACGTGCAGATGTTCACCCGCGACCACCCGCTCATCATGAGGCCCGGCCAGATCTACCGCCTGGCGGTCAGCTTCGATCCGGAGCTGACGGTGGCCGGGGCCTAAGTTTCAAGGCGGGACGAAAGTCCCGTCTTTTTTGTGTCTGGTGCCGAGGTGGAGCGCGGCCTCTGGACGCGCTTTCAGGATTCGCGCCAGGCCAACCCGTCCGGAGGCCGGGTTCCACCTTCGATCAAATGTCACGGCCGTGTTAAATCCCAACAGTTTAGCCGCCCGGGGCCCGCGGCTTGCTTGCTAGCCGCCGCATATCGGGTTTGCCTTGGCCCGCACCCTTCCCTTTCCCATGGCCAAAGATCCCACCACCGCCCCCTTCGCCGCTTCTCCCACGCCCAAGCAGGAGAATGAACTGATCAAGCGTGTCCATCAGGACCTCATCGACGACTACGATGAGGAGCTGGAAATGGAGCGCGAGGATTGGGAGCACGTCGAGCCCGGCTCGCCCGCGCGACCGGTCGATACGGATGTCACCCGCGAGGCCCGCAATAAATATTTCAAGGAGCTCTTCCGGATGCAGGGCGAGCTCGTCAAGATGCACGACTGGATCGTGGCCAGCGGCCACCGGCTGGTGATCCTGTTCGAGGGCCGCGACGCCGCCGGCAAGGGCGGCGCCATCAAGCGCATCACGCAGCGGCTGAATCCCCGCGTCGCCCGCGTCGCGGCGCTGCCGGCACCGTCGAGCCGCGAAAAGACGCAGTGGTATTTCCAACGCTACATCGCCCACCTGCCGGCCGCCGGCGAAATGGTGCTCTTCGACCGCAGTTGGTATAACCGCGCCGGCGTGGAGAAGGTCATGGGTTTCTGCACCGACGAGGAATACGAGGAGTTCTTCCGCTCGGTGCCCGAGTTCGAGAAGATGCTCGCGCGCTCCGGCATCCAGTTGATCAAATACTGGTTCTCCATCCCCGATGAGGAGCAGGAGTTCCGGTTTCGCTGCCGCATCAACGACCCGCTCAAGCAGTGGAAGCTCAGTCCGATGGACCTCGAGTCCCGCAAGCGCTGGGAGTCCTACACCAAGGCCAAGGAAATCATGTTCAAGCGCACGCACATCCCCGAGGCGCCGTGGTGGGTGGTGCAGGCCAAGGACAAGAAGAAGGGCCGCCTCAACTGCATCCATCACCTGCTCTCGCAGGTGAAATACACCGAGGTCGCGCACAAGCCCGTCAAGCTGCCGCCGCGGGACCACAATCCCGACTACCGGCGCGAACCGATCTCGCCAAAAATGCTCGTGCCGGAGGTCTACTGAGCCAGCGTTGCTTGGTTTGAGGTGGAGCGGCCTGTCCCCAGGAGGCTGGATTGCGAACGAACGCGCCCAAGCGCGTTGAGGTCAACGCGCTCCACCCTCGGAACGGAACTCAGACCGGCGCGATCGGCGGGGTCTCCGGCGCCACGGGCGCAATCTCCACAATCTCCGGCATCGGTGCGACTGCCGGCGGAGCTGGCCGCGCCCGTTTGACGACGGGTTTGGGCGTCGGGCGCGGACGCGGGGCTTTCCTCGCGCCGAGCGCAGCCAGTTCGGCCTTGAGGACCTTGACGGCCTTGCGGAGCTTCTTGGCGGCGCGCTTGGCCGCCTTGAACTTGTCCTTGGCGTGGCGGAAACCCAGCTTGGCCAGCTTCGCGATCTTCCTGGCGTGGTCGGCCTGACGTTGCGCCGCGGCGATCCGGCTGAGCAGTTTCTTTTTGGCGGCAGCAGAAGCAGAGGGTTTCGTCGTCATGGGCGCGGGAGGGATTTAGGGCGGAAGTACCCCACCCTTGGCCAGCTGCCTGCGGACGGCAACGTTCTGAATGTTACGTTTTTCAGGGGGCACCGCCCCCGGCTCTATCAGGACGCCACCGGCGCGGCAGCAGGTGCTTCCACCTTGGCCTTGGGGGTGCCGACGAGGACGCCGAGATGCTCCTGGATCTTTTGGAAAAACTCCACATTCAGGTCTCCCACCGGCACCTCGTAAAGCTGGTGCGTCGGCATGTGCTCGTAGATCTGCCGCTGGCCGTCCTCGGTGTAGCCGCGCAGCTTGATGAGTTTCTTGCGCTCCAGCATGAGCGCCAGGAACTGCAGCAGCGGCGTGTTGGTGGCGCTGGGCTCGGCCTCGGGCGCCGCCAAGGTGAGGAAGAGATTCTCGGCCGTCAGCTTGAGCATGCGGGCCGGATCCTCCTCCGCCTTGCGCTGCTTGAAACCCACCACCCAGCGGCAATAGATGAAGGCCGGTGGCATGAAGCGGCCGTCTTCGCTCTCTAGCAGGTCGCGCCGGGCAACCTCGCCGGTCGCCTCCCGCACGAGGTAGCTGGCAACCCGGTCATTCTCGGCGAAATCGCGGCCGCTGACGAAACACTTTGTGGCAATCGGGTGAAGAGTTAACTCCATGGGCGTTTTCTTGTTTACCCCCGCGAGCCCCGAACGCTAGCAAATTTCCGCATGAAGGGCCGCCTCATCGCCGTCGGAGACATCCACGGATGCCACAAGGAATTCGAGGACCTCCTCGACAAGCTCGACCTGGAGAAGGACGACCGGGTGATCCTTCTCGGCGACCTCATCAACCGCGGGCCCGACAGCGGCAAGGTCGTCGAGCTGGCGCGCGAGCACGCGACGGCCTCCCTGCTCGGCAACCACGAGCTGCGCCATCTCAACTACCGGCGCACGGACGACCCCAGCCATCTCAAGAAATACGATTACGCCACGATGGAGCAGCTGCGGGGCAAGGACTGGGACTACCTCGAGGGCATGAAACTCACCTACGAGGACGAGGAACTCGGCGTCGTGTTCGTGCACGCCGGTTTCCTACCCGACCGGCCCTGGCAGAAACAGCCGGCGCGGATCGTTACGCGCATCCAAGTCGTCGGCAAGGACGGGGAGCCGCACAAGCGTGCCGAGATGCCGGACGCCCCGCACTGGTCGGAGTTGTGGTCCGGCCCGCCGTTCGTCGTCTACGGCCATACCCCGCGCGAGGAGGTAGCCCGCACCAAGTGGACGCTTGGCATCGACACCGCCTGCGTGCTGGGCGGCAGCCTGACCGCCTACATTTTGCCCGAAAAACGGGTGGTGCAGGTGAAGGCACGGGAAGCCTACTACAAGACGTAGGCTTCGCCTTCAGAGGACGGAGGACTGAAAACGGGGAATAGAGCACAGACTTTATCTGTTGTCCGTCATCGGTCCTCTGTTATCTGTCTTCTGCTCCCATGACCGCCTACCCCGCCGCACCGTTGCTGCTGTGTCTCGACCTGCAGCCGGTGTTCCTGGCGGCAATCCCCGACAGCCAGCGTGTCCACTGGCGCTGCTCCTTTTCCCTGGAAGCGGCGAAGGGTCTCGGCTTGCCCGTCGTCTTCACTGAACAGGTGCCCGACAAGCTCGGCCACACCGCGGAGGACCTGCTCGCCCTCTGCCGCGAACCCGAGGTGCTCGCCAAGACCGCCTTCTCCCCGTTTGCCGAGAAAAAACTGGCCGCGCACTTTCGCGCCAAGGCCCTGAAGCACCTCCTCATCTGCGGTCTAGAAACGCCCATTTGTGTCTACCAGACGGCCATGGATGCCCTGAAAGCCGGCTACAAGGTCACGCTGCTCGCCGACTGCCTGGGCGCGCGCCGCGCTGCCGACGCCGCCACGGTGCTGGCCCAGCTGGCGCATGCCGGCTGCCACGTGTTGCCGGCGGAGACGGTCTTCTATGCCCTCGTGCACGAGGCCAGCCATCCCTTCTTCCGCGACTACACCAAACTCGTTAAGAAATACGGTTGAGGAGAGAGCCGGGAGCGTGGAGCAAGGAGCTGGGAGAAAAGGCACCTGAAATCAAGCGACCCCTGGGATCTGAGGTTTTTGTGGCCATTCCTCCTCCAATCCGCTTTTTTACTCATCGCTCCCTGCTCCCCGCTCCCTGCTTTTCCTCATGTCCGACATCTCCACCTCGCTCACGGTTCGTGATATCAAGGCCCTCGACCGCACCGGCGGCGACACCTTCACGAGTGTGTTGCTGATCAAGCGCATGACCGAGCGCCCGACGAAGACCGGCAATCCGTTCCTGATGGTCGAGTTCGGTGACAAGACCGGCACCTTCAACTGCAATTGTTTCAGCGACAACCCGTCCTTCGAGTTTTTCAAGTCGCTCAAGGAGGGTGCGGTCGTCCGCATCGAGGCCAAGGTGGACTATTACCAGAACCGCCTCTCCCCGAAACTGCTCCGAGCCGAGGAAATCAGCTCCGACCAGCTCGCGGGCTCGCCGCTTATGGCGAACCTCGTCGAAACCTCGCCCGAGGATGCCGATGCCCTCTGGACCGAGTTCCAGGGCCACATCGCCGCCATCGCCCACGCCGAGACGCGGGCCACGGTGCAGGCGGTGTTTGACGAGATCGGCGAGGCTTTCCGCGCCGCTCCCGCCGCCCTTGCCATGCACCACGCCTACCGGCATGGGCTGCTCGAGCATACCTGCCACATGGCCCGCGCCGCCCGCGCCCTGCTGCCGCTCTATCCCGAGGTGGACGCCGATCTCGCGCTGGCGGGCGTGCTGGTCCACGACACGGGCAAGGTCATCGAATACCAGGGCACGCTCTCCACGTCGCGCAGCCGCAAGGGCATTTTGCAGGGCCACGTCGTCCTCGGCTACCAGCTTGTCCGCAAGGCCGGGCTCAAGGCCAAGCTCAACCCCGACCTGCTCGAGCGGCTGGAGCACATCGTGCTTAGCCACCAGGGCGAGCTCGAGTGGGGCGCGGCGGTCATCGCGGCCACACCCGAGGCCGTGTTCGTCGCCAAGATCGACGACCTCGACGCCAAGATGGGCATGGTGCAGCGCCTGCTCCGCCAGGCTGGCGAGTCCGACGAGTTCTCCGACCGTCATCTCGGACTCAACGCGCAGCTGCTGCTGACGAAGCCGCCGAAATAACTCCCGATGCATCCCGCGCACACCACAGAATTTGCCGTCGGTTACGGCACCCTGGCGTTGATCAATGCCGGGCTGGCGCAGAGCAAAAATCGCAGCGGTCTTGGCTGGTTCCTGGCCAGACTGCTCCTCGGGCCCATCGCCACTTTCGTGATCGTGCTGCTGGACAAACTGCCCGGGAAGCAAGGTTGAGCTGCGGGCGGGTCAGCCCGCCACCAGGCGATAAGTGCAGCCAGCGTTACATGCCAAACATAAGCAGCTCAATGTAGGGTCGCCGCTTGCCGGCGGACCGGTCCGGCGACTAGCGCCGACACTCCAATTGACTACGTCAGCAGCTGCACGATGCGGATGATCGGGAGGAACAGCGCGATGACGATCGTGCCGACGACGAGCGCCAGAAACAGGATCAGGATCGGCTCGATCAGCGAACTGAGCCCGGCGACGGCGTTGTCCACTTCGTCTTCGTAGATGTCGGCCACCTTGCCCAGCATCTCGGGCAGCTGGCCGGTGTGCTCGCCGACGTCGATCATGCTCGTGACCATCGGCGGGAAAACCTGCGTCGCCTCCAGCGGCCTGGCGACCGGCGCGCCTTCCTTCACCCGGTCGTGGACCTCGGTGATGGCGTCGGCGATGCGAGTATTGCCGCAGGTGTCGCGAGTGATGAGCAGTGCGGGCAGAATCGGCACACCGCTCGAGAGCAGCGTGCCGAGCGTCCGGCCGAAGCGGGCGATGATGGCCTTCAGGAACAGCTGGCCGAACAGCGGCAGCTTCACGGTCCAGGTGTCCAGCAAGCGCGCGCCGGCAGGTGTCCGGCGGAAGGCCTGCACCGCGAACCAGAGCGCGACGCCCACGCCCAGCGCCACGAGGTAGTGGTTCTTGACCGCGTCGCTCACGGTGAGCACGAACTGCGTCAGCGGTGGCAGCGGTGCCCCCTTGAGCAGGTCGGCGAAGATCTGCTTGAACTTCGGCACCACGAAAACCAGGAGGCCGCAAAGGATCAGCACCGCCACAGCCATGACGATGAGCGGATACACCATGGCCGCCGTGATCTTGCCCTTCAACTGGAGGTTCTTCTCCTGAAAGTGCGCGAGCCGGTCGAGCACGACATCGAGCACGCCGCCGGCCTCACCGGCCTTGACCATGTTGACGTAGAGGCGGTCAAACACCCGCGGGTGCTGCGCCATCGCCTCTGAGAGCGTGCCGCCCGACTTGATCGCTTCGGCCAACGCCTCGATGACCCGCCGGAAACCCTGGTTGCGCTCCTGCCGGGCCAACACCTCGAGCCCGCGCAGCAACGGCATGCCGGCCTGGAGGAGTGTTGCCAGTTGGCGAGTGGACACCGCGAGTTCCTTCGCGCCGACCATCCGGAGGAAAGGCAGGCGCAGTTGCAGTCCGGAGCTCGTGGCTTTTTCAGTGGTGGAACCCGGCCTTCCGCCGCCGCCAAGGCTCTGGCGGACAGGCTGGACGGGTTTGTTGGGCGCACGCTCTGAAAAACCCGTCCGGAGGCCGGGTGCCACCCTGGTTGCCGAACTCACGTCGGTCGGAAACAGGCCCTGCCCCTTGAGGATTGCCGCCACCTGCTTCACGTCGGGGGCATCCAGCAGCCCGGATTTCTCCGCGCCGCGCGCATCGAGGGCGATGTAGGAGAATCGGGGCATGCTCAGGTATATTTCACCACTTCCTCCACCGTGGTTTCGCCCGCCAGGATGGCGGCGAGACCGGCTTCGCGCAGCGAGGTCATGCCCTGCGTCATCGCCTTCTGCCGGAGTTGCACCAGCGAAACACCCTGCACCACCAGCTCGCGCAGCGCGTCGTTCATCGGCAGGAACTCGAAGATGCCGAGCCGGCTCTGGTAGCCGGTGTGGTGGCACGCCCGACAGCCCGAGGCGGAATAAAACGGCCGCCCCGCCAACGCGGCCCGGTTAACGCCCAACTGGCGCAGCAGGTCGTCGCCGGGTTCAAACGGAATCCGGCACGCCGCGCAGGTGCGGCGCACGAGCCGCTGCGCGAGCACGGCCTCGAGGGTCGAGGCGAGCAGGAAGGGCTCGATGCCCATGTCTGCCAGACGGGTGACGGCTGACGGCGCATCGTTCGTGTGCAGCGTGCTGAGCACGAGATGGCCGGTGAGCGAGGCCTGGATGGCTATCTGCGCCGTCTCGAGATCGCGGATTTCGCCGACCATGACGATGTCGGGATCCTGCCGGAGAAAAGTCCGCAGCGCGCGGGCAAAGGTCAGGCCGGCGGCCAGGTTCACCGGCACCTGCATCACGCCGTCGATCTCGTATTCAACCGGGTCTTCGACGGTGAGCAGCTTGGAGTCGACGGTGTTCAGGGTTTTCAGGCAGCTGTAGAGCGTGGTGGTCTTGCCCGAGCCGGTGGGGCCGGTGACGATGAAAATGCCGTTGGGGCGGCGGATGATCTCCTCGACGCCGGTGCGGATCGCGTCGGGCAGGCCAATCTGCTTGAGCTCGAGCTGGACGGAGGTCTGGTCGAGGACGCGCAGCACGACGCTCTCGCCGAACTGCGTGGGCAGCGTGGAGACGCGCAGGTCCACGGCGCGGCCGCCGAGGTTGAGCTTGATGCGGCCGTCCTGCGGCAGGCGGCGCTCGGCGATGTTCAGGTTCGCGAGCACCTTCAGGCGGGAGATGATGGGCAGCGCGAGGTTCTTGGGCGGCGGAGCCATCTCGTAGAGCGACCCGTCAATCCGGTAGCGGATCTTGAAGTCGTGTTCAAACGGTTCGAAGTGGATATCAGACGCCTTGTCGCGGATCGCTTGCGCGAGCACGAGGTTGACGAAACGGATGATGGGCGTCTGCCCGGCCAGCTGCTCGATGTCGGCCTCGGACAGCACTTCGTCGTCGGTGTCCCCCACTTGGGCCTGCAAGTCGTCGAGCGCCGCATCCAGGGAAATCTCCTCCTCGCCGTAATGCTGCCGGATGAGCAGCGACACGCTCTCGGGGTCGGCGACACTGACACGCACGTCGCGCTGAAGGGCAAAGGTCAGGTCGTTAACGAGATTGGGGTTGAAGGGATCCATCGCGGCCACTGAGACCGAGAATGCGTCTGAAGCGATGGGCGCCACGCCATAGGTGCGTGCAATGCGGCGCTCGACCAGGGCAATGGCGTCGCCGGGTAGCGTGGCCGGCAGGTCACCCGCGTAGTCGCAGCCGAGGTGGGCCGCCACAGCGTTGAGCAGCGCGGATTTCTTCAGCAGGCCAAGGTCGAGCAGCATCCGGGCCAGCGGCTTGCCCGTGGCGTGGTGCTCGGCAAAAGCGGCCTGGAGCGAGGCGGGTTCGACGAGCCGGCGCTCGGCGAGCAAATTAAATATGGCCTGGTTGTGTTCCTCGAACATGAGGAAACCGGCCGGGCCCGCAGCCGGAAAGTCTGATGGTTACAGTTCGCGCAGCTTGAAGCCCATGGAGGTGAGTTTTTCCTTCATGACGACCGGGTCCTGCGACTTTTCAAGCGCTTCGTCGGGCTCGATGAGCTCGCGGTTGACCAGGCTCATCAGGTGGGTATCGAGCGTAATCATGCCGAGGTTGGCACCGGTCTGGATGTCAGACGGAATACGGAAGGTCTTGTTGTCGCGGATGAGCGAGGCGATGGACGAGGTGTTGACCATGATTTCGTAGGCCGCGATGCGGCCGCCGGTCTTCTTCTTGCAGAGCGACTGGGAGATGACGGCGATGATCGAGGTGGAGAGCTGCATGCGGATCATCTCCTTCATGTTGGCCGGGAAGGCGTCCACGATGCGGTCGACGGTCTTGGCCGCGCTGTTCGTGTGCAGCGTGCCGAACACCAAGTGGCCCGTCTCAGCGGCCGAGATGGCCGCCTCAATGGTCTCCAGGTCGCGCAACTCACCCACCAGGATAACGTCGGGGTCCTGACGGAGGGCGCGCTTGATCGCCTCGGCGAAGCTCGGGACGTCCGAACCGACCTCGCGCTGGGTGACGACGCACTTCTTGTGCGGGTGGTAATATTCGATCGGGTCCTCGATGGTGATGATGTGGCCGTCACGGTTCTCGTTGATGTAATTCATCATCGAGGCGAGCGTGGTGGACTTGCCGGAGCCGGTCGGGCCGGTGACGAGGAAGAGGCCGCGCTGGCGGTAGAGCAGCTCCTTGATCTTGTCGGGCATGCCGATGGTGCGCAGGTCGAAGAGCTGGTTGGGAATCTGGCGGAGCACCATGCCGTAGTTGCCCTTGGCCTTGAGCACGGAGACGCGGAAGCGGGCCTTGTCGCCGAAAGCGAAGCCGAAGTCGGTGCCGCCGTTGAGCTTCACGTTCTGGATGTGGTTGTCCGGCGTGATGGAGAGCATCAGTTGCTCGGTATCCTCGGGCCGCAGCTCGGGTCCGTCGATCGGGGTCATGCTGCCGCGGAGGCGGAGGCAGGGCGGGACGCCGACCTGCAGGTGTAGATCGGAGCTCTTCTGGTCCACGACCAGCTCCAGGAGGTCATTCATTTCGTAGCTCATGCGGTGGTAGGGTTAAAGCGGATCGCCAACGGTTACGGTCACAACCTCCTCGATTGTCGTGAGGCCGGCAAGGACTTTGCGCACCCCATCCTCCCTCATGGTGCGCATCCCGTCCTGCCGGGCCTGTGCCCGCAGACGGGCAGCAGTTACATTGTCGTAAATCATGCTCCGGATGCCGTCGTGCATGCGGAAGATCTCGAAGATGCCCATCCGGCCCTGATAGCCGGTGCCGTGGCAGGCCGTGCAGCCAGCACCGTGGGCGAAGCTGGCGCCCGCCAGCTGGCCGGGCTTCAGGCCGAGCGCGTGGAGCTCGCGGGCCGCCGGCGTGTAGGGTCGCTTGCAGGCCGCGCAGATGCGGCGCACCAGCCGCTGCGCCATGACCGAGCGGAGCGCCGCGGCCACGAGGAAGGGCTTCGCGCCAATGTCGATCAGGCGAGTGACAGCCGACGGTGCGTCGTTGGTGTGCAGCGTGCTGAACACCATGTGGCCGGTCAGCGAGGCGTTGATGGCGATCTCGGCTGTCTCCAAGTCGCGAATTTCGCCGACCATGACGATGTTCGGCGCCTGCCGCAGCATGGCGCGCAGCGCAGCGGCGAAGGTCATGCCGATGGACGCGTTGACGGGCACCTGGTTGATGCCGGAGAGCTGGTATTCGACCGGCTCCTCGACAGTGATGATCTTCCGGTCGGGCCGGTTGAGTTGGTGGAGCGAGGCGTAGAGCGTGGAGGTCTTGCCCGAACCAGTGGGGCCGGTGACGAGCATGATGCCGTCAGGCGAGGCGATGAGCTGCTCGAACTCTTTCTGGTCGTCAGGCAGGAATCCGAGCTCCGGCAGGCCGAGCTTGAGGTCCTCCTTGTCGAGGATGCGCATCACGATGCTCTCGCCGTGCGCCGTGGGCAGCGACGACACGCGCAGGTCTAGCGTGCGGCCGCCGAGGTTGACCTGGATGCGGCCGTCCTGCGGCACGCGTTTTTCAGCGATGCTGATGTTCGCCATGATCTTCAAGCGCGAAATGACGGCGAGTTGCAGGCGCTTCGGCAGGGCGTCGGTCTCCAGCAGGACGCCATCGATTCGGTAGCGCACGCGGAAGCGCCGCTCGAGCGGCTCGAGATGGATGTCGGACGCCCGCCGGCGGATGGCTTTGGCGATGAGCGTGTGGACAAGCTTGATGATCGGCGCGTCGCGATCGTTCGCCTGCCCTTCTTCGCTACTGGTCTCACCCACCGCCTCCGGCCCGGCCGGGAGCTCGTCGGCCAACTCAGCCGCGTCCGACCCATAGTAACGGTTGATGGCCGCTTGCAGATCCCCGGCGTCGGCGAGCGCCGTTTGCACTGGCTGGCCTGCCAAATGAGCCAGGCTGTCGATGACATCGATCGCGATGGGGTCAGCCACCGCCACGCACAGCACCCCGCCCTCGCGGGCAAACGGCATGACGCCGTGCTCGACCACAAACGAGCGCGGCAGCAGGCGGAGAATTTCGCCGGGCACCTGTTCGGCCGCCAAGTTGACATAAAGCATGCCAAACTCCGCGGCCACGGCTTGGCCTAAAACGTCCGGGCTGCCGACGGTCAGCCCTCGCTCCGAGGCGATTTGGGTCAGAATGTCGGCGGCGGTGGTCATGAGGTGAACCGATCCGCGTCCGGCCTTCGCCAGGCTCAGGGGCGGCTCAGCGGTTGAGGCTCAGCAGGAACTCGGTGTTGGTCTTGGTCTTCTTGAGCCGCTGGATGAGCATGTCCATCGAGTCGGCCGCCGGGACGCCCTGCATGGCGCGTCGCAGCGAGTAGATCTTGATGAGCTCGTCGGGGTGATAGATGAGCTCTTCCTTGCGGGTGCCGCTTTTGTCGATGTTGAGCGCGGGGAAGATGCGCTTGTTGACGAGGTCGCGGTCGAGGTGGAGCTCCATGTTGCCGGTGCCCTTGAATTCCTCGAAAATGATCTCGTCCATGCGGCTGCCAGTGTCGACCAGCGCCGTGCCGATGATGGTCAGGCTGCCGCCGCCCTCGATGTTGCGGGCCGAGCCGAAGAAACGCTTGGGCTTCTGCAGCGCGTTGGCCTCGAGGCCGCCGGACATGATCTTGCCGCTGTTGCCGGCGAGCGCGTTGTAGGCGCGGGCCAGGCGGGTGATGGAATCGAGCAGGATGACCACGTGGTCGCCCTGCTCCACGAGCCGGCGGGCCTTCTCGATTACCATCTCGGCGCAATGCACGTGGCTTTCGGGCGCCTCGTCGAAGGTCGAGCTGACGACCTCGCCCTTGCAGTGGCGCTTGAAGTCGGTGACCTCCTCGGGGCGCTCGTCCACGAGCAAAATGATGAGCTTCGCGTCGGCCGAGTTCTCCGCGATGGAGTTCGCCATGTTCTGCATGAGGATGGTCTTGCCGGTGCGCGGCGGGGCGACAATCAGGCCGCGCTGGCCGAAGCCAATAGGCGTGATGATGTCCACCATGCGCATCGAGACGTCCTTTTTCTCCGGCACCTCAAGCAGGATGCGCTTGAGCGGGTAATACGGCACCAGTTCCTCGAACGGCGGGATCTTTGATATCTCACTGGGTTTGCCGTCCATGACCTTGCGGATGGCGACCACGGCCGGGCAGCGGTCGTTGCCCTGCGGCGGTTGCAGCTGGACCTCGACGGCGTGGCCGCGTTTCAGGCCGAAATGCTTGACGAAGATCTCGGGGACAAACGCGTCCTCGGGGTAGAGGCGGTAGTTGACGTCGTCGTGCACGACAAACCAGAGGCCGCGATCAGTCAGGTCGAGGTAGCCGCGATCGTAGAGCGGGATTTTCTGCTCGGCGATCGTGGCGAAGACCTGGGTGATGAGCTGGCGGCGGTTCGGGGCGCCCTCGAACTTCACCTCGAGTTTCTTGGCGAAGGCGGTGAGCTCGGCGAGGTTCAGCGCAAAGAGTTCGTTCAGCCAGACCGGGTCGGTCTTGCTCTTGGCAATCTCGTCGGAGAGTTGCTCGAGGGCCTCGAGGCTCTGGAAGCGCGCAGGATCCGGGAGATCGCCGTAGTGGATGACTTCCTTCGGCGGCGCGGGTTGTGGCGGATGCTTGGGTTGGAAATTCTGCCCGCCACCACCACCCCACTTGCCACCTCCACCACCACCGCCGCCGCGAAATTTATTGCCGCGATGACGCCGGCCCCATTTGCCACCACCACCGCCCTGCTGATTTTGGCCGCCATTGCCGCCACCGTTGCCACCTTCCTGCGAATGGCCGCCGTCGTGCTGGCCTTGGTCGCCACCCCCACCCTGGCCGCCCTGGTCGCCGCCATGGCTGGCGGGCGCTTCGGCTTGCGCCGGGGCCTCACGCATGGGCTCCGGCGCTGGAGCGCGGACGGGTTCGGGAGCGGGCGCCGACGGGGCCTCGTGAAAATCGATTTCCTTGGTGGCCACCTTGGGGGTCTTCTTGCCGCCCCGGATCAGGCGGGAGCGCGCGGGCTTCTTGGTGGTGGCCGAATCACTGGCGGCGCTGGAATCTTCGTCGGATTTAGGGGGGACTGACATGAATGCGGCCTGCGGGCCGGTCGGGTTGGGAGTTCAAGAGGCGGTCAGCCAGCGCGTCGACCTGTTCACGGAGAAATTCGGGGGTGCCGTCATTCAGGAGAACGTGGTCTGCCAACTCGCACTTGCGGGCCAGTGGCAGTTGCTGGGAGATACGCTCGCGGGCTTGATCCCGGGGGATGCCTCGCTGTTCCAGCCGCCTCAATTGAGATTCGGAGTCTGTGGTGACGCAGACCGTGAAATCAAACCAATTTTCCAAACCCTTCTCAAACAACAGCGGAACCTCCACAATGAAGGCCGTGCCCGGGTTCGCGGCGATCACCCCGCGCCACCGCGCCAGCAGGCGCGGATGCAACAGTTCCTCCAGCCAGGCGAGGGCCGCCGGGTCCTTGAAAACCTTCTCCGCCACCCGGTCGCGACGCACGCTCCCGTCAGCGGCCAGCATCGAGGGGCCCAGCCGCTCGCGGATGGCCGCTGCCACCTCTGGGGTGGGCAGCAGCTCGTCCCGGACAACCTGGTCAGCGTCCAGCCGGCGGAAACCCCGCTCGGCGAACCGGGCCGCCGCGGTCGACTTGCCACATCCCATGCCGCCGGTCAGGCCAACCATCAAGTTGGTGCTGTTAACCATTTCTCGAGAGCACAGCATATGGGCTTGCTGCGTATGGGGGGCAACCCCTATCTCCTTAGGTGTCGCATGGTTCCTCCCCACGCAGTTGATACCAAGCAGCCGGCCGCCGTGCTCAAGGCCGTGAAGGCAGCTTTTGCGGGGATCGGGGCCGAGGCCAGCTTCCCCCTGCTTGAGCGATTGTTCGAGGATGTGACCGGGATGTTCGAGGGTCACTACGCCGGCTACCGGGCCATCGACATGCAATATCACAGCTATGAGCACACCCTGCAGGCCACCGTGTGCCTCCTGCACCTGTTGCAAGGCCGCAGCCGCACCTTTGACAAGCCCGTCCTCCTCGCCCGCGACTGGGAGCTCGCGATCATGGCGGTGCTGCTCCACGACACCGGTTACCTGAAAAAAGCCGACGATGTCGCCGGCACTGGGGCGAAATACACCTTTATTCACGAGCGCCGCAGCTGCGACTTTGCCCGCGAATACCTGCCCCGCATGGGGGCGACGGCCTCGGAGATCGAGGATATCTGCGCCGGCATCATCTGCACCGGACCCCGCAGCAAGATCAGCCAGGTTTCCTTCCACCGCGACGAGGCCCGCCAGATGGCTTTCCTGCTGGTGACCGCCGACTATCTCGCCCAGATGAGCGCGGCCGACTACCTGGAGAAACTGCCAGCGCTCTACCGGGAATTTGTGGAGGCCTTCGACTTCGAGCAGATCCCGCTCGAGAAGCGGCCCTACCACAGCCTCCGGCAGTTGCTGGAGAAAAGCACCGATTTCTGGACCAAGTATGTGCGCCCCATGCTCGACTTCGAGGCGGGCGGCGTGCATCGCTATTTGACGACAGCGGGCCAACCCAACCCTTACCTGCAGGCCGTTGAGGCCAACCTGGCGGAGTTACAGCGCCGCCTGCAGTCTGGGACGGGCTAAATCCCACCCTTCGCTCCCGCCCCCCTGTCTCATGTTAGCTACTATCGGCTCAGCCGCGTTGCTGGGCATTGATGCCGTGCCCGTGTCGGTCGAGGTCAACACCGGCGAATCCGGCGTGCCTGATCTCGTCCTCGTCGGCCTGCCCGACTCCGCCGTGAAGGAGTCCGAGGACCGCGTCGTCTCCGCGCTCAGCAACTCCGGCCTGCGCATGCCCCGCACGCGCACGACCATCAATCTCGCGCCGGGTGACCTGCGCAAGGAGGGCGCCATCTATGACCTGCCGATCGCCCTTGGCATCCTCGTCGCCACCGGTCAGCTGGTATGCGAGAAGCTCGGCGACTACCTTATCGCCGGCGAACTCAGCCTCTCGGGCGCAACCCGCCCGATCAAGGGCGGCCTGGCGATGGCCGTGCTGGCGCGCGAGTCCCGCCGGCGGGCCATCCTCCTGCCGCCGGGCGCCGCCCAGGAAGCCGCTCTCGTCGAGGGCCTGCAGGTCTACGAGATCACCTCGCTCGACCAGGCCAACCGCTTCCTCGCCGGCCAGCTCAAGCTCACGCCGCTCGCCGCCCCGCACTCGTCCACGCCGCCGGTCCGCAGCGAGCACGAGCCTGATTTCGCCGACATCAAGGGCCAGCACGCCGTCCGCCGTGCCGTCGAGGTCGCCGTCGCGGGCGGCCACAACCTCATCATGATCGGGCCGCCGGGCTCGGGGAAATCGATGATCGCCAAGCGCATTCCCGGCATCATGCCGCAGCCGACGCTCGACGAATACCTCGACATCCTGCGCATCCACTCCGCGGCCGGCCAGACCCTGGCCGGCAGCCTGCATTTCCTGCAGCGCCCGGCCCGGGCGCCGCACCACACCATTTCCGACGTCGGCCTGCTCGGCGGTGGCACCATTCCCGGTCCCGGGGAAATCTCACTCGCGCACCACGGCGTGCTGTTCCTCGACGAACTCCCGGAGTTCAAGCGCTCGGCCCTCGAGGTCCTGCGCCAGCCGCTCGAGGACGGGGTGGTCTCCATATCACGCAGCGCCGGCAAGATCACCCTGCCCTGTCACTTCATGCTCGTGGCCGCGATGAACCCTTGTCCCTGCGGTTATCTCGGCGACGCCAAGCACGAGTGCCGCTGCTCGCCCACGCAGGTGCAGCGCTACCGCGCCCGCATCAGCGGGCCTTTGCTTGACCGTATCGACCTGCACATCGAGGCGCCGGCCCTGTCGATCACCGAGCTGCGGAGCGACCGGCCCGGCGAGTCATCGGCGGCCATCCGCGAACGTGTCGAGCAGGCCCGGCAGCAGCAGTTGATCCGCTTTCGCGGCACGAAGCTCACCGCCAACTCCCGCATGCCCGTCTCGCAGCTCAAGAAATTCTGCGCCCTCGATACCGCGCTCGGCGACCTGCTCCAGCAGGCCATGGAGCAATTGGCGCTGTCGGCCCGGGCCTACGACCGCATCCTGAAGGTGGCGCGGACAATTGCCGACCTCGCCGGCGCGGAGCACATCGGGCAGCCGCATCTGCTTGAAGCCATCCAATACCGTAGCCTCGACCGGAACGTGTTTTATTGAACAAAAAGGGCCGGCGTTATGGCCGGCCCCGGGAGTAAGGAAACAAGAAGTGTCTTACTGGATCTTGTCCGAGTAGGTGCGCTTGAGCCAGGAGTCGGGTACCGGCACGACCACGATGTTGAGCGAGCGCTTGTCGCCACCCGCCGAGAGCATCGCCGACTGAACCTCGATCTTGTTGCTGGCGGCGTTAAAGGTCGGATGGATGTGGTCGGCCGCGGTCGTCATGTGCCCGAGGTCGGCGAGCATGATCGTCTCACCGCTGTGCCGGTCGACGAGCCAGAGCCGGTAAAGGAAATCGTCGAACACACCCCAGCGGCCGTCGGGCGAACCATTGACGTGCCAGTCGGAACGACCGGGATTGCCCTCCGGCACCTGGCCGATGATGCGCATCTCGCGCGTGCGGAGATTCACGATGGCGAGGCCGGTCGGGTGTTCGGCCGTGCCGGACGGGCCCCAGGAGGCCTGCTCGCCCGCCCCGTCGCCGTTCGACGGCTTTCCAGCGACGGTGATTTTCCGGTGGGCGAGGATCGCGATGGCGACCTCGTCCTTGGTGATGACCGCCTCGTGCGTGATCCAGTCAAACGACGCCTCGGGGAACAGCGGGCGCAACCCGGTGCCGTCGGCCATCACGGTCCACGTGCGCTGCGGCGCCTTGCCGCCGGTCTCCCAGCAGAAAACGATTTCGCCCGGCATCCACGGGTTGGTCTGAACGTGGCCGATCTGGAAAGGCACGGAAACGATGTAGCCGACCTCGCCGGTCTTGAGGTTCATCTTGCCCAAGCCGGTCGGACCGGCGCCCATGTTACGGGGACCGAAGTTAGCTTCCAGTTTGGCGTCCGGCGCCAGGTGCTTGGCCGCCTCTTCCTTGCCGACGCGGAAGTAGGCATAGTTCTCGGTGCAATCGAGCGCCATGTCGCCGCCCGCGCCCCACTCCAGCGGAATCGTGCCGCAGACTTTCTGGTACGCATCAGCCGGCTGCATTTTTCCCGCCTCGCTGTCCGCAAAAAGTTTGCCGAGGTCGACCTTGATGATCTGCGCCGGACCGGTCGGACGGCCGAAGCGGCCGCCACCTGCACCCGGGGGACGGGCACCCGCCGGACCGGCCGGGGCCTCCGCCGCGGGAGGCACGCCCGACACCGCCGGCTCAGCGCCGGTCATCGGCGGCGGCGGACGGTCCATGGGGACCCGCAGGAAATACAGGCTCATCGAATTGTCGGCTAGACACAGCATGCCGGTATAGCCGCCTTCGCTGACCTGCACCATGACGCCGGTCTCGTCATTCACCGCCATCGCCTCGCGGCCCGCGCGGTTGGAGCGGAAGATGAGCCATTTGCCATCGGCCGTCCACTGGTGGTGGGTCTGATAAATCTTGGAATCCCCGTGGGGCGTGCTGGTGAGGAAGGTCAGCGGTACGCCGGTGACGGGATCAGTGACGACTTTCTTTTCGGAGGGGAAACGTTTGCCGATCTGCGCCGAGGCGACCGACGCCAGGAGCAGGAGCGAAACGGACACAATGCCGGCAAGGCGGCAGCGAGGGGTGAGCATCATGGGGTGAGCGAGGCTTGGGGGGTGAGCATCCGGCCGCCCGGAGTGGGTGGCCATGCCGGCGAGACGCGACCCTAGGGGTGGAGTTTCACCGCTGCCGTGGTTTTGAAATCTGACAGTATGAATCCCGCGGACCATGCCAACCGCGTCACATGAAAAACGCGCACCTGACAGTGCGCGTTTTAAAGTGGTGCCCTCACGGAGCATCGAATCCCCGGGCTACGGGGCTAGGAGGCCGGAAGTTAGGCAGAGTTAGCCAGACATAAACAGCGTTGGGATTCCACTTCTTTCCACTTTCAGGGGTGTCCCCGGGACCTTTTTTGGCCCCCCCGTAGCTATCCGGGGCCATGGCAAAAACACATAATCCCAAGTTCCCGATGCAGATCAAATCGGGGACAGCTACAGTTACGATCTATCGCGGTTCGATCAAGCAGCAAGGCAAGCCGGACCGCACTATCTACCAGGTCCGCTGGCCTGGTTGCGGCAAGGAAGGCTTTTCCAAGTCCGACCTGGACGATGCCATCCTGGAAGCCACACTGAAAGCGAGCCAGCTCGCAGACGGCCTGGCGAGCGCGAAGCACATCAGCGTGGCTGAGACCCTGGAGTTTCACCACTGCGACCGCATCGCCAAGGAGCTCGGCATCGAGAATGTGTCGATCGCCATGGCTCAGTGGGCAGACGCTTTCCGAAAAACGGAGGGTAAGATCGCCCAGGCCGCGGCCTACTTCGTCGAGTGCCACCCTAAGGCGGAGCGCATCATGCTGTCTGCCCTGATTGAGCTGTTCATCGACGCCAAGGAAGAATTGGGCGAGGGCGAGCGCACCTACCGATCGAAGCTCACGTCTATTCTGGCTGGCTTGGGTGACCGTTACATCGATGCGTTCAAGAAAAAGGACTACGCTAACTTCCTAAACTCTATCCCGGATAAGGGTAATCGCAAAGATGCGAGAAAGCGCATCGTCACGCTCTGCCGCTGGGCACGCAAAGAGGGATACTTGCCTGATAATGCCGTGCTTGAGGTTGAACGCACCGACGGGGTTAATGCCCCGAAAAAGAAGGTCGAAATCATCTCGCCGGCTAGCTTCGAGAAGTCTCTCAACTGGGTTCGCGCGAACGATCCTGCAAACCTGGCTGCCCTGGTGTTGCACGGCTTTGGTGGCATCCGCGCTGACGAAGTTCACGGCAAGCGCGCGAAGTCTGGCCTTAAAGCCCGTCCTGCCCGCCCCGGCGTCCCTGCCCGCCCGGCCCGGCCGCCTATCCCACGCTCTTCTATGCCC
>JANYAM010000173.1 GCA_025361365.1 Opitutus sp. | reverse complement strand
GATGTGGTACTTGAACCGTTTCAGATAACCGCAGCGGATGCCGGGAGCGATTTCATGGCAGGCGAGAGGGAAACGACGGATCTGTGTTTCCCAATTCTCGTACTCGTCGAGGAAGGCGTGCCCGAGCTTCGCCTTTGCGTCCAGATCTCGGGCGGCGGCGATCAGCTCCGCCTCGGCCTCGCGATGGAACGTCGCCTTCACCGCAACGCCAGCCGGGCCTTCTTCAAAACCTCTGACGAGGGAACGCCTTCGTCTCCCTCAATGTCCATTTGCAACGCCCGCAGTGAACTGACCGTGGCCAGCTCGATCTGCTCTAAGCGGGAATGGATTTCCGCATTAGCCAGGCGGCTGACGGAGCCTGCCCGGCGGGAGCGACTACGCTTGGGCTTGGTGACAAGTGCGGTGGGCATGATGGCTAGATAATCCGGTTTACGAGCAGGGCAAGTCAGCTCTTGGCAAATCGCGAGCAAGCTCGCTCCCACAACAGAATGGGCCGGACCTACCGGCGCCGTTTGCCCTTGGGCTTGCCGCCGCCCTTCACCAGCCACCAGGTGCTGCCGATGAGCAGGGCGAGGCCGCCGGCGTAATACCAGCGATGGACGGGGATGCGGGTCTTACCGTCGACACCGGTCTTCACGTAGCCGAGCCCGGTCTCGGTCTTGCCCGCCAGTGACAGGCCGCGGCCGTAGCCGGCGTAGAAAAGCCAGAGTCCGCCCACGAAGGCGGTGAGAGCGAGGAGGAGTTGGAGGAAACGGTTCATGGATGTTAGCCGGACGTAATCGCTCAATGGAATCGAACACTGAACTCACTTGGGTTCTTCACTGCGTTCAGAATGACGGGTGGGGAACGTGCAGGAATCTTCGGTTGTCCGTTTTTGTGCTTCTCGTGTTTTTTGTGGCCAATTGGGTCGGGCTTCAGGTCGGGGCCTAAAGCTCCTACAGTTCAGAATCCGGGCATCCCGCCGCGGCCCTTCATCTGCTCCATCTGGCGCATCATCTTCTTCTGGTTGCCGCCTTTCATCATCTTCATGAGCTTCTGCATCTGCTCGAACTGCTTGATGAGCTGGTTGACCTCAAGGACTTTGACGCCCGCGCCCTTGGCGATGCGGATGCGGCGATTGCCGTTCAAGATGCCGGGCTTGCGGCGCTCTTGGATCGTCATCGACTGGATGATGGCTTCGGTGCGCTTCATCTGCTTTTCGGCGTCGCCGGGCAGCTCCACGCCGCTCATGCCCGGCATCATACCCATGATGGACTGCATCGAGCCCATCTTCTTCACCTGCTGCATCTGCGCGAGAAAGTCCTCCAGGTTGAAGTCCGCCTTGCGCATCTTCTCGGCCATGCGCTCGGCCTCCTTCTCGTCGATGTGCTCCTGCGCCTTCTCGACGAGCGAAACGACGTCGCCCATGCCGAGGATGCGGGAGGCGAGGCGGTCGGGATAAAAAATCTCGAAGTTTTCCGTCTTCTCGCCGGTGCCGATGAACTTGATGGGCACGCCGGTGACAGACTTGATCGAGAGCGCCGCACCGCCGCGCGCATCGCCATCGAGCTTGGTGAGGATCAGGCCAGTAAGATTGAGGGCGTCATGGAAAGCCTTGGCGACATTGACGGCCTCCTGGCCGAGCGCGCCGTCGGCGACGAGCAGCACTTCGTCTGGCTGGATCTTCGCGTGGAGTTTTTTGACCTCCTCGATCAGGTCGGTGTCGATCTGGAGGCGGCCGGCCGTGTCGAACAGGATGACGTCGGCATTCACGGCGAGCGCGGCCTCCAACCCGGCGGTGCCGATGGCGGGGACATCCTTGGAATTGCGATCCGCATAGAAGCCGAGTTCCTCCTGCTTCGCGAGAATCTCGAGCTGGTCAATGGCCGCGGGACGGTAGACGTCGCACGCAACGACAAACGGCCGGGCGCCCTTCTTCTTTAGCAGCTTGCCGAGCTTGGCGGTGGAGGTCGTTTTGCCCGAGCCGTGGAGACCGACCATCAGGACCTTGAGCGGGCGCTTCTGCGCGAGTTCGGTCGCGCCCTCGCCGAGGAGCTTTACCAGTTCATCGTGGATGATCTTGACCACCTGCTGGCCCGGCGTGACGGACTTGAGAACCTGCTGGCCGGAGCACTCGGCCTGCACCCGGTCGATGAACTCGCGAGCGACCTTGAAATGCACGTCGGCAGCCAGCAAGGCGGCACGCACTTCCTTGAGGGCGTCCGCCATGTTGGCCTCGGACAAGGAACCGACCCCGCGCAAGTTGCGCAGGGCGCCGGTCAGTTTATCGGTCAGGCTTTCGAACATGGAACCCGGAACAGAAACCACTAATGGGCCCGAATAAACACTAATCGGCAGGCTCTTGTAGGGTCGTCGCTTGCCGACGGACCGGCCCGGCGGCCAGCGCCGGCCCTACACGGAATCTTCTTGCTGGCCAGTCGGCCTTCTCCCTTAGACCTTAGCGCTATGTCTCGCACCGTCGCCATCGTAGGCCGCCCCAACGTGGGCAAAAGCCGCCTGTTCAACCGGCTGGCCAAGAAGCGCATCTCCATCGTCCACGACATGCCCGGGGTCACCCGGGACGTCGTGACGGCCGAGGTGAAGGAGGGCGGCTACACCTTGCTCGATACCGGCGGTCTGGGCCTGACCGGCAGCGACACCCCGGCGCGCATCACCAAGGCCTCGGAGGAGCAAGTCCACTTCGCCATCGCCGCGGCCAACGTCATCCTTTTCACCATCGATGCCCGCGAGGGCGTCACCGCGCTCGACGAGCGCATCGCGCGGCTGCTCCGCAAGAGCAAGAAGCACGTCCTGCTCGTCGCCAACAAGGCCGACAGCGGCCAGGAGAAGATCAAGGACATCTCCGAGTTCCACCGCCTGGGCTTCGGCGAACCGTTCTACATTTCCGCCGAGCACGGCGTCGGCGAGGCCGAGCTGCGCGTGGCCGTCCTGGCCAAACTCGAGCCGGAGGAAGCGGTGAGCGAACTCGAAAAGGAGCGGCTCAGCATCGTCTTCGTCGGCCGGCCCAACGTCGGCAAATCTTCCTTGAGCAACCGCCTGCTCAATAGCGACCGGCTCATCGTCAGCGACCAGCCGGGCACCACGCGTGACGCGGTCGAACTGGATTTCGAATACATTAGCCGCGAGGGCAAGTCCTGGCCCTTCCGCCTGATCGACACCGCGGGCATCCGCCCGTCGACCAAGCTCGCGTCCTCCGTCGAGTATTTCGCGCGCCTGCGCTCGCTCGAGGCGATCCACCATGCGCACGTCGTGTTCATGGTGGTTGATGCGATGGACGGCATCACGCAGCAGGACCAGGCCATTGCCGGCGAGATCATCAAGGCCGCCAAGCCGATCGTGATCGTCGTCAACAAGTGGGACCTCGTGCACGAGCAGTTCCAGAAGCGCCTCGTCGAGAAGTTCGCCACCGAGCGCGAATACCGCGAGGACTACGAGAAGACGCTGTTTGATAAACTTTTCTTCACGCCCGGCGCGCCGGTGATGTTCGTCTCGGCCCTCACCGGCCACGAGATCACCCGCATGCTGAAGTCGGCCCGCGCCCTGAACAAGCGCCTCGATACGAAGATCCCGACCGCGAAGCTTAACGCCGCCATCATCACGCTGGCCGACCGCACGCCGCCGCACTCCACGTTCGGCGTCCGCTTCCGCATCTACTACGCCACGCAGACCGGCACGCGGCCGTTTCGCATCAAAATTTTCTGCAACCAGGAGCGCAGCCTGACCGAGTCCTACCGGCGCTACCTCGAGGCCGGCCTCGTCAAGCAGTTCGACCTCGACGGCTGCCCGATCCATTTCGACCTCATCGGCAAGAAGAAGCAGTCCGTCGCCGACCGCCTCGCCGCCAAGGGCCAGCGCCAGAACCTTGCCCGCGCGGAGGCGGGTGAGGACATCGACCCGGGCCTGCTGGATGATTGAACCATGCCTCGTGTTGTTGCCCCAATTGGAGGGCCGGTCTCCTGACCGGCCGCGGTCGGCCGGGAGGTCGACCCTCCACCTGATGCCATGCTGCGGATCGTCTTCATGGGCTCGGATGCGATCGCGCGACCCGCGCTGGACTGGCTGGCGGCCGAGGGGAGCCAGGTCGGCCAAGTAGTCGCCGTCTTCACGCAGCCCGACCGCGCCGCCGGCCGCGGCCAGAAGATCGCACCCAACGAAATCAAACTCTGGGCGCAGGCCCGCGGCCTGCCCGTGCTGCAACCGGAGAAGTTTGGCGCCGCCGAGCGCCAGCAACTCGCCGACTTCAAACCCGACCTGACGCTGGTCATGGCTTACGGCCACATCCTGAAGCAGGACGTGATCGACACGCCGCGCCTCGGCACGCTCAACCTGCACACGTCCATCCTGCCGCGATATCGCGGCGCCTCGCCGATCCAGACCGCGACAGCCTGCCGCGATCAGGAAACCGGCGTCACGCTCATGCAGATGGTGCTGGCCCTCGACGCCGGCCCGATCGCGGACACGGAACGCGTAGCTATCGTGCCACTCGACACCGCAGCGGAGGTCGAGAAAAAACTCGCCCGGGCCTGCGTACCACTGCTCGCGCGCAGCCTGCCGAAGATTGCCGCGGGCGCGCAGACCTTCCGCCCGCAAGACGAGACCAAGGTGACTTTCTGCCGGAAGCTCGAGAAGCCCGACGGCGTGCTCGATTTCACCCAGCCGGCGGCCGTGCTCGCCGCGCGCATCAACGGCCTGATGCCCTGGCCCGGTTGCGCCGTCGAAATCAACGGCCAGGTCGTGAAGCTCGGCCTCGCCGACAGCCCATCCGCTCCGGGCCAATGTCATCCAATAGATGACATTCCTCCTGGGACGGGTATGGTTATTGGCGCCGATGCCGACGGCCTGCTGATCGGCACGGGGCAGGGGATTCTGCGTCTGCGCAAGCTGCAGCGGCCGGGCGGAAAGATGCTGCCGGCGGCGGAATTCCTGCGCGGCTGGCCGGTGGTGCCCGGCACCCGTCTGCCCTCGCATCCGATGCCCCCCTTGGTTGGCTCGGTCCCGTTCCCGCGGCCCAAGGGCTAGGCTTGTTTTTGTCCGGCGAATTTCGCAGCCTCAGCGCCATGATCCGCCATTTCCTGCGCTTCGGCGCCCTGTCGCTCGTCCTCCTCGGTTTCGCACATGGCCAGGTCGACGGCACCCGGATCGAGGTGGCCAACCTGCGGCAGGATGTCGCCCTGCTGAACCAGCGCGTGGGCGAGCTCACCATGTCGATCGAGCAGCTCACGCGGGAAAACAACGCCCTGCAGGCCAAGGCCAGTCAAAGCTACGTCACCATTGAGCAGCTGAACAAGGCCGTCGCCGACGCCAACCGCGCCATGCAGGCCGCGGTCGCCGACCAGAAGCGCGAGGTGCTGCAACAGGTCGCGGGGCAGATCGAGCGCCTCGGCAAGCAGACCAACGCCGCGCTCGACGCGCTGGCGAAGAGCCAGGTCACGCGGCCGGTCGTGCAGACGACCTTCAGCGAGGATTTTCCCAAGGAGGGCACCAACTACACCGTGGTGAACGGCGACACCCTGTCCGGCATCGCGAAGAAGACCGGCGGCAAGCTGGCGGACATCCGCAACGCCAATAAGATTTCCGACGACACCAAGATCCGCGTCGGCCAGACCCTCTTCATCCCGCAGGGCAAATAATCATGGCTACCCCGAAATCACGACTCGGCCGCGGGCTCGGCGCCCTCATCACCAGCGGCACCACGCCGCCAAAGACCGCGCCCGCCGCTGTCCCGCCGACGGCGGCCCCCGCAACCTCCGCCCCCGCCAACGACGGCCTGCCCGGCTACCGCGAGGTCGCCGTGCACCTGGTCGAGCCCAACCCTTACCAACCGCGCAAGGAATTCGCCGACGAGGCGCTCGCCGAACTCGTCGAGAGCATCCGGGCCGAGGGCCTGCTGCAGCCGATCGTCGTGCGCGCAGTGGGCGACAAGTTCCAGCTCATCGCCGGCGAGCGCCGCTGGCGCGCCTTCCAGCAGCTCAAGATTCGGAGCATCCCGGCGCGCGTGATGACATCGAGCGACGCCTCGTCCGCCTCGCTGGCCCTGATCGAGAACCTGCAGCGCGCCGACCTCAACCCGCTCGAAGAGGCGCACGGTTACGCCAGCCTCATCCGCGATTTTGATCTCACGCAGGACGCCGCCGCCCAGCGCGTCGGCAAGGGCCGCGCCACCGTCGCCAACTCCCTGCGTTTGCTCGGCCTCGAGCCGGAGCTGCAGGGCTATGTCGGCAAGGGCCTGCTCAGCGTCGGCCATGCCAAGGTGCTGCTCGGCGTCGAGGGCTCGGCCGAGCGCCTGCTGCTCGCGCGCCGCGCGCTCGAGCAGGGCCTGAGCGTCCGGGCGCTCGAGGAGTTGCTCCGCCACAAGTCCGGCGGTCCGGGAAAGAAGCGCCGGATGCCCGGCGCAACCGCCACGGCGCTCGGCGACATCGAGAAGCGCCTGACCTCGCACCTTGGCGCCCGCACCACGCTCAAGCACTCGCCGAAGCGCGGCCGCATCATCATCGAGTATCAGGGCAACGAGGATCTCTCCCGCGTGCTGGAGAAGATGGGTATCCCGCTGTAAGCCTGTGGGTAAGGCGGTGAGTCCCTTCACCGCCGGGCCGTTCAGA
>JANYAM010000169.1 GCA_025361365.1 Opitutus sp. | reverse complement strand
CCGGCCAGCAGGCCGTATTTGAGCATCACGGCTTGTTCTTGCGCCGACCGGCCGCCCGCGGGCGCGGGCTCGCCGCCTTCGGGACTGCCGGCGGTTTCGTTGAAGTCCACGCGGCCGTAGACCTCGCGGGTTTCGCGGCGGGCGGGCTTGCGTTCGCGACCGCCGAGCGCGTCGTAATCGCTGACGATCCGGTCGGGCTCGAGATCCAGGTAGCGGGCATACGAACGCAGGAAGCCACGGATATAGAGCGGGGGCAGGTCGACGTCGAAAGAGTTGGCCTCGAACTTCTGCAGGTAATCGCCACGAATCTTGGTGGATTCCGCGGCCTCGCGGACGGAGATGCCTTTGCGCTTGCGCGCCTCCTCGAGCTTTTCGCCGATGGTCTGCATGGTGATTGGTTAAGTGGTTTTAGCGTGGTTTTGAAAGGCTAATCGCGACTCAGGGCTGGTAAGTCTCCAGATCGACGAGGATTTCACGCGGCGAGGAGCCGTTCTCGGGGCCGACAATGCCCTTGTCCTCCATCAGGTCCATGATGCGGGCGGCGCGGTTGTAGCCGATGCGCAGGCGGCGCTGCATCATCGAGGTGGAGGCGCGCTTGGTGGATTTCAGCACGTCCAGGGCCTGCTGGAAGAGTTCGCTGTCGTCGCCCATGTCGCCGTCCTCGTCCCCGCCGCCTTCCTCGCCCTCTTCGTCCTCCTTGGCGGCGCGGTCGATCTGCTGCTGGACGGACTGGTCGTATTGCGGCGGGCCGTTGCGCTTGAGGAACTCGACGATGGCCTGGACCTCCTCGTCGGCGACGAAGGCGCCCTGGGCGCGGACGAGCTTGGAGGTGCCCGGGGGCGAGAAGAGCATGTCGCCGCGGCCGATGAGAGTGTCGGCACCCTTGCCGTCGAGGATGGTGCGCGAGTCGACCTGCGAGGCGACCTGGAAGGCGATGCGCGAGGGCAGGTTGGCCTTGATGACGCCGGTGATGACGTTCACCGACGGGCGCTGCGTGGCGATGATGAGGTGGATGCCGGCGGCGCGCGCCAGCTGGGCGAGACGGGCGATCGAGGTCTCGATCTCGGCCGGCGCGACCATCATGAGGTCGGCGAGCTCGTCCACGATGGCGACGATGTAGGGCAGGCGTTCCGGAATCTCGATTTCCTCGACGACGCCGTCCAGCTCGGCCTGCTGCTCGGGCGGCAGGGGATCAGGCTTCTCCTTCTTACGGTTGTTGAAGCCGGTGATGTTGCGAACGTTGACCTTGGCGAAGACCTGGTAGCGGCGCTCCATTTCCTTGAGGAGAATCTTCAGGGCGGCCGGCACCTTCTTCGGCTCGGTCACGACGGGAATCAACATGTGCGGCAGCGGATTGAAAATCTTCAACTCGACGACCTTGGGGTCCACCATGATAAGCCGGACATCCTTCGGGCTCTTGGAGTAGAGGATGGAGGCGACGATGGAATTGATGCAGACGGATTTGCCGGAGCCGGTCGCGCCGGCGATGAGCAGGTGGGGCATCTTCGTGAGGTCGGAGATGAGCGGCTTGCCGCTGACATCCTTGCCCAGCGCGATGGGCAGCTCGCGCTTCTCGTCGTTCCACGCCGAGCTCTCGAGGATCTCGCGCATGCCGACGGGGGTGGATTTCTGGTTGGGCACCTCGACGCCGACGGCGGCCTTGCCCGGAATCGGGGCAAGGATGCGCACCGACTGGGCGCGCATGCCGAGGGCGATGTTCTTGTCCAGGCCCGAGATTTTTTCGACGCGCACACCGGCGGCGGGCACGACCTCGTAGCAGGTGATGACGGGTCCGACGTGGATTTCGCCCAAGGTGACCTCGACGCCGAACTCGCTGAGGATGCGGAGGAGGTTCTCGGCGTTCTGGCGGTGTTCTTCCTCGGAGTTGGTGCTGTCGCCCTTCACCTGCTCGCGCAGCAGCTTGAGCGGGGGAAATTCGTAGTTCTTGTCATCGCTCTGGGGCAGGGCGATCTTGGCCTTCTTGGTTTCCTCCGCCTTGACGATGTTGAGCTCGATCTTGCCGCCAGCGGACGGCGACTTGGCCTCGGCGGCGGGTTCCGGCCGGATGGGTGGACGAGTGACGGTCTTGGGCGGAGTAGCATCGCCGGACGGCGGTTTGGCCATCGGCGCGATCGTGGCGGTGCGGGAGGTCTCGACGAGCGGATCGTCACCTCTCGGCACGACCATCTTCTTGGTGGTGCCCGGCGTCATCGGCGGAGTGGTGGTCGTCGCGGCCTTGACGGCGAGGGCGGCGGCCTCCTTGGCACCGGCTTCGCGTTTCTGGCGCAGCTCCTCCACGCGCGCGGCGGCGAGGGCGGCCCGTTTCTGGCGCCACTCGGTGAAAGCATGGATCAACCGGGCGACATCGGCGATGAAGTCGCGGGTGAAAATGTAGATGAAGCCGAGGAGATAGATGGTGCCAAAAATCAGCGCGGAGCCGAAGACCCCCAGGCTGTCCTTCAACAGAGTCTGGTAAAGGAACGCCCCGAATTGGCCACCCGGGCCGCCGGTGAAGATTTCCTTGTTGGTGAAGACCGCCTCTTGCATTGCCATGAGCGCGGAGAACGAGACTAGGCAGCAGACGATGGCGACCAGGCGTGTGGTGGTGAGGCTGCGCGAACTGCGCAGGTAAATGTAGGCCATGCGCAGGAGAAAGGCCGGGATCAGCCACGCCGCAGCGCCGAGCAGGTGAAAGATCCACCACGTATACTCGGCACCGATCACGCCGACGAGATTGACGCTCGTGGGGTTGGTCGTCTTTTGGATGCTCTGCGTGGGCTCGAAATCGAGCATCGCGACGATGATCAGAATGCCGAAAACCAAGCAGGTGAAGGCAGCGAGCCAGTGCGGACGATGGCGGGGGCCTTCGAAGGACGGAGCGTCCTGATCGCGGCTCTTGTCCTTTGCGTTTGAGTTCTCCGCTTTGGGCATTTGTGTGGGTATCCGAATTATTGCAGGTCCATCAGGTCGGAGGGTCAATGTAAAATCCCCCGCCATGATCTGCACAAGCTACTTACGCCCAACGAATGACGCCATTTCTCAGCTTCAAGCCGGTTTATCAGGAACGTGTCTGGGGTGGCCGGGCGTTGGAGACTTTTCTGGGGCGAAAATTGCCCGGGACTTCTCCGATCGGTGAAAGCTGGGAGATAGTTGACCGACCCGAGGCCCAATCGGTTGTGACGAACGGACCTTGGGCGGGCCAGACCTTGCATGAAGTCATGATGGCCCACGGCACAGAAATCATGGGCCCCGTCTGGCCGAAGCAGCGGCCGTTTCCGATTCTCGTGAAGTGGTTGGATTGCCGGGAGCGGTTGAGTCTTCAGGTGCATCCGCCGGCGACGGTCGCGGCGCGCTTGGGCGGCGAGCCCAAGACAGAAAACTGGTATGTGGCGCGGGCCGAGCCGGGCGCGGCGATTCTTGCCGGGCTGAAGCAGGGGGTGGATGGAGCGCGCTTCCGCGCAGCACTGAAGGACAATTCGGCTGAATCACTGGTGCATCGCCTCCCCACGGTGGCGGGCGATTCCATCCTCATTCAGAGCGGCGTCATGCACGCCATCGATGCCGGCAACCTCATCCTCGAAATCCAGCAGAACTCGGACACCACCTACCGCGTCTACGACTGGGGGCGGCTGGGGCTCGACGGCAAACCGCGCGCAATGCACATCGAACAATCGCTGGCGTCATTGGAGGCCAACACCGCCCGTCCGCCCCAAATCGTCCGCACGGCCGACAAGACGACCGTGCTGGCGGAGTGCCCGGAGTTCCGCATCGCCCGGCACCGACTGGACCGTGGAGAGCGGCTGGCCTTCGCGGCGGGGCAACAGCCACGCATTCTCTCCTTGGTCGAGGGCGGCCTGGACGCCGCCGTCAGACCCGGCGGTAATATCCTGCTGCCCCGCGCCGGCGGTTTCACCTTCACGGCCCGAGAGCCGGCCATTGTCCTGATAACCGATAACTTCAGGTCGGTTTTATAGACTCGCTTGAAAAGACGAAACCATGCGCTTTAGTGGCGTGTTCCCATGAGCGAATCCTCCTCCACCGACCTAAAAGACACCACGCCTTCCGCCACGCCGGAGCCGGCGACGCCCGCCGCCCCCAAGCTGGAGGAGCAATTGGCTGCGGCCAAGCAGGAAGCGGCCGCCAACTACGACCGTTACACGCGGGCGGTCGCTGATCTGGAGAATTTCCGCAAGCGCACCCTCCGGGAGAAAGACGAGTTGCGGCAGTTTGCCGCCTCCGGGTTGATGGAGGACGTAATTCCAATCCTCGATAATCTGAGCTTGGGTCTGGCCGCGGCCAAGCAACAGACAGACGTGAAGGCCATCGTTAACGGCGTGAACCTCGTGCTGGACCAGTTCAAGACCACGCTGGCGCGCCACGGTCTGAAGGAGGTCAAGCCTGACGGCCAGCGCTTTGATCCGAATTTTCACGAGTGCATTTCGCACCAGCCCAGCGGCGAGGTCGCCGAGGAGCATGTAATGCAGGTGGTGCGGCCCGGCTACACGCTGAACGGGCGGCTGCTGCGCCCGGCATCGGTCATCGTGTCGAGTGGTCCGGCGAAGGAGGCGCAGGCCTGACGCCATGGCTACCGGACAAAAACAGGATTACTACGAGTTGCTCGGGGTCGCGAAGGGCGTGAGCGAGGAGGACTTGAAAAAGGCCTACCGCAAGAAAGCCGTGCAGTTTCACCCGGACAAGAATCCCGGCAACAAGGAGGCGGAGGAGATGTTCAAGAAAGTCTCCGAGGCCTATGAGGTGTTGAAGGACCCGGAGAAACGCGCCGCCTATGATCGCTATGGGCACGCGGCCTTCCAGCAGGGTGGCGGCAGCCCGCGCGGGGCTGGCGGTTTTGGCGGCGGCGCCGGCGGATTCCACGACCCGTTCGACATTTTCCGCGAGGTCTTCGGCCAGCAGGGCGGAGGGGGCGGCGGGATGTTCGACCAGTTTTTCGGCGGCGAGGGCAACGGTGGCGGCGCCGGCCGCGGCTCGGACCTTCGCTACGACATCGAGATCACACTCGAGGAGGCCGCACACGGTGTGGAAAAGGAAATCTCGTTCCGCAAACTTGGGGCGTGCGACCATTGCCACGGCAGCGGCGCCGAGCCCGGCTCGAAGAAGACCACGTGCCCGACCTGTCGCGGGGCGGGGCAGGTGACGACTTCGCGCGGGTTCTTCCATGTGCGACAAGCGTGCCCCACCTGCCATGGATCCGGCCAGAAGTTCGAGAAGGTCTGCGCCAAGTGTCACGGCGAGGGCCGGCTCAACGAGACGGCTAAGGTCAAGGTGCGCATCCCACCCGGGGTCGACACGGGCAACAAGCTGCGTTCCGCCGGGAATGGCGAGGCCGGGGCGATGGGCGGCGAGGCCGGTGACCTCTACATCGTGGTG
The DNA here is from genome assembly GCA_025361365.1 of Opitutus sp. Classification (GTDB taxonomy): domain Bacteria; phylum Verrucomicrobiota; class Verrucomicrobiia; order Opitutales; family Opitutaceae; genus Lacunisphaera. The sequence continues at coordinate 6,637 of JANYAM010000169.1, read as the reverse complement.
CACGTGAAGGACCACGAGGTCTTCGAACGGCAGGGCGATGATCTTTATTGCGAGATTCCGATCAAGTTCACCCTGGCCGCGCTCGGGGGCACGATCCATGTGCCGACCATGGCCGGCAAGGCGTCCTTGAAAATCCCCGCCGGCACGCAGTCGGGCACCACTTTCCGGTTGAAGGGGCGTGGCATGCCGCACCTGCGAGGCGGCGCGCAGGGCGACCAACTCATCCGCGTGCAGGTCGAGGTGCCGACCGGCCTGACGGCCGAGCAAAAGAAAATCCTCGAGGAGTTCGGCCGGATCAGCGGCGACACGGATGAACCGATGAGCAAGGGTTTCTTCGAGAAAGCGAAAAAGTTTTTCTGAGCCCACTCATGCGTGTTGTCATCCTAGGCTCGGGTCGCGGCAGCAACGCGGAGGCAATCCTGCGGGCCCAGGCGGCCGGCCAGTTGGGGGCGGCGCAAGTGGTGCAGATACTCTCGGATAAGCCCGACGCGGGCATCCTGGCGCTAGGACTACGTTTCGGTGTGGTCGCGACGTTCGTCGATCCCGCGCCTTTCAAGACCAAGCTGGAGGGGCCCGGGGAGGATCGCTTCATTGAGGCGGTCCGCGCGGCGCAGGCTGACCTGGTCGTGCTGGCTGGTTTCATGCGTGTCCTGAAGCCGAAGTTCCTCGGCGCCTTTGCCGGTCGGATTATCAATCTGCATCCGAGCCTCCTGCCGGCCTTCCCGGGATTGGACGGGATCGGACAGGCGTGGCGCGCCGGGGCGAAGGTCGCGGGTTGCACGGTACACCAGGTCACGCTGGAAGTGGATGCCGGGAAAATCATCGAACAGACGTCGGTCCCTGTGGAACCCGACGACACGCTAGAGACACTGACAGCAAGGGTTCACGCCGCTGAGCATCGTCTGTTGCCCGCGGTCATTTCGCGCCTCAGCCAGGCGACGAAATAACATGGCAGTCTTCGAACTCAAAACCGAGGTGCCCCTGGCCGCCGCGCCGGCGCTGGAGGGCTGGCTGGCAGAGCGCGAGGAGCAGCGGCTCATGGTGATTGAGGACAAACCGTCGGGCCGGGCGTGGTTGACGGGATATTTTGCTTCGCCAGTGGAGGCCGGGGCGGCATGGAGGGATTTGACTGAGGCGATCGGCGCCGATTGGACGAAGGCTGCACCTCAGGTGCGCGAACTGCCGGACGAGGATTGGAAGAACAGCTACAAGGCACATTTCAAGGCGTGGAAATTTGACCGGTTGAATTGGGTTCCCGTGTGGGAACGCGAGACCTTCGTGCTGCCGGCGGGGGAGGAAGTGCTGTGGTTGGATCCGGGCATGGCCTTTGGCACGGGTAACCACGAGACGACGCGGCTTTGTTGCGAGCGCCTGGCGCGGTTTGCGGCGGCGCGGGGCAGTTCGAGCCGGGTGATCGACGCCGGCTGCGGGTCGGGCATCCTTGCCTTGTCGGCCGCCAAGCTTGGCTTCGGCCAGATCGCGGGTTTCGACAATGATCCGGAAGCCATCCGGGTGAGCGGCGAAAATGCGGCACTCAACGGGCTGGCCGGTCGCATCGATTTTTATGTCGGCGATCTGTCGACGGGATTGTCCGGACGTTCAGCCGAACTGATGCTGGCCAATATCCAGGCGGACGTCTTGACGCGTTTCGTGCCGGAGTTGCTCGCGGCGGTGGCGCCGGGCGGACAATTGGTGCTCAGCGGCATTCTGAGCCAGGAGCTCGCGGCCGTGCGGACCACGTTTGCCGGTATCGCGGCGGGCTGGCGCGTGGAGTCGCGCGAGCTCGGCGAGTGGGCAGACCTGGCACTTACCCGGCCTTCTTGAAGATGTAGCCGCCGTGGATCGAGCCCCAGACTTGGGTGCCGCCCGCGTTATAGCCACGCTCCCACGTTATCAGCTGCTGGTAGGTGAGGGTGGTTTCAGCGGAGCTGTAGCTGGCGCCGCGCAAGACGTTTGAGCAACCCTTGCCTTCGGTTCCGCCTTTGAACGAGCCATCGGGTTGCAGGCGAAGAATGAGGGTGCAGCCTTCGCGCGGAGTCAGGCTGGCTGCGGTGAGGCGGGCGAGGCAGCTGGAGTCCTTCCAGGCACCGGTTGCGGCGATGGGGTCGGGCAATTCAAAAAGGCGCACTTCGAGCGCGCCGTCAGCACGGGCGACGAGTTGATAGATGGACTGCCGGTAGGGATGCTCCGGGGCGTCCGATAGGGCCTGTTCAGAATAGAGCCACGGGCCGTCGCTGCGGTCGGTCCAGATGGGGGCGGCATGCAGCGTCGTGTCGCGGAAGTTCTGGTCGCCCCGGGCCTGATCGCTGTTGGAGAAGGTGCCGGTCAGAAAGCTGGCCAAATGCTCAACGGCGGATGGCTCGGCGAGCACGCGGCCGGTGAACAAGAACACCCAGGCGAGGACGGAAAATGGAAGGCGCATGATTAGAGAAACCGCCAGACACCGTGAAGCACGGTCAGGTTTCCGAGAATCCACAGCGGCCAGAAACTACGGGTGCCAGGGAGCGAGAGATTGAAGGCGATCGTCAGCGGCAGCACCGCCCGGCAGGCCGCCCAATAGCCCGACCAGACCCACGAACCGAGGAAGAGCAGCAGGAGCGAATAGGCTGCCCCCATGCGACCCCACGGAGAGGACAGGCGTGGATTGCGCCAGATCACCCATGCCTGGACGAGGAGCCCGACAATGGCGATAAGGCTGAAGCTGTAGCGCGAGTCGAAATTGCCCAGGGACACCTCGCGGAGCGAGACCTTGGCTTGGGCCAGAAGACCGAGGAGCGGCCAGGTGAAATTGCCCCAACCCTCGCTGCCGGGGGTACTGCCAAAATGCCCTTGAACATAAAGCGACCAAAGGGCGAGCGGCAGAACGGCCGCGAACAGAGAGAGGCAGGCACGGCGCCAAGGGAACGGCCGAAGGGATGGGTCGACCAGCAGGGCGAGTGTGCCGAGCAGGCTGGTTTCCTTGGCCAGATTGGCCAAGGCCAGCCAAAGCGATGATCGCCCAGCGCGGGATCGCGTGTAGGCTTGGCAGGCCAGAGCAAGCAGCAGGAGCGCGGGTAAATCGACCAGCGACTGGCGGACGCTGTCGAGAACTCCCAGGCTGAACATGCAGCCGACCCAGCGGGCGACGGCGAACCGGTCGGCCGAGCCGATCTGCCGATACAGCAGCCAGCCCAAGGCGAACCAGCAAAACACGTTGAGCAGTGCATAGGCCTGCAGCGTCCACCAAGGATTCCCGCAGCCTAGAATTGAAGCGGTGGCTGGGGCGAGGATGCGGCGGGCGCGGTAGGCCGGAGCGTCGAGGGCTTGGGCTAGGTCAGGGGCACGCAGAAGAGGGTCCAGTGCAATCTGGGCATAAAACTGTCCGTCGTAGCCGCCTGAGCCGGATGTCGTGGCAACGGGCAGGTCCCGCATGGCGCTGTGGCGCCGCTCCTGCCCGGTTTCGCCGAAGCGGATCAGGCTGGTGAATCCGGTTTGTGGGTTGAATTTGCCGAGCACCAAGGCCGCGAACAGCAAGGCTGCGATCCAGTAGGCGAAGTGCTTGTTCATCGGGCCGGGCGATAAAAAATTAACCGCGAGACGAATGTTTCGCGGTTAAGGGACGAGGTTGAGATGAGGGCCGTCGACTCAGAAAAGGTCGGTCGGCGTGCGGGACATGAAGTCCTCCATGTAGGCCGTGGTGGCCTTGCCCTCGATGAAAACCGGGTCGCTCATGATGGCCTTGTGGAGCGGGATGGTGGTCTTGATGCCACGGACCAGGTATTCGCTCAGCGCGCGATAGGAGCGTTGGAGCGCGACCTTGCGGGTGGGCCCGAAGCAAATCAGCTTGCCGATCATGCTATCGTAGTAGGGTGGGATGGTATACCCGCTGTAGGCATGTGAGTCGACGCGGACCCCGAGACCGCCCGGCGGGTAATAGAGGCTGATCGTGCCGGGTGAGGGGGTGAAATTGCGGGCGGGATCCTCGGCATTGATGCGGCATTCGATGGCGTGCTTCTCGAATTTGATGTCACCTTGGTCGAAGGAGAGTTTTTCGCCGTTGGCCACGTTGATCTGCTGCTTAATCAAGTCGATGCCGGTCACTTCCTCGGTGACGGGATGCTCCACCTGGATGCGCGTGTTCATCTCAATGAAGTAGTAATTGCCCTTGGCATCGACGAGGAACTCGATGGTGCCGGCATTCTGGTATTCGGCGGCCTCGGCGGCCTTGACGGCGGCCTTGCCCATTTTCTTGCGCAGGTCCGCGCTGAGGAAGGGCGAGGGGGATTCCTCGATCAATTTTTGGTGACGGCGCTGGACGGAGCAGTCGCGCTCTCCGAGGTGCAACACTTTGCCGTGGCTGTCCGCGAGAATCTGAAACTCGATGTGACGGGGCTTCTCGATGTATTTCTCGATGTAGACCGAGCCATTGCCGAAGGCCTTCTCGGCTTCATTGCGCGCGACATGGAACTCCTTGGCAAAAGACACATCGTTGTGGGCGATACGCATGCCGCGACCGCCTCCCCCGGCCACGGCTTTGATGATGACGGGGTAGCCGATCTTACGTGCGGTCTTAACCGCCTCGGTTTCATTGTCGATTGGGCCATCCGAGCCGGGAACGGTGATCACCCCGGCCTTGCGCACGGTGTCCTTGGCGACGGCCTTATCCCCCATGATGCGGATGCTCTTCGATTTTGGACCGATAAACTTGATGTTACAGGACTCGCACTGCTCAGCGAATTTGGCGTTCTCCGAGAGGAAGCCGTAACCAGGATGGATCGCATCTACATCGGCAATCTCAGCGGCGCTGATGATGCGATCGGCGCGCAGATAGCTGTCCGCGCTTTTGGGCCCACCGATACAGATTGCCTCATCGGCGAGCTGCACGTGGAGCGATTGGACATCAGCCTCGGAATAGACGGCGAGGGTCTTGATCCCCATTTCGCGGCAGGCGCGAATGATGCGGAGCGCGATTTCACCGCGGTTGGCGATGAGAACCTTTTGAATCATACTGGTATAAAAATTTAAGCCGGACAGGTGTCTGCCCGGCCAAGGAATGGTGCGCGGTTAGCTAAGCTTAACCTTGAACAGGCGCTGGCCGTATTCGACCGGCTGGCCGTTTTCCACAAGGACCTCGACGACACTTCCCCTGGTTTCGGCCTGAATCTCATTCATGATCTTCATTGCCTCAATAATGCAGACCACGGATTTCTCCTCCACTTTTGTGCCTACGTCGACAAAGGCCGGGTTTTCGGGTGATGGTGAACGATAGAAGGTTCCAACCATGGGTGATTTTACGTAGGCAAACCCGGTTTCATCCACATTGGCGAGAGCTCCGGTAGCCGGGGATTGGGTCGCTTTGGCTGCAGAAGCCTGCCCTTCCGCCTGAGCCGGGGTGACGGGGAACGGGTGGGCTGAGAGTGGAGCGGAGCTAATTATGGGCTGACCACCAGATCCACGCTTGATCTTGATTTTAAAGCCCTCCTCTTCGAATTCAAACTCACTGAGCTCAGAGCGTTTCATCAACTCAATGATCTGTTTAATTTGTTTTAGGTCCAAGCATTCGCCCTGGTTGAATTAGTGTGGCACAGGTTAGTGCCATTCTTGAAGCCCGCGTTCAAAAGAACTTTGGGCGGCCATAGCAACCCCTGAATTCCTATCAGGCTCTGATTGTGTAAAAATCACGAAATTAGGCCACAAATTGGCAGGATTTCGGCAAAAAAATGCCAAATTTACTGGGAAAATCAGTCGCCTCATGACCCGAAAAATCAAGAGGTGCGCTTGTTCTTGGTATCACCGCGGGAGAGTGTCCCGGGAGCTGCTAAGGTGGTCAGCTTTTGTGCTCATGTCGGGCAGCCACAGGAAAGAGTTTTACGAGTGAGAATGCATTATTTTGAGCTATCAGTGCCAGGTTGCACGGTGCCACGGGCAGCTCATTTCGGAATACAAATTAGCAGTGATCGGATGGCGATTCCAGGGAGGCTTTAGGCAGAAGATCTAGCTGCGCGGAACAGTGTGGGATAGCACAGGGAGAAATAATTTGTATCGGCAATTTAGATACGTCAACTCGGTGCCCCGAACCTGCAGTATTAGTTTTTTTAGGCCGCTGGAATATTGACTGAAGACGCAACTTTCATTGATCGTAACTGGCTATCTATGAATGCCAAAGAACGGCATTAGGTCTTTTTGTGAAAAAGGTCTTGATTAAGAAAATCCAATTCCCATGTTCCACGCTCCCTTCGATGAATCGCTTGCGGTAGACGCAGGCGAGGTGAGCGAAGAGCCCGAGAAAATAGCGTTCCTTCCCAAAACTTTTTTCGGATATTTTCTGGAAAAGGATTGACGGAGCAAAATGCGAATGTTCTCTTAGAAATCTTTCCCCTAGCGGGAAGCGGTTCTTTGAAATTTACTTTGTACGATTGATTGGGACCCCCAATCAACATATTCCAAGTTAATAAGGAACGAGCCTTCGGGTTCGTTCCAATAAGTAGTTCATGAATCACTAGGATTCGTGACTCTCTTTTTCGGAGAGTTTGATCCTGGCTCAGAATGAACGCTGGCGGCGTGGTTAAGACATGCAAGTCGAACGGTTTTTCAGGTGTAGCAATACATTTGAAAAGCAGTGGCGAACGGGTGCGTAACACGTGAACAATCTACCATT
>JANYAM010000139.1 GCA_025361365.1 Opitutus sp. | reverse complement strand
GAAGGGAATCACGATGACCTTGCTGCCATGGTTGTCGCCGCCGAGTTCCTGTTCCTTGGGCACATCCAGCACCGCGAGCGTGACCGCCACGATGTGGCCGTTCTCGAGCACCACGCCGGGGCGTTCGAGTTTGTCCCAGCGGTTGATGGTGCCGTCGGTGTAGCGCACGAAGTCCCGCGTCGGATCGTAGGCCAGGCCGCGGAGCGTCCAGCCGCTGATGCCGTCGGCCGACGTGAGGTGGAAGGCCTTCCGCTGGCTCCAGCTGTTGACCACGATGTGATAGAGTCCGCCGCTGAACCAGACAACGGGATCCTCGAGGTTGCGCTGCTCGAGTCCTGCGATGCCCGGATAGATGCTGGGACCCTGCCCCTCATACGGACCGAGGAGACCGCTTTTGCTAATGAGGATCTGGCCCGTGCGCGGAACGATCATGAAGTCGCCGTCGGGGCGCACCATAACGCTGTAGTTGGAGGCATTTTTGCGCGTTTCGCCGTGGGTGATGATCGGGCCGAGTTTTTCCCACGGGCCATCGAGCGACTTGGAAACATAGGCCGTGCCCGGCCGCGTCTCGCTGATGACGATGGCGTAACGCCCATCGGGCAACACGAGCGCGGTGACGTTGTGGCCCTTGCCGCCCTCGTCGTCCGGCCAGCACAGGCCCTTGTCCACATACGGGCCAGAGAGGTTGTCGCTGACCGCATGCACGGCGACCGAGCTGCCCCAACCGCGGTGGCCTTTCGCCTCATCCCAGCGGCTGGCGAAGATATGATACCGGCCGTCAGGTCCCTTGATGATCTGGCCGTCCCAGTAACAGAATTTGTTCGCCGCATCCTCGAGGCCGTTCTGCGGGTCGCGCGGCAGGACGTTGGGGGCGCCCCAGGCCTCCTTCGACAATGCGCCATGCATCGGCATCGGCAGGAAGTAGTCGATGAAGGTCTTGGGCACGGGGGCGGCGTTTTGGGCGAAACCGATGGTCGCGAAAGACCAGGCAACAACGGCGGAGAATAGCTTCATGGTGTGGGATAAAGACGGACGAAGACGACGCCGTGGGGCGCGACGGTGGCTTCAAATTTTTCGGTGAAAACGCCGAGATCCTGCTGGCGCCAGAGATCGCGCACGCGCTGGCGGCCGGTGACGGGCAGTTCCGGCCAAACGGCAGTCACCTTCGCAGACGCGGCGCCGAGGTTGAAGAGGCCGACGGCAAGCGATCCGTCATCGAGTTTCTTGGCGTAGACCTTGGTCTCACCCTGGCCGCCGACCTGCACGCCTTGGAGGCCGAGCGAGTCCTGGTCGACTTCGAGCACTTCGTCATTGGTGAGCAGGCCGAGCGTGAAGTCATCCATGCGCTCGAGGTCGCAGCCGATGAGCAGCGGGCTCGCGAGCAGGCACCAGAGACTCAGATGCGTGTATTGCTCGTCGGGCGTGAGCTGGGTCGGGTGCAGGTTGTCGGGATTCCAGCCGCCAATCCAGCCGACCACGAGCATGTCGGCGTCATTGAAATGGCCCGGGCGGGAAAATGGTGCCCATTGGTTCTGGGCGAAGCCGATGTCCCACGCCATGCGACCCCAGCGGTCGCGGATATCGGTGGTCGTGCGCCAGGACTGCGCCCACGGGGCAACCTCGCCGATGATGGCGAAGAGCGACTTGATGTGGTTGTTTGAGAGACTGAGCACGATATCGCGGCCGGTGGCGCGCAGCGCCTGGTGCATCTCCTTCGTTTCAGGCGCCTCGACCGGGCCCCAGTCGAGTTTCAGGTAATCGAAACCCCACGCGGCGAACTGCCGGGCATCGGCGTAGGTGAAGCGATATTTGCCGATGGCGAAAGGCAGTTGCCGGGCATTGTGCGGCGCCTTGGGCCAGGCTTGCGGGGTGCCTGCGGGATTTTCGGCCGAGCCGCCCGGCTTGCCGCCGTAGGTGACGACCCACGGGCTGGAGTAGAGTCCGGCCTTCAAACCCATGGCATGAATCTCGTCCACCATGGCCTTGATGTCGGTGAAGCGGGCCGGATCGGCGGCGAGTGCGTGGCCGGGGCCGGTGCGGTCGCCCTGCCAGCCGTCGTCCATGTTGATGTAAGTCCAGCCATGGCGGTCGAGGCCGAGCTGGAGGAACTGCCGCGCGGCGCGCAGCGCGAGGTCCTGCGTGACGCGCTCACCGAAACAATTGTAGCTGTTCCAGCCCATCGGTGGCGTGAGCGCGATCTCCTCGCCAACGATAATCCGAAAGGGTTTTGTCGCGGTGCCCAGCGCATTGGTCGCGCGCAGCGTGACAGGATATTCGCCCGGCTGCTGGAGTTGGCCGGTGAGGCGGCCCGTGGTTGAATCGAGCACCAGCCCGGCGGGCAGGGCATCGACCGCGAAAGTCATCGGCCGCGCGCCCGTCACAGGAATCGAGTAAAGGAACGCCGCGCCCGGGCGGACGCCGAAAACCTTCGGGCCATTAAGACGCGGCGTTGCGGCGGATCGCGGCGTGAGGCTGACGGGCACCGCTGGTGCAACGGAGGATGTCTGCGCGGCGGCGCCCGAGGCCGCGGCAAGAGTAACCAGGACGAAACCGGCGCGCCACAGGTTCATTGTTTCTTGGTGGCGGGTTGACGCCAGTGGGTGGGGGTGCCGTCGCGCAGCAGGAAGGCGGGCTGCTCGTCGGCGATGACGATGGTGTTGTCCGCGGCGAAATCGATGCGCACGAGCGCGGGTTTCTCCCGGAAGGGAATGGCCTCGTCGTTGCCGAAGACGGTGCAATACCAATGGCCGGCGTCGTCCTGGAAATAATTCCCGCCGCCCCTGCATGCGACCGCCTCGTGCCACTGGCGGTAGGGGCCGTAGATACTGTCCGCGACCATGATCGCTGAGCTGTAGCGGCCGTTGCGGCCGGTGCCGCGGTCGATGCCGCCGATGAAGATGGCGCCGCCGAGGTAATACTTGCCGTTGCGCTTGAAAAGTGACGCGCCCTCGAAGGCCGCGCTCTGGCCCTTGCCCTGTTCCTTGGCCTTCGCGAGGCTGGCCGGGTCGATTTCCACGGCGCGGCCCGCGTCGGCGAAGCCGCTCAGGTCATCCTTCATCCGATAGATGGTCGTGCCGCGGCCCCACGTGAAATAGACCGCGCCATCGGTGTCCTCGAAAAGCGTGGCGTCGATGCCGCCGGTGAGCCGGCCCTCGGTGGTCGTGGCGTTGACGTAGGGTCCCTCAGGCTTGCCGCTGGTGCTGCGGAGGATGGCGGTGCCGCCGTTCGGGCCGCCGGCCATGCAGTAAGTCATGAAGTAGTTGCCCTTGATGTAATGGATCTCCGGCGCCCAGATATAGCGGCACTGCTTCTGCCAGGTGCCCTCCTGGTCGATGTTCCAGACGATGCCGCGGTATTCCCAATGCTGGAGATCCTTGGCGCGCCAGAGTTCGATGCCGTTGTTTTTGTCCCAGATGTTGTCGCCGGTCGAACCGGTCAGATAGTAATAACCATCGCCGCCCTTGCGGATGATGGTGTCGCGCAGGTGCAGTTCGAGCAGCGGTTTGAGCGGCGGCAGCAGGCCGAGGTCGCTTACTAGATCCGACGAGGATTTCTTTTCATCCCAATCGAGATGCCAGCCGGGTTTGGGATGCGGACCCTTGTAGCGAATGCCCTCGCGGCCGCTGCGCCAGCCGCCGAGGCCGTCGCCTTGCACGGGTTCGCCGGCACCGCTCCAGCCGGAATAATCTTTCTCGGCATTGGTGAACGGCGGCGCGCTGCGGTCTGGTTGCGCGCGGGCCGCCGGCGCGGTCGCTGCGGTCTGGTTGGAATTGAAGTGCTCGGCGGCGGGCGGGGCCGGCGTTTCCGCGGCGAGGGTGAGGGCGGCAGTGCCAAGGAAGAACAGGAGATGGCGCATAGGGACGAAGAATTAAAAAACGAAGCAGCGCCGCCGGCGGGCGGCAGCGGGAATCGCACAGGCCGCGCTCAGGCCGGCATCAGGCGCTCGTGCGGCCGGGCGCTGTAATGCCGCGTGAGCACCACGCCCGGCGGGAACGGCTTGGTAAAGCGGTCGATCAGTTTCTTGCGCCAGTAAGTCGGCGTGAAGTTGTGGACGGCGCGGAATTCGCGGCAGAAGTGGCTCGAGCTGGCATAGCCGCAGTGGCGGGCGACATCCTCCAGTGTGAACGCCGTGCGGGACATGAGTTCCTGCGCCTTGTCGAGGCGGATGCGCTGGAAGGCGGTCTTGGGGCTGGTGCGCCGGACCTGCCAGAACAGCCGGCGCAGGTGACTGGTGGAAACGTGGACGGCGTCGGCGACTTCCTTGACCGACGGGCGGCGGGGCAGGTTGACCGCATACCAGGTGAGGGCGCTCTCGACCTTGAAGTTGGCGAGGTCGGGCAGGGCGGGTTGCTCCACGGAGTCGTTGCCGGCGAGCAGCATCAGCGCGAGGTCGTTGAGCCGGCCCTCGAAGTGGAGCGTGCTGAGCTGGTTCGGGTTCAGGTAATGGGGCTCGATCTCGTCGGCGATGGCCGCGAGCCGGGCGATGTCGGCGTCACTCAGCTTGCGCTCGAGCCAGCCGCCGTTCTGCCGGACGATCTCGTCGAGCGGGTAGGGCACGCTGCCGAAGTGCCTCGAGAGGCGGTGGTATTTGTGGCGGCGGTCGTCGATCCAGGCATGGCTGCACTCCGGGGCGAAGACCCAGAGCGTCTTCTCCTGCAGCACGGGTTTCTCCTGGTCGTCGCGCAGCACGGGCGCGCAGTGACCTTTGGTCACGGCATAGAATTCCCAGTTCGTGCGCGTGTTGCAGCGCATGGTTTCCTTCCAGCGAATGGCTCCGTTGGCAAAATAGCGCAACATCGGGGTGGGGTTGCGACCAACCTAAGCCGCCGCGGTTGCGGGCCAATCGCGCCCGCCTCTGCCAGTAAGAATGAAACCGGTTTTCTCCCTCCGCTGGAACCGGGCATAAAAAAGCCGGCACCCTGCGGTGCCGGCTGAGGGGCGAAGGCGCGGAATCCTCGCGCCGCCGCCTTAGAAGTTATAGGTGAAGTTGGCGCGGAACTCGCGCGGGTTGCCGACCGCGATTGCCGTGCGGCTGCCGCCGACCTGAATGTAGTCCTTGTCGAACAGGTTGTTCACCTGCAGGCGTGCGGTCCAGGTCTTGGCCTTGTAGCTGAAGCCCAGGTTGACCAGCGTGCGGCCGTCATACTTGTAGGACGCCTGCTGGGGCACGAAGCCCGCCGCGACGCCCGGATAGGTCTGGGTGACGCCGGTCAGGGGCTTGGTGGTGGTGAGGGCCGTGACGCTCTCGCCCACCATGTCGGACTTGGAGTCGACGCCGACGCTGACCCCGAAGTGTTCCAGGGGGCCCTCGGTGAAGCGATAGTCGGCGAAGGCCGCCCAGAT
>JANYAM010000125.1 GCA_025361365.1 Opitutus sp. | reverse complement strand
GCGAGCAAGCTCGCTCCCACAGCCAAGACATCGCCTGCCAGCAGGCTCCTACAACGAAGAGAAATAAATGTGCCCATAGGATTCATCAGACGGCTCCCCCCTTCCGGGCGGCGAGTTCCTGTTCCATCTGCTTCACCTGGGGCTCATCGAGCTTGTAGAAGACGATCGCCAGGCCGGCGAGCAGCGCGAAGCAGCCGGGCAGCAGGCTGAAAAGCAGGTTGATGCCGTGCAGGGCGCGCGGCGTCTGCACGGCGTTGGCCACGTAGCCATAGTAGCTGAGCAGCCAGCCGATCATGCCGCCGCCGATGGCGAGACCGATCTTTTGCACCATGACGGTGGCGGAGAAAATCAGGCCAGTCGCCCGGCGTCCGAACTTCCATTCGCCGTAGTCGGCGGTGTCCGCATAGAGCGACCAGACGATGGCCGGGGTCGGGCCGGCCGCAAAGGAGCCGATGATGTTCAGCACATAGAGCGCCGTCAGGTTGTGCGGGTCCACGAAGTAGCAGCCGCCGATGCCGGCCGCGTTGACGATCGTCAGGCCGATCATCAGCGAGCGGCGGGAGAAATGCGCGGTGAAGAGCTTGGTCGAGAGCGCGCCGAGGATGAAGCAGGAGAAGCCGACGAGATTGAAGGTGCCGATGAGGCTTTCGTCGCCGACGGCGTATTTGAAATAATAGATGCCGGCGCCGCTGCGGAGCCCGACGTTCGTCAGGTTCAGGAAGGCCACGAAGAAGAGGACCAGCCAGGGGCCGTTGGATTTCAGGTCGCGCAGATCGTCCGCCAGCGAGGTCTTCTGGCCGGCGGGGGACGCCACGCGCTCCCGCGTCTGGAAAAACGTGTAGAGAAACATCCCGATCGAGAGCACGGCGAAGATCGCCATGGTGTTGCGGAAACCGTCGGCCTCGCTGCCGCCGGCGGGGGTCAGGCCGCCCTTCAGCTTCGGCACGAGCCAGCCAATGAGTAACGCACCGAGGAAGGCACAGGCGAAGCGGTAGGAGGAAAGCGAGGTGCGGTCCTCCGACGAGGGCGACATCACGCCCATCAGCGCGCCGTAGGGCGTGTTGATCGCCGCGTAGGTGATCAACATCAGCGTGTAGGTGACATATGCGTAGGTGAGCATGCCGCTTTGGCTGAACGCGGGCATGCTGAACATGATGTAGCCGAGAATGCCGTAGGGAATGGCGCCCCACAGAATCCACGGGCGGAATTTGCCCCAGCGGGTGTTGGTGCGGTCGGCGGTGACGCCGATGACCGGGTTGAGGAAAGCCACGATGATCGGCATGGTGCTCATCAACGTGCCGACCGCGGCCGCATTCTTGATACCCACGACGTCAGTGTAGTAGTAGGACAGGAATTGGTTGAAGACCTGGAAGTAGAAATTCGAGGCGGTGTCACCAAGGCCGTAGGCCAGTTTTTCCTTGAAGGACAGACGGACGCTGGGAGCGGGAGGGGTCACGGTGGCGGAGAGAGGAGTGGAAAACGCGGCGGGATGCCGCGGGGGTCGGCGTAGATTGCAGCGGGGTTCGGTCGGGGCGTAAAGCCCCTCCCACGGGAGTATTGGTTGAAAGTGAGATTGAGGTGGAGCGCGGCCTCTGGACGCGCTTCCCGGATTCGCGCGCCCCAAAAACGCGTCCGGAGGCCGCGTTCCACCTTGAAGGGGAAAGGAAGCGCGCACCGGTAACACCACCGGTGCGCGCCCTACCCTGAGCTACCCTCCTTGTAGGGTCGCCGCTAGTCGGCGGACCGGTCCGGCCACAAGGGCCGACCCTACATCAGGAAACCGGGGAAGCATGGTTCAGAACGCGATCTCGTAGGTGAGCTTCGCGGTGATCGGCGGGTTGTAGATGAGGCCGTAGAGTTTCGTGTCGTTCAGCAGATTCTCGATGTTGAGCTGGAGCGACTGGTCGTGGTCGTGGCTCTTCCAGGTCTTGCGGGCGAAGGCGTTCACCTTCAGCTGCGAGGGCATGTAGAGCACGATGGGGACGCCAGCCGTGTTGGTCTGAACCTGGTTGCTGCCGTGCGTGATGCCGGAGAAATAGGCGCGCTTGGAAGCGTAGTCGCCGCCGAGGCCGATGGTCCAGCCCTTGAACTCGTCCTTGAACTTGTAGTTGCCCCACAGGGTCAGGCGGCTCTTGGGCGTGTCGTCACCCGGGAAGACACCAGTGTTGGTGCGGGTCGAGGTGTCTTTCGGGTCGGTGTAAGCCGCAGCTAGCGTCTGACCTTTGAGGCCGAAACCGCCGTTCGGGAAATACCACGTCGCCCAGCGGTCCTGCGGGAAGGGATACTTGATCCACTGGCCCTTGTTGGTCAGCGCGACCTTGCTGTTGAGCGAGGCGGAGAAGACGAACTGCATCTGGTCGTTCGGCGTGAACATGATGGTGCCGTCCCAGCCGCTCGCCTCGGAAGTCGAGGGGATGGCAGCCTGCTGCGGTCCGTTCTGGAAGGCGGCATCATCGAGCGTGGCGTTGTTGACGCCCGGATCGTTATCGGAGTTGCCCTGGTAGGGCCAGCCGGCCCAGCCGGGAGCAGCGGCGGCGAAGAAGGCGTCCATCCACGCGGCGCCGGCCGGATTGCTGGCGTTCAGGTAGATGCTGCCCGAGCTGAAACTCTTGCCGTTGATCGGCGAGACGAGCGTGACGGCGCCGGCGACCACGGCGTTGTGCCAGGCGGTCTGCTCGGCGGCGTTCGGCGTGTAGGTCTGGCCGTTGGAGACAAAGCCCGGAAACGCCTCGAAGCCCGTGCCGTTGGCGTCACCGAGGCCGTAGATGATCGGCTTGTTCGGATCGAAGCGGACGTGGCCGAGCGGGGCCGGTGAGGAGAAGCCCGAGGCGAGCCAAGCGTTCTTGGTGATCTTGTAGTGGCTGATCGAGCCCGAGATCTTGCCCTTCATGAAGTCGAACTTGACGCCGAACTCCTTGCTCTTCGCCGTGTCGGCGCCGACGGGAGCGCCGCTCAAGGCCTCGTGCAGGCCACCGAAGTTCGGCTGAAAGCCGTCGGCTTGGAGCGCGAAGACCGAGAGGCTTTCCGTGACGCGAAGCATCATACCGCGCTGGCGCGAGGTCGCCTTGGTCTGGATCGCGGTGCTGCTAACCGTCGTGGCGACACCCGCGGACGTGACGTTGGTGTTGGTGGACCAGTTGTCACTGGTGTCCTTGCGGAGGCCGGTCATGATGATGATGCGGTTCTCGAGGCCCCAAAAGTTGCCGAACTTGGCAAAATTATTCACGTAAAACGCCTTGTCCCAACCCTTGTTGATGTTGCCGCGATTGTTCTGGAAGAGTCCTGGCGCGGGCGAGCCGTCACCCTGCGTGGCGAAGCGGATGGGCGTGCGGTCGAGCGGGCCCTTGAAGCTGTAGAGGCCCGGCAGCGTCTGCCAGTTGGCGGACGAGACCTTGTTGTAGAGCTCGGAGTAACCGGCGAGCACCTGGTCCTCGAGGCGATACCAACGGTCCTCGAAGAGGAGCTTGCGGGCGGTGAGTTCAATCCGCTCCTGGTCGCGCTCGGTCTGGGCCTGATTCTGGTTCCAGGCGTAGCGCACGACCTCGTTGTTGAAGGTGCCGTATTGGAGGTTGCCGTTGGACGGCGTGACGCCGTCCAAGCCGTTGTCGAGCGAGGTGATCGTGATCGTCTGCGAGAGGTTGAAGCCCGGGTTGCCGACGGACACCTGCTGGATGCCGCCGTTGACGTCCTGCGTCTGGGTCTTCCACTTGGAATGGTTATAGCCGGCGAGGAAGTCGATCTGCGGGGCCCAGTGGTCCTCCTTCAGGAGGCGCTGCGTGAACAGGAGTTCGAGGTTCGACAGCTGCTGGTTGTTGTAGGTGTCGGGTCCGCTGAGATTGAAGGTGCGCTTGTCGGCGCCGGGGGGCCAGTAGAAGCCGGTGGCCTCGAGCTGGTCGTTGTTGATGGGCGTGGCGCCGGTGCCCTGGGCCGCGCGCAGCGCGCGGAAGCCGAAGCCGCTCGCCTTGGAATCGACGAATTCGGCCTGCACACTGAGCTCGGTGGACGGCGTGGGTTTCCACGAGAGCGAAGGCGCGATGAAGGTGTGGGACTGCTTCTGGGAGTCGACGTCGGTCTTGTTACTCTCCCAGGCGCCGATCACCCGGTAATCGAGATGATGGTCGGGGCTGAGCGGGCCGGTCATGTCGACCGTGGCGCGCATGAAGCTGTTCATGCCATAGCCGAAGGTCGTGTCACCCTGCTGGCGGTCGAGCGGGCGCCGCGTGAGGTAGTCGACCACGCCGCCGAAGTTGCCGGTGCCGTAGAGGAGGGCGTTGGGCCCCTGCACCACCTCGATGCGGTCGATGTTGATCGCATCGCTCGGGCTGCCGCGCAGGAAGCCGTCGCGCAGGACATTGTTGGTGATGAAGCCGCGGATCTTGAGCTGCGTGCCGCTGATGTTGGAGGTGACGCCCTCGGGGTTGTTCACGCCACCGGGACCGTAGGCGCCGCTCTGGATGCCGCCGATGCCGCCGTTGTTCTCGAGGTCATTCTGCGACTGGAGCGAGATGCCCGCGACATAGGCCAGGGACTTGCGGAGATCCGTCGCGCCGGTGTCCTTGATGAATTCGCTGGTGATGACCTGCATGGGGACCGGCAGGTCCTTGATCGCCGAATCGACGCGCGAGCCGGAGATCGCGTTGGTCGCGGCATAGCCGCGGTCCTTGTCCGTCGTGACGGTGAAGGGCGAGAGAACGAGCGTCTCGTCCTTGGTGTCCTTTTTCGCGACGGCGTCCGCGGCGGCCTTCGGGTCGGAGGCGGTTTGCTGCGCATGGGCCGCGAGCGGCCACGCCAGAAGGGCGGCCGCGGTGATCAAGAATCCCGCGCGAAAGGCGGAACGGTGCTGATGGTTCATGGGGTGTCGGTTTTTTGGCCCCCCGCGTCCGGCGGAATGGCGGCGGTTTCAAGGGGGAAACCGGTCCGCACTCTGACGTTCTCGGGGAAAGGGGTTAACGGGGCGTGTCCGGATTTCGCCGTCCACGCACCAATGAAAAGGAATCAGGTGCATAACAGTCAAATTATATGTGCATGAGTAGTTGCATGACTTTAGGTGGCCGTTTAAAATCTATATATATTTATTAACGTTATGTTTATAGTTTATCTACGCACCAATAATGCAGATTTTTAAGGCTTAGTTGTTTATTTTGTTGCATAACCTTTCGCCCGCATGATTGCCTCTGCCCGCCGAATTTCGTGCCCCGCACCAGACGAATTCGACCCCTCCCGCCCCATGCCCAAGGTCAACCAAGAGCTCATCGCGCAGCGCCTGAATTTGTCGCGCGCCACGGTCTCGCGCAGCCTGGCGAACCATCCGGCGATCAGCGCGGAAACGCGCCGGCTCGTGCAGGACATGGCGGCGAAGCTCGGCTACAAACAGAGCCCCGGACGCGCGGCGCGGCGCGGAAAAAAATCCCGCACGTTCACCATCGGCGTCGTCATCGGCATTCCGCGCGGCGAGAACACGATGGTCACCTACCCGCATATTTTGAAGGGCATCCGGGATCGCGCCGAGATCGAGCGCGTGAGCGTCGACGTCTCCTACCAGCCGCCCGCGGACATCGCCACGGCCGACGGTCAGCAGGCGCTGATGCGGCAGATCCGCAACAACGACTGGCGCGGCGCGATCCTCGTCCACCCCTTCCCCGAACCCGCCGTGGCGATGATCGCCAGCCGCATCTCCACCGTCTCCGTGCTGGAGAGCTACAACGAGCCGGGCATCGACATTATCGACACCGACGACGCGCCGGCGATTCTCGACCTGGTGCTGAAGCTTTCGGCCGCGGGCCACCGCCGCATCGGCTTCGTCTCCTGGACCTATCCCGTCGGTGGCCACTGGGTCGCGCGTCGCTTCAGCGGCTACGTCGAGGCGTTGTTCTACCAGGGCCTGGAGTTCCGCCCCGAGTGGGTCATTAACGTCCACAAGAACTCCCCCCGCCTGCTGCCGGCGGAAGTGAGCGCGACTGTGGCGAAGCTTTGCCAGGAGGACCGCGTGACCGCGTGGGTCTGCGCCGCCGACCACCAGGCCTACCCGCTGATGCAGGATTTGGCGGCGCGCGGGATCCGCGTGCCCGAAGATTGTTCGGTCACCGGCTTCGACGGCCTCGAGCCCCCGGCCGGCCTGCGCCGCGCCACCTCGATGCGCGTCCCGCACGAGCACATCGGCTCCTCCGCTCTCACCCGCCTCGTCAACCGCATGTCGCACCCCACCGCGCCACGCCGCAAGATCCTCGTCGAAGCCCAGCTGGTCGAGGGCGAGACCATCGCCGCGCCACCAACCAACAAAAGGTAGGGCGGTGACTCCGCTCACCGCCGTGGCCCGGACGGCCTGCCCGCCCCAGGCCCGGCGACGGCGGAAGTCCGCGCCCTACCCTCAAAAATCCCATGCCCCGCTCCCTTTCCTTCTCCTTCCCGAAAAATTTCACCTGGGGCACGGCCACTGCCGCGGCGCAGATCGAGGGCGCGGCCTTCGCGGACGGCAAGGGCGAGTCCGTCTGGGACCGCTTCGCGCGCCGCCGGGGCGCCGTGGCCGATGGCGACAACCTCGATGTCGCCTGTGACCACTATCACCGCTACGCGTCGGACTTCGCGCTGATGCGCCGGCTTGGCATCAAACACTATCGTCTCTCGCTCGCGTGGCCGCGGATTTTTCCCCACGGCGACGGCGCCGTGAACCAACGCGGCGTGGATTTTTATCAGCGCCTCATCGATTCGCTGCTCGCGCACGGCATCACGCCGTGGGTGACCATGTTTCACTGGGACTTGCCGCAGGCGCTCGAAGACCGCGGCGGCTGGCGCGCGCGGGTCGTGCCGGACGCATTCGCCACCTATGCCGACACCATTGTCCGGGCCTATCGCGACCGCGTCAAAAACTGGATCACGCTGAACGAAATCCGCTGCTTCACCGTGCACGCCTACGGCGAGGGCAACAAGGCGCCCGGTTTCCGCGAGAGCGCCCACGTGGTCAACCAGACCATGCATAACGCGCTCGTCTGCCACGGTCACGGCGTCCGCGCGGTGCGCGAGCACGGCGGCCGCGACGCCCGCGTGGGCCTGACGGACAATTGCGAAACGGTCATCCCGGTCTCGGAGTCGGCGACCGACATCGCGGCGGCGCGCGCTTGGTTCGCCGAAGCCAACGAGCCCGTGCTCGACCCGATTTATCGCGGGCACTACGCCACGGCCTACTTGCGCCGCTGCGGCCAGGATCGTCCCGTCGTGGCGCGCGGCGACTTCGCCCTGATCAGCCAGCAGGCGGATTTCCTCGGCCTCAACATCTACACCGGCACGTTCGTGCGCCGCGGCGCCCGCGGCCGGCCCGAGGTCGTCGCCCCCAGCGCCAGCTACCCGCGCGCCGACAGCCCGTGGCTCAACCTGGCGCCGCGCGCCCTCTACTGGACGCCGCGGCTCGCGGCCGAGGTCTACGGCGAGAAGAACATCTATATCACCGAGAACGGCTGCGGCTACAACGACGACACCGTGGTCCGCGGCGAGTGCCTCGACCTGCACCGCGTGGAGTTCCTCCGCAGCTACCTGCGCGAACTGCACCGCGCGATCGCCGACGGCGCCCCGGTGCGCGGCTATTTTCTGTGGTCGTTCATCGACAATTTCGAGTGGGCCGACGGCTACCGCCGCCGCTTCGGCATCGTGCACAACAATTTCAAGACCCAGCGCCGCACGCCCAAGCTCAGCGCCGAGTGGTATGCGTCGGTCATCAAGTCCAACCGTATTCTGTAGGAGCCTGCTTGCAGGCGATTCAGGGCTGTGGGAGCGAGCTTGCTCGCGACTTTGCGCCCGTCGCGAGCAAGCTCGCTCCCACAAAATCGCCTGCAAGCAGGCTCCTACATTTCGACCAATCCACCCCATGACATCTCGCCTGACAGCTGCGTTGCTCTCGGTTGCCATTCTTGCCGGCCGGCTATCCGCCGCGCCCCTCCCCGCGGGCGATGCCGCCGCCGCGGGGTTTTCCCCGGAACGCCTGGAGCGCGTGCACCAGCTGCTCCAAGGCTACGTCGCCGACCGCAAATGTGCCGGCGGCATCACGCTAATCGCCCGTGATGGAAAGATTGTCGACGCTGGCACCTATGGCTACCGCGACGTCGCCGCGAAGCTCCCGATGGAGCGCGATGCGCTGCTCTTTATCTACTCGCTGACCAAGCCCGTCATCGCCGCCACCGTGCTGACGCTGTGGGAGGAAGGCCGCTTCAACCTCGACGATTCGATCGCGCAATACCTGCCGGAGTTCAAGGACATGAAGGTCCTCACCGGCGGCACGCCCGAGGCGCCGCAGTTCGCGCCCGCGCGGCCGATCACGATCCGCCATCTGCTCACGCATACCGCGGGCTTCGCCTACGACTGGAACGCCGGGGCGGCCTTGAAGCCGTTTTATGACCGCGCGGATTTCTTCAAGGCCGCCGACATGGCGGACCTCGGCCGGCGACTGGCCAGCATCCCGCTCCATCATCAGCCGGGCGACGAGTTTCTTTATGGCGCGAACTTCGATGTGTTGGTGGCCCTGATCGAAAAACTCACTGGTCGACCGCTCGAAACCGTCGTGCAGGAGCGCCTGCTCGGGCCGCTCGGCATGCATGACACGTTCTTCCTCGTGCCGCCGGAGAAGCGCTCCCGCCTCGCGGTCGTCCATCACCGCGACGCCACCGGCGCACTTGTGCCCAATGCGCCCGACGTGGCCGTGGCGCACGCGTTGGGCGCCCACGTGTTTCCCAACGGCAGCGCCGGCTTGATCTCCACCGCCGATGACTACCTGCGCTTTGCCCAGATGCTGCTCAACGGCGGTGAACTCGACGGCGTGCGCATCCTCTCGCCGAAGACGGTCGCCTTCATGGCCTCGGACCAGCTCAAGCAGATCAAAGTGCCCACCACCTTCATGGGCCCCGCCGGCACCTACGGCCTCGGCGTCGGGGTGTGGGGCGCCGGCAGCGGCAGCGACTCGCCCGGCTCGGCCGGCCGCTTCGGCTGGACCGGCGCCGCCACCACCTATTGCAACATCGACCCCGTCGAACGCACGGTGGCGCTGGTCTTCACCCAGCACACGCCCTACGACGAGTTCGGCCTGTTCCCGCGCTTCAGCACGACCTTCTACCAGGCGATCGTCACCTCCCGAGCGAGGTGACTCGGAAACCTGAGACCTGAAACCTGAAGTGGAGGGCCCGCGTCCCTGCGGGCCGCCTCACCAGCAACGGCTCGCAGGGACGCGAGCCCTCCAACGCTGCATGACACGGCGCCGGCCAGTTTGACGTTGCCCGTCCGTCTTCCCTGCTCTGTCCTCCGTCCTCGGCCTGCATGCCTTGGAACTCAGGTTTCAGGTCTCAGCTTTCAGGTTTCTCCGCCCAATGTCCTTACAGCCTTTCTCCAGCCAGCTCATCGCCGATGTCGGCATTTCCCTTGGTGACGAGGGCAAGGGCCGGCTCATCCCGGAGGTCGCCAACGAACTGCGGGGCACTCCCGCCGCGGTGACGGTTGTGCTGAAGGTCAACGGCGGCGCCAATTCCGGCCACACCGCCGGCGGCGTGAAGCTGAACCTCCTGCCGGCCGGCGTCGTCGTGAAGGACGCCCCGCACCTCTGCATCGGCTGCGGCGTCGTGGCCGACCCGCGCAAATTCTGGTGGGAGGCGAAACCGCTCGAGCAAAAGGGCCACGCGATCCTCTCGCGTCTCGTCATCGACGAACGCGCCATGGTCTCCGACCTGACCCACCGCCTGCTCGATCTCGCCTGGGAGGATTACCGCACCCACGTCCTCGCTGAGGAGCCGCGCGGCTCGACCGGCCGCGGCATCACGCCGGCCTACGGCGACGAGGTCGGCCAGGCGCAGATCACCTATTCCGATTTCCTCGCCGGCCCGAACTACTTCGCCCGCAAGCTCGCGCAGCGCGCCGACCGCGCGCTCCGCACCATCCAGCACGTCTGCCGCGTCTCGCCGGAAAAATTCGCCAGCTTCTTCGACACGCTGACAGCCGCCGAGACCCGCGCCAACACCGAGGCAATCGAGGCCGGCGTGTTCGCCAAGGCCGAGTTCGATTTCACGCAGTTCCGCGGCGCCGCCCCATTCGCGCTCAACCTGCCACGACTCACCGAGGCCTATTGGGCCGCCGGCACCGCGCTGGCGAAGAACATCGGCGAGGTGCGCGAACTGATCCTCCGCGAGCTCGCGGCCGGCCGCACCGTCATCGGCGAATTCGGCCAGGCCTACTGGCTCGACAAGCGCCACGGCTACTCGCCGAACGTCACGGCCTCGCACACCTACACGCCGGAGTTCTTCGAGAGCGCCGGCATCCCGGTGCAGCGCATCCACACCTTCGGCGTCGCCAAGGCCTACGACACCAAGGTCGGCACGCACACCTTCCTCACGCAGATGGACGACGCCCAGCCGCTCACCGTCCGCCTCAAGCAGATCGAGTTTGGCACTAGCACCGGCCGCCAGCGCATGGTCGGCTGGTATGATGCCGTGGAAAAGGGCGATGTGCTCCGTTACGGCGGCTACCAGGATCTGATGATCAACAAAATCGACGCCCTCACCGGCGCGTCCGAGTTGCTCATCTGCACCGCCTACGAGGACGCCAGCGGCAAGCGCTTCCATCACGTCCCCCGCAACGAGGCCGTGCGCAAGGCGCTGCAGCCGGTTTACTCGAAGCATCCCGGCTGGACCGAGGACCTCACCGGCGTCCGCAAATTTGCCGACCTGCCGAAGAACGCGCAACGCTACACCGCCGCGATGGTGCGCAGCCTCGTGCAGGTGGCCTATGGCGACAAGCTCCCCGCCGTGCTCCCGAATCTCCGCTACCTCGGTGTCGGCCCGCAACCCAGCCAGATCATCAAGGACGTCCCGCCGACCAGTGAGCTGATCAAGCTGACCTGAGCCGAGGGACGGGAACGGAAACCGCCTCCGGGTGGTCAATGCTGGCGAAGGAGACTTCAGCCATGATCAGAAAGATACTGGGCGGATACCGCCTTTATTTCCGCAAGAAAAACCCGAAGACCGGCCGGCGCCGCAACCTGCGCACACCAAATCCCGCGCCGCAGCCCAAAAACACGAGCGCGCCGTGCAATATTTCAAGCAGCACTAGCCTTTCTTTTCCCGGAAATTTGTAACGTATTACGTTACAAATTTCCGGGATGCGACCGGCCGTGCTTACGGCCGGAAGGCCGGCCGGGGCGGACGGAGGGAATGAGATCGCCGCCGCGTTGGAAGAAGCCCAGCCACCCCAGCAGCAGCAACGTGCGTTCCGCATCGAGCGAGGCCGAACCGGCTTTCAGGGATTCGTGGAGGCGCTGCCTCGGCACCCCAAGGAGCCGCGCCAGTTGAGCCTTGCTTCCACGTCGGCGGAGATGAGGGCGAACTTGGCGCACCAGCTGGTTCCACAAGGGAGTGTCCAGGCCCGGACGCAGCGTTAAGCTCCGGTGCAAGACGGGCCGGCGGACCGGTGGTGGACGTGACTGCCGCTCTGCCGCGGCCTCGATGAGGTCTTCCAGCAAGGTCACCAGCAGCGGCGGTGGCCCATAGACGGCACGGTAGAGAGAGGTCATCGGAAATTTGTAACGTAATACGTTACAAATTAATTCCGGCGCGGGCGGTAGGAAAACTGGCCTTTAAAAAGGCGGGCTTTTTTTGCGCCCAAAGGTCCTGGCCCGGAACGAGAGAACTTCCCGAGACATCCCTTCTTCGCTCGGGGCGTCGCCCGATGCGGCGTCCATCAGCCGGGGCTTGTGGACCGGGGAAACATCGGCAAGATCGCGGCGCATGAGAATCACCACGGCCGGCACGGGAGTCGCAACTTTGTTTGCCGCGTTGCTGGCCGCCGCCCAGCCGCTCACGCCCGACCTTTTCCACGAACTGCACTGGCGCAACATCGGCCCGTTCCGCGGGGGCCGGACCCGCGCCGCCGCCGGCGTCCCGGGCCAGCCCAACGTCTTCTACATGGGCCAGGTGAATGGCGGCGTCTGGAAGACCGACGACTTCGGCCAGACGTGGAACCCAATCTTCGACGCCCAACCGACGCAGTCCATCGGCGCCATCGCCGTCGCGCCGTCGAATCCCAACATCCTCTACGTCGCCAGCGGCGAGGGCCTGCGCCGGCCGGACCTCTCGGTCGGCGACGGCATCTACCGCTCCGCGGACGCCGGCGCGACCTGGACGCACCTCGGCCTGCGCGACGGCCAGCAGATCCCCACCCTCGCCATCGACCCGCGCAACCCCGACCGGCTTTTCGCCGCGGTGCTCGGTCATCCCTACGGCGCCAACGCCGAGCGCGGCATCTTCCGCTCGACGGACGGTGGCGCCACCTGGGAAAAGTCACTCTACGTTGATGCGGACACCGGCGGCTGGGACGTCTGCTTCGACCCGGCGAATCCGGACGTGATGTATGCCACGCTCTGGGAATCACGGCTCGGCCCCTGGGACGGCGGCAACAGCTACAAGGGCGTGAAGGGCGGCATCTTCAAGTCCACCGATGGCGGCCAGAGCTGGCGCAAACTCACCGCCGGCCTGCCCGCGGACGTCAGCCAGGCCTATCTCGCCGTCGCCCCCGCCGACGCGCGCCGGCTCTACGCCACGGTCGGCACGGCTCGCGGCTCGGAAATCTACCGCTCGGACGACGCCGGCGAGAACTGGCATCTCGCCACCACGGACCCGCGGCCGGGCCTGTCCATCGGCGGCGGCGACATGCCATTGATCCGCGTCGACCCCGTGAACCCCGACATCGTCTACACGGCCACCGTGGTCGCCTGGCGTTCCACTGACGGCGCGAAGACCTGGTCGGCGCTGAAGGGCGCGCCCGGTGGCGACGACTACCAGAATTTTTGGATCAATCCCCAGCACCCCGAGATCATGTTGCTCGTCTCCGACCAGGGCGCAGTCGTCACGGTCAATGGCGGGCGCACCTGGAGTTCCTGGTATAACCAGCCGACCGCGCAGCTCTACCATGTGGCGGCGGACAATGTCTTTCCCTACCGCGTTTACAGCGGCCAGCAGGAGAGCGGCTCGGTCGGCATCGCGAGTCGCGGCAACGACGGCGTCATCACCTTCCGCGACTGGCATCCCGTCGGCGCCAGTGAATACGGTTACGTCGCACCCGATCCGCTCGACCCGAACATTGTATACGGCGCCGGCCGGCTCGAGGTCAGCAAGTTCCACTGGGACACCGGCCAGCTCGAGCTGGTCTCGCCCGTGCCGCAGGCATCGCCGAAATACCGCGCGGTGCGGACCATGCCGTTGCTGTTCTCGCCGGTGGATCCGCACGTGCTCTATTATGGCACGAACATCCTGTTCAAGACCACCGACGGCGGCCACTCGTGGCAGGAGATCAGCCCCGACCTCGGCCGGCCACACGGGAGCATCCCCGCCAATCTCGGTTCGCTTTCCGCCAAGGACGCGGCGGCCGCGGAAAAACAGCGCGGGGTCATCTACGCCCTCGCCCCCTCGCCCAAGAGCCTGCCGGTGCTCTGGGCCGGCACCGATGACGGCCTCGTGTGGCTGACGACCGACGGCGGCAAAAAATGGAACGACGTCACGCCCCCCGCCCTCACGCCGTGGAGCAAGGTCACGCAGATCGACGCCTCGCACTTCGACCCGGCCACAGCCTACGTGTCCGTGAGCCGCTTCCGCATCGATGACCAGGCGCCCTACATCTACCGCACCCGCGACAGCGGCAAAACCTGGCAGCTGATCACCGCCGGCCTCGACCAAGCACCGGTCAACGCCGTGCGGGAGGATCCGGTGCGCCCGGGCCTGCTGTTCGCCGCCACCGAGAAAGCCGTGTGGGTGTCGTTCAACGACGGCGACCGCTGGGAGCCGCTGCAACTCAACCTGCCGCACACCTCCATGCGCGACCTCATCGTCCACGGCCCGGACCTGATCGTGGCCACGCACGGACGCTCCTTCTGGATCCTCAATGACATCTCGCCGCTGCGGCAGCTCGCCCCCGGCGGCGCGCCCGCGGTGACGCTTTTCAAACCGGCCCCCGCGGTCCGGGTGCGCGACAACCTGAACACCGACACGCCGCTCCCGCCCGACGAACCGGTCGGGGAGAATCCGCCGGAAGGCGCCATCCTCGATTATTATCTCGCCGCCCCCGTCGCGGGCCCGGTCGCGCTGGATATTCTCGACGCCGGCGGCAAAGTGGTGCGGCACTACTCGAGCCAGGAAGCGCCGGAGGTCGTGGCCGCCGACCTGGCAAAGCTCCCGATCCCGCCCTACTGGCCGATGTTGTCGCCGATGCTCTCCGCCAGCGCCGGCCTGCACCGCTGGGTGTGGGACCTGCATTACAGCGCACCGGAATCGATGCGGCACACCTATCCCATCTCTGCCATCCGCCACCGCACGCCGCGCCTGCCGCGCGGACCGGGCGCGCTGCCCGGCCAGTATACGGTCAGGCTCACGGCGGGCGCGCAGGTTCTAACGGCCACGCTCACAGTCACGATGGACCCGCGCGTCAAAACGCCGGCGGCCGACTGGCAACAGCGTTTCGCGCTGCAAGGCCGCCTCGCCGCGGTGATGACCCGCAGCGCCCGGACGATCCGGCATGCCCATTCCCTGCTGGAGCAGATCGAGACGATCGCCAAGGAGTCCCGCGCCCCCGGCCCGGAACTCGCGGCCCTGAAAGCCAAACTCCAGGCGCAGCTCGACGCTCCCGCCGGCGCGACTGGCGCCGAGGCGGAATCAGCGCTCACCGGCATCCACGGTGAAGCCGGCGAACTCTACAATAGCCTGGACCCGGCCGACGCCGCCCCGACCAAGGCGCAGGTCGCCGTCGCCGCCCAGCTCGCCGAGGAATTCAACGAGGCCGCCGAACGCTGGGAAAAACTGCTGGCCCGGGACGTGCCCGCGCTCAACCGCGGGCTGAAGACCGCGGGCCTGCCCGAATTGAAACCAAACACTCTGCCCAACGCCCCGGACGAGGTGGAGGAAGCCGACATCGACTGATCAAGCCGGCTTCAGGAAGGCCAACACCTCGCGCGCGACGCGCGCGACGTCGTCGTTGGTCAGGCCGGGGTGCAGCGGCAGCGAGAGAACCTCGGCGCAGGCCTGCTCGGTCTGCGGGAGCGAGAGCGAGGCATCGTGATACGCCGGCTGGCGGTGGATCGGCATCGGATACAGCACGCCGCACACGATGTCCTTCTTCGCAAGATAGGCCTGCAGCTCATCGCGCTTCGGTGTCCGCACGACGAACTGGTGCCAGGTGTGCGTCCGGCCCTCGGCGATGACCGGCAGCTTGAGCGGTGTATCCTTCAGGGCCGCGAGGTAGAGCGCGGCCAGCTCGTTGCGCCGCTTGTTCTCGCCTTCCAGTCGGGCGAGCCGCACGCGCAGGATCGCCGCCTGGAGCTCGTCGAGCCGGCTGTTACGGCCGTGGAGGTCGCTCACGTAGCGCTTGCGCCAGCCGTATTGCCGGAGCAACCGCACCTGCTCGAGCAACGCGGGGTCGCGGCCCGTCACGGCGCCGGCATCGCCGAACGCGCCGATGTTCTTGGTCGGATAAAAACTGAACGAGGCGAGCTGGCCCCAGCTGCCGGCCATTTTGCCGCCGACGAACGCCCCGTGCGCCTGCGCGCAGTCCTCCATGACGAGGAGATGGTGGCGTTCCGCCAGCTCCATGAGCCGCGGCATGTCCACCGCCTGGCCGTAGAGGTGCACCGGCACGATCGTCTTGATCTTCGGGTCCCGCAGCTTGGTGAGCATTGTCTCGAGCGCGTTCAGGTCCATGAGCATCGCCGCGGGCTCGATGTCCACAAACACCGGCTTGGCGCCGGTGGCGACGATGGCCGAGACCGTCGCAGTGACGGTATTGGCCACGGTGACGACCTTGTCGCCGGGGCCGATGCCGGCGGCGAGCAGCGCCAGCTCGATGGCATCGGTGCCATTCGCGACGCCGACGGTGCCGGCCGTGCCGCACCACGTGCTGAATTCCTTTTCAAAGCCGGCGAGCTCGGGCCCGAGGATGTAGTGGCCGCTGAGCATCACGCGCTTGATGGCGGCGTCGATCTCCGCCTGCGCGGCGAGATAGGAGGCTTTCGGGTCGGCGGGGAGGATGCTTTTCACAGGAAAAGGGAGACCTGAGACCTGAAAC
>JANYAM010000071.1 GCA_025361365.1 Opitutus sp. | reverse complement strand
CCGCATCAGCCGGCGCACCCGTTTGCGATTCACCGCTTCGCCCTGCGCCCGCAACCAGTTCGTCATCTGGCGGCTGCCGAAGAACGGGAAGGCCAGATATGTCTCGTCGATCACCTGCATCAGCCGGTGGTTCTCGGCCGACGCGGGCTGCGGCCGGTGCTAGTAACTCGAACGCGGCAGCCCCAGCAGGGCGCATTGCTCGGTCACCGGCAGTTTCGGATGGGTGGTCTCGATCATGCGGCGGCCCTCCTCAGTCCCCAAGCGGGCCAAGTTTTTTTTGAGCCATTCGAGCTGCATCTTCAGCTTCCCGATCTCGGCGTAGAGTTCCTGCTCCCGCTCAGCCACCTCCTTCTTCCAAATGTTTACCTGGGGAGGATGCACCTTGTGCTTCGCCGCAATGGCATGCACCGGATCGATGTTCTTGAGCGCTTCGAGCCCGACCTGGGCCTTCAGCGCGGCACTATGCTGGCGTCGTTTGTTGGACATGGGTAACGGTTTCTTTTTGGTTTAGTGGAACCGTCCCCCGCTGTCCAACTTTCGGGGTCCACTTCAATGATGGATCTGTATGCTTTGCCCCAAGAATTTCCGGGATGGTCCGAAGCGCGAAAATTCAAGAATCCACTTAAGCGAGTCACGACACTCGAACAGGCATTGACTGATGAGTTTAAGGATCAGCGCTTCATCCCATATATCCAACTCCACGAATTCGAGGCGCTATTATACTGCGATCTCGATGAAGTTAAGAAGCGGATCGCCAGTTCAGATAGCGGAATCGAAGCACTGAAACTAGAAGTCGGTCATCTTGAACCGGAAGCCATTAACGAAGGTGTAACAACCGCTCCAAGCAAGCGCCTGATTAAGCACGTGCCGATTTATGAGAGAACAAAAGTTCGCGTTGGTGCCCCTGCCGCCGCTGCAATTGGACTCGATTTGCTCCGTGGACGCTGTCCGCATTTTAATTCTTGGATCACAGCTCTAGAGAACCTCGCAGAAGACGCAGCCTGAAGAATCGCACGGCTGTGCTTACCCTGCCCGATTCATTCCTGTTCGATCACTTTCACCCGGGCCGCGAACGCAGCGTCGGGTGAGGTGCGAATTTTTAGGCCGCTGGTCGTGGTGAGGCGGCGAATCGTCACCTTCTCGGTCAGCTGGTAGGGAAAGGGCCGGGTTGCCGTGGCCGGCGCCGGGCCGTCGGGGTCGTTGAAGAGGTAGGGACCTTGGTAATCCTTCGGGTGCTGGCTGTCGTCGATGACCAGGCCGTCGATGGTGATCTCCTTCGGCATGAAGCAGGGATAGCCAAAATCGTGCTGCCCGCTGTTGCTCGCGCTGAGCAGGTAGGATTGCGCTGCACCACCGCCAAGGATCCACTTGCAGTTGCGGATCACGACCGGGCCTTCCCACGTGCTGCCGTAGTCCCCACGCAGCGTGATGAAGGCGCGGGCGTTCGAGGTGGTGTCCTCGACCAATAGCGTGCCGCGACCGATGGCGTTGATCCCGATGTAGCCGATCGTGCAGCCGCGGATCGTGTAGGTGCCGGCGACGCCCTGGTGCGTGTCCATGCGCGACAGCGTGCAGTTCTCCAGCAGGATGTTCTTGCAGAAATTCGTGGCCGCCACGCCCCAGCGCGTAGGATCGAGGATGTTGTCCATGCGGACGCCGCTCATGGTGAAGTTGACCACCTCGTTGGCGATCAGGTCGTAGGTGCCCATGCTCACCGGCTTACCGGCGGCCCCGATCGTGGAGTAGGTCTTATGCCCCGTGACAAAACAGTCGCGGAACGTGATGTTCGCGCACCCCTGCGCCGCGAGAAATCCGTTGTAGGGATGACCGAACTCGCCCTCGCCCACGATGTGATGGGTCAGGCCTTCGACGGTGGTGTTTGAGCGGGTGATGGCGATGTTGCGCAGCCAGTAATTATAGCCCTTCTCCTGCTTCATCCGGTTGGCCGTGGTGGTGAAGACTCCGCCCCGGACAACGAGGGGTCGCTCGTCGATCGCCCGGGCTTCCACCAGCGTGACCGTCCGTAGTCCCAGTCGATGTCACCTTCGATGGAACCGTCCCGCCGGAGGATGAAGCAATCGCGCTGCGCCGAGCCGTCGTTCTGGTTGAGCCCCTCGCGGATGTAGCGTCGTTTGTGGCTGTTCTCCACCCGCACCCAGCAGTCGCGTGGCGGCAACACGTCGAGATGGCGCTGGTCCCGCGTCAGGCGCGGGATGGTTAGCGTCACGGGTTCCAGCAATGACTGCACGGAAAAGAGCGAGACGCGGTGGTTCTCGGCGTCGGTGTCATCGATGATGAAACGCGAGGTGCCCCAGTCGGTGTCGGTGGCGATGATGACGGTCAGCGCCCGGCGACCGAGGTGATAGGTGGCCCCGGCCTTTGTCTTCACCGATAAACCGTGAGCGTTGGCAAAGGCATGGGCTTTGACGATGGCCGGCAGATCATCGGCCACGCCGTCGCCGACCGCGCCGAACGCCTCGTAATTGATCGGCTGGCCGGCGGACACCTCGCGCTCGCTGCCAGCAGCGAAAGCCAACAGGGCACTCGCCAGGAAGAAACCACCCAACCCTGCCGCCAACGGGAGACGATACATGTCGCGCAAGCTGCCGTTTCTCGCACTCGCACGCAAGCGTGAGTCGGTTACGTTGATTTCTCACACGAGGCTCGGAGAAGTCGCAGCGCAAGCGCTGGCTGGCGCAAAGGCGCAGAAGCATTGTAACTTAAATCGGCGCCCTGCGTTATAACCCTACCTGTGCAATACTCCGGCCCTTCGATCAGGCTCCTGCTTGCCGCCTTCACTCTTGGCTTCGGCCTGGTGCTTTCTGTCCACGCGGACGCGCCCAAGCACCCCAACGAGATTGTCGTCTCCGCCGCCAACTATGCGCAGAGCTCGCCCGAGGTGCTGGCGAAGCTGTTCCAGCATCCCGTCGAGCTGATCGACGTGCCGCCCCCGCCTGCCGGCACGCCGCCGGTGCGTTATTACCAGTTCCTGCCCGCCGAACGGCTTGAGGCCGACCTGCCCTACCTCGAGGTCTGCAAACTCCTCTCCCCCGCCCTCAAGGCGAAAAACTTCCTCAACACCGCCGACCAGGCCAAGGTCCAGTTCATCCTGCGCATCACCTTCGGCGAGCGGCCCTGGCGCGATCCCTTTGTGCGCGAGAACGACCTCGAGTGGCGCCAGGGCCTCGTGCCGAAAAAGCGCGGCGCGGCGTTTGGCTCGACCGGCGCATGGGACGATCGCGCCGGCGGCAACGAGTCGGCCCTCTACCAGCTCGAACGCGACCTCGTCGACCTGGACCCCTCGGGCGGCGCCGAAGGCATGGCCGACCGGCTCATCGGCGACAAACCCACCGAGGATTACTACCTCATCGTCGTGGACGCCTTCGAAGTCGCCGCGCTCAAGCAGAAGGGCAACAAGACACCCCGCGCGTGGAGCACCTTCATCGCCGTGCCGCGCCAGAAAGGCGTGAAGTTCTCCGACATCGCCGGGCAGATGATCGCGAAAGCTGCCCCCTACTTTGGCGAGACCTTGCCCGGGAAAGCCCGCTTCACGGACCGCGAAGGCACGGTCAAGCTCGGCGACCTCCAAGTCATCGAGGAAAACATTCCCGCGCCCAAGAAGAAGTGACCGGTCTTCGCTCCGGGCTCCTGACATAGGGTTGTCAGTAGTCGGGTGTATGCTGGCCGGATGATATCCCGTCCCCTCGGCTTCATCGTGGCGGCCTTGTGCGCCACTGTTTCCTTAACTGCGGCCACCCCCCTGCCCCCCGCGCCGGAAAGCGGCGTGGACGCGAGCATCCAGCCCGGCGACGACTTCTTTGCCTACGCCAACGGCGCCTGGCTCAAGACCACCGAGATCCCGGCCGGCAAGCCGAAGGTGACCGCCCGCACCCAACTCGATGACCTGACCCGCGGACAGATCGCGCAACTGCTCGATGACGCCGGCCGCGCGCCGGCGGGATCATCCGCCCGCAAGGTCGCCGACTTCCGGTCGGCTTATTTGAACGAGGCCGCCATCGAGGCCCGCGGCCTCGCCTCGCTTCAGCTCCTGCTCGATCGGATCGCCGCCGCGCACGACAAGGCCGCGCTCACGCGCTTGCTGGGCGAAGGGATGCAGGCCGACGTCGACCCGCTGAACAACGGCATCTATCGCTCTGCCTCCGTGCTCGGCCTGTCGGTGGAGCAGGGCAACAATGGCGAAAAAAACTACGTGGCCTTTCTGCTGCAAGGCGGCCTCGGGCTGCCGGAGCGCGAAGATTACCTCAGCACCGAGCCGCGCCTGCTGGCGCTGCGCAGCACTTATCAGGATTACATCGGACGCATGCTGGCTTTGGCCGGTTTCGACCGCGCGCCGCAACGGGCCGCCGCCGTGCTGGCCTTGGAAACCGCTCTCGCGCAAACCCAGGCCACGAGCGAGGCCACGGCGGTTGACCACAACGCCGACAACCTGTGGACGCGGGCCGACTTCGCCGCGCAGGCGCCGGGCATGGACTGGGCCGGGTTCTTCGCCGCCGCCGGGATGGCGCAGCAGCAAACCTTCGTCGCCTGGCAGCCCACCGCCGTGAAGGGCGTGGCGGCGCTGGTTGCAGCGCAGCCGCTCGAGGCGTGGCAGGACTTCCTGCGCTTCCAGTTGCTCGACCGCTATGCCGACGTGTTGCCCCACACCTTCGCCGAACAGGCCGAGGCGCTGCACGTCGCAGCCGTCCAGTCCGCGCCCAGCCCGCGCGCCCAACGTGCGCTCGCGGCGACGCAATCAGCCCTGAGCGAGGCCATCGGGCGGATGTATGCCGAACGTTATTTCTCCGCCGCGCAGAAAGCCCGGCTGCAGGCCATCGCGGCCAATGTCCTAGCGGCCTTCCGCCACCGGGTCGAAGCGGTGACGTGGATGTCGCCCGATTCCAAGAAAATCGCCGTGGCCAAACTGCAAACGCTATATGTTGGTTTGGGTTATCCGGAAAAATGGCAGGACTATGCCGACCTCGCCGTGGACCCGGCGGATGCGCTGGGCAACCTCCGGCGGATCGGTGAGCACAACCAGCGCCTCGCGCTCGCCCGCGTGGGCCAGCCGGTGGACAAGCATGAATGGTGGATCGCGCCGCAGACGGTCGGCGGGCTCCTCCTCTTCCAGCCGAACGCCCTCGAATTGCCGGCCGCGCTGCTGCAGCCACCCAAGTTCGACCCCGCCGCCTCGGATGCCGCGGCCTACGGCGCAATCGGTGCCATCATCGGGCACGAGTCCAGCCACTTCATCGACCCCCTGGGCGCGGACTACGAACTCGATGGGCGGAACCGCCGCTGGTGGACGCCCGAGGACGCCGCGCAGTTCCAAGGTGCGTCCGAACCGTTGGTGCAACAGTTCGCCGGCTACCATCCGTTCCCCGACCTCGCAATCAACGGCAAGCTGACCTTGTCGGAGAACATCGCCGATCTCGGCGGTTTGGCGGCCGCCTTCGATGCGTATCGTCTCGCCCTCGGAGCCAAAGCCGCCGACAAGGAATACGTGCGCCAGCAAGACCGGGAATTCTTCATCGCCTTCGCCCGCAGCTGGCGCAGCAAGTCGACCGACGCCGCGCTGCGCACGCAGGCGACCAGCAATGACCACGCCCCGGAAACCTACCGGATCTCCACCGTGCGCAATCTCGACGCGTGGTATGAGGCCTTCGACGTGCAACCCGGGCAGCGCCTCTATCTCGAGCCCAGGGCTCGGGTGAAAATCTGGTGAGCGACCGGCGATAAACCATGCGCGTCACCGTTTGCGAGTTACCCCACGAGCCCACCGCCCTGACGGCTGCGTGGGGTCATCTTTGCCGCCATACCGCCCAGCACGCGCCCGAGCTCGTGCTGCTGCCGGAATTTGCCTTCGTGGATCCGGTGTGGGAGGCCGAACATTTCGATCCCGCACGCTGGGCCGCGATCGAGGCGCTCGCCACGGCCTGGCTGACACGGCTGCCGGAATCGCGCGCCACCCACGTGGTGGGCACGCGGCCGGTCACGATCGACGGACGGCCATTCAACCAGGGATTCATCTGGTCGGCGGCGACGGGCCTGACGCCCTTGCGCCGCAAGTTTTTCCTGCCGGCGGAACCGGGCGGATGGGAAACCAACTGGTTTGATCGCGGCGACCCAGCCTTCCCTGTTTATCGCGCCGGTGCCCTGTCGTTTGGTCTCAGCATCTGCACCGAACTTTGGGCGCTCGAAACTTATGCCACCTACGCGGCGCAGGGAGTCCAGGCGATTCTCGCGCCACGCGCCACGGCCGCCGCCACGCGAGCCAAGTGGCTGGCCGCAGGCGTCGTCGCCGCCGTGCGTTCGGGGGCGTTCTGTCTGTCGTCGAATCGCGTGGACCCGACCGGCGCCTGCGGCGGGGCCGGCTGGATCATCAGCCCGGATGGACAGGTTCTCGCCAGCACGACGCCCGAAGCGCCCTGCGCTACCCTTGATATCGACCTGTCCGCCACGACCGCGGCGCGTGACAGCTATCCGCGCTACGTCTTCCGCGGGTAAGAAGCTGGAACATATAGATAGCCGGCGCGGGCAACCGGTAACGCAACACGTTGGCTGCACTGGTTGGAGGTTTACTTGACCGCCGGGCCCGTCAGGTTAGCGGCCACATGAATGTCCTGGTCGTCGGCGCCACGGGTCAGCTGGGATTCAGGATTTGTGCGGGCCTCATCCGCAACGGCCACCAGGTCCGCGGCCTGACCCGGATGGGTTCGGCTCGATCCGGAGAACTCAAGCAGGCCGGCGTGGAAGTGTTTCATGGCGACCTGAAGGATGTCGCCTCCCTGGACGCCGCGACCCGCGGGATGCAGATCATCGTTTCCACGGCGACGGCGATCGTCGCCGGCGGAGCGGGCAACAGCCTGGCGGCGGTGGACCGTGACGGACACAAGGCCCTGCTCGCGGCCGCCGTGAAAAATGGCGGGCAGAAGTTTGTCTTTGTTTCCGTGTCGCCCGGCTTGCCCGAGATCTCGCCGCTCCTCACCTGCAAGCGCGACATCGAGCGGGCCGTGCGAGCCAGCGGCCTGCAATGGACCATCCTGCAGCCGTCTATGTTCATGGAAATATGGTTCGGCCCGGAGTTGGGCTGGAATCTTAGCCAAGGGACGGGGCAGTTCTTCGGTCCGGGCGCCGCGCGGGCCAATTACATTTCCATCGAGGATGTGGCCGCTTGCGGCGTCGCTGCGGTGACCGAGCCAAAATCCGACAATCAGGACATCCCGCTGGGTGGACCCGAAGCGCTGTCATGCGTCGAGGTCGTGAAGAT
Organism: Opitutus sp.; assembly: GCA_025361365.1. Taxonomy (GTDB): domain Bacteria; phylum Verrucomicrobiota; class Verrucomicrobiia; order Opitutales; family Opitutaceae; genus Lacunisphaera. Next base: position 2,068 of record JANYAM010000071.1, on the reverse strand, counting down.
CTTCGAACAACTCTCCGGGCGGAAATTCCGGATTAAGAAAATCCCCCTGTTTGTCCCGCGGATCGCCGCCGTTGTGCTGCGGCCCTTCAACCCCAAGGTTGCCTCCCTCATGGCCTTCGGGGCAATCAGCGACCGCGACGATTTGATCGATCTCACCAAGGCCCGCCAGATCTTCGGTCTGCCGGCCACGTCTTTGGCCACTTTCGCCCAAAAGCAGTTCGCCAGCTGAGAGTCCGGACCGCGATGAGACGCGAAGCCAAATAGGAGTTGACGGCCCAACAAGTGTCCTATTGTAGTAGCACACTATAAAACCCATGGACGAGGCCTGGCACATCGAATTTCACTCCGGCATCCCGGTCTACAAGCAGATCATCCACCAGGTGCAGGCCGCCATCACCGCCGGCCGGCTCAAGCCGGGCGACCAGCTGCCCACCATCCGCGCGCTCCATGAGCAGCTCAACGTCAACCCCAACACCGTCGCCAAGGCCTACCGCGAACTGCAGCACCTCGGCCACCTCTCGGCGGAGCATGGCAGCGGCTGCTTCGTCTCGGCCGCGCCGGCGGCGCCGAAAATGTCGGCCCGCGAAACCCGCGCCAAGGTCGACGAACTCAGTGCCCGCTTTGCCGCCGAGGCCCGCAGCCACGGCATTCCCCTCGAACAAATCATCCAACAACTGAACCAAAGAAAATCCCATGTTTGACCCCACTACCAGTAAACTCGGCCGGAGCTGGCTGATGTTCACCACGTCGATCCAGATTATCCGTCAAAACAAGAAGCTGCTGCTCTTCCCAATCGTGACCACCGTCTGCTCGGTGGTGATGATGCTCTTCTTCGTCGCCCCCGCCCTGCTCTACCCGAGCGGCCACGCCCTGCGCGAGCTGGCGCACTGGCAGACGCTCGGCCACCAGCTGGGCCTCGACTTTGAGGGCCAGCGTCCCGCCGTGCACCCCAATGCTACGTTCTACGGCTATCTCGCCGTGGTCTATCTGGTGTCGATGTTCACGGCGACGTTCTTCAACGCGGCCTTCTACAACGAAATCCTGAAAGCCCTGGCGGGGCAGCCGGTTTCGGTCCGCTCCGGCCTCGCGTTCGCGTGGTCCCGGGTGCACTCTATCCTGATGTGGAGCCTGCTGGCCGGCGTGGTCGGCCTGATCATTAAGGCATTGGAGGAACGCTTCGGCTTCGTCGGCCGGTTGGTGATGAAGTTCGTCGGCGTGGTCTGGAGCGTGGCCTCGGTCTTCGCCATTCCGGTCCTGGTCCGGGAAGGCAGCACGAATCCGATCACCACCCTGCGCCAATCGGCCGCGGTGCTGCGGAAGACCTGGGGCGAGTCCCTCGCCGGCTATGTCGGCCTCACCATCGGCTCGTGGATCATGCTGGTGGGTTCCATCCTCTTCCTCGCCGCTGCCGTCGGGCTGACGATGGTGCTGCATTCCCCGGTGCCCATTCTCCTGGCGATCGTGGTCTGGCTGGTCGGGATGTTCGCCCTGGCCTATCTCGTCGGAGTGGCGGGCCATGTCTACCGCTGCGCCCTGTATGTCTATGCTTCGGAGGGCGTGGTGCCCACGCCCTACAGCGCCGAGATGATGGACGCCGCCTGGAAAATCAAGAAGGCTTGAAGCTCTCGGCGAAACGCCGCGCAGGTTGACAGCGGCGGGGCATGACGGTGGGCTCCGCTCCACCGCATGTCCGCCGCTCCCACCCTCCCCGATTACTTTCGCATCAAGGCGGTGCGGAGGTTCGCGGAGTTGGTCGCGACGCCGTTGGCCAACGGCGGCAACGCGCTCTGCTGGCCGCGCGAACTGCCGGGTGATTTCGGCGAGGTCGTGACCCGGCTCGGCGCCGGCGAAGGCATCGTGTCCCTCGAGGCAGCGCGCCTGGCCGCACTCAACTTGAGCGAAGCCGGCCGCGCGGCCCGGGAATTCATGCTCGCCGACCTGCGACTCCTCCGCGACCACGGGCTGGCGCCCGAACTCAACTGCATCCACGCCTACCCGCGCGATGAGGACGCCGCCGTCGTGCCCGTCGACGTCTACTCTTTCCACGCGGACAGTGCGCCCGTCGAGA
>JANYAM010000065.1 GCA_025361365.1 Opitutus sp. | reverse complement strand
CCGGCCATGGCGACGGACGGACCGTCAGGTGACACTGCGAGGGGAGACGACACAACAGGCCCGTTGTCCGCCTCATCTCGCCCTGTGGCGGCCCGGTGGTTAAATTACTCCTCCGTACACCAGGACGGCGGCAGCGGGGGGCAATCCTTCGCCCAGCGGGGGTCCGATTATCTGACGGAGAACCCGAAAGGCAAAGAACCGGCCCTATGGTGGCCCGAGCAGGTGGACGATGACGCTGCACCACACATAATGGTGCGCACCACGAACCCACGCTCAACCTAGGCCCCTGCTTCCCGGGCCAGGGCTTGCCGCGAAAATAACATCTATTTAGCAAGCCGACCGCTCCGGAGTCACGGGGCGGCCCAGCTTCGGGTTGCCAAACTGGGGGAGGACCTTCAGCGTGCCCCCTCGATTCCACTCATGCTCGACACCACGCCCACCTCCCCGACCGCGACCCCGGGCCGCCCGAAGGTCCTCGTCATCGACGACGAGCTCGGCCCGCGCGAGAGCATGAGCTACCTCCTGCAGGACGAGTTTGCGGTGCAGACGGCGGACCGCGTGGACCGCGGCCTCGACCTCATCCGTAAGGAGTCGTTCGCCGTCGTGGTCATGGACATCCGCATGCCCCAGAAAAACGGCATCCAGGGCTTGGAGGAATTGCGGCGCATCGACGGCGAGGTGGCCGTCATCATGATGACCGGCTACGGCGCCCTCGCCTCGGCCCAGGCCGCCATCAGCCTCGGCGCCAACGAATATCTTAAGAAGCCTTTCGACGTGGACGTGCTGCAGGCCGCCGTCCGTCGCCACGCCGCGCAGGCGTTGGAGCGCAAGAAGCGCGCCACCCTCTTCCGGCAGCTTGAGGGCATGTATGAGTCCGTGAAGACCGAGCAGAAGAAGAACCAGATGCAGGTGGGCTACGGCCAGGCCGCCGCGGAAATGGTGCACGATATCTGCAACCCGCTTGTCGTGACCATCGGCTACACGAACATGCTGCTTGACGAAGCGCAAAGCCTGCCGGGCAACTCCGCCACGATCGACCGCATCGTGCACTACGCCCAGCGGCTCGAGCACTGTTCCTCCTTCTGTCTCCACCTGGCCGAGTCTTGGCGCCAAAGCGCCAAGCACGTCGCCAAGAGCGATACCTTCACTTTGCGCGACGCCGCGGAGGAAACCCGGGCCGTGCTGTTTTTCGATTCCCCGCGCATCGAGATCGAGGGCGACGCCACCGCGGCCATCACCGGCGTCCGCTACGAGATCATGCGCGTGCTGCAGAATCTCATCAAAAACTCCCTCGAGGCCGGTGCGACCCGCGTCATGCTCTCGATCCGGAAAACCCCCGGCCGGGCCGTGCTCGCGATTGCGGACAACGGCAGCGGTCTGCCCCCCGAAGTCATGGCGGTTATCCTCAAGAAACCCATCGACTCCACCAAGCCGCACGGCACGGGCCTCGGCATGACCATCTGCCGCCACATCGCCGTCGCGCACCACGCGGAAATGAAGGTCGAGGCCCACCCCGGCGGCGGCACGGTCTTCACGCTGGACTTCCCGCTGGCGGAATACTGAACAAGCTTCAGCCCACTAGTCTCGCAAGTTCGGTCCGCAGCCAAGTTTCCACCGCAGAGTAATCCTGCACGGCAAACCCTCGCCGGGTCGCGACTCCCTGCGTGACTTCGCGAAATAGCTCCATCTCGGCCAAGAGGGCAAGCGCCAGCTCACGCTGCTTTGGCCCGGACGAGAGCGCGGTCTGCTGCCGCCGCCGGGCATCGAGCCACTGCTCCGCCTTGCGAGCCTCAGGCCGAGGTGTGTACCCGCCCAAACGAGCCTCTTCGGCCAGCATGGCATAGGTGTGCTCGCGCAGCTCAACGTGCGACCAGCGCAGCGCCGCTCTCAACTCTCCGCGTAAGATTTTCTTGCCCGTCCAAACCGCATGCCGCCAGAAGCCCGCGGCGTGAAAACGAAAATCCTCGAATGTAAACTCCGGTGCCGACCACGGCGTCGCCAGTCCGGCATAGCGGCGCTCCCAAGTCGGGCCGCCGAGCACCACACGGTGGCCAGGGCCGGCAACAAGTCGCAGGTTATGCATCCCCCGATGCAATGCCGCCGGATACAGAGCGTTCATCTCAGGGTGAGCCATTGCCCAATAGACCAATTTCATCTGCCACGCGGGCAACAGCACGAAGTCTACTTCCCAACCGCCCACAAAGACCGCGCTTAGCTTCATCACGCCGCGTGGGGTCCGTTCCAAATACACAGACCAGCACGGGGCAATTTGTGCTGGCCAGTCGTGGTTTTGGTAGAGTCCCGGGTCACGTGTGATCAGCTGGTAATCCCAGTCCGACCAAGCATCCACCACCGCATCCGGCTGCACGCGCGAGCCGATCTGCACGAACGCCTCGAGGTCGGGCAGGGAGCGGGCCCATGCAACAACACGAGCTTCAAATTCCAAGGCAGTCATACTACTGTTGTTGTGCGTTCGGGTCCGCCTCGGCGCAAATCTCTTTTGCGATACCGAGGCTTGCCGTCACCTACTTTGTCGGCCTACTAAGGTCGGTGATTGCTGGCCGAGGTAGCCTCTGTGCCAGCCATCTCCAATACACCCACTTCCGCCCGCATTGAACCACCTACTGGCGTTCACCTCCTCCTCACCCGCGCGCAAGCCGCGGCTTGCCCATGCGTCGTCGCGTTAAGATCACCGGCATCGGACCAGTCACGCCGGCGGGCATCGGCCGCGAGGAATTCTTCCGCGGCATCAATGAATCAATCAGCCGGGTGCGCGCCATCACCCGGTTCGATCCCGAGGCTGGGCAATTCGTTGGCGCAGAAATCCCAGACTTTGACCTCAAGAAGTATGCTCCGGACGAAAATCCCCGACGCCTTTCCCGGCACACTCAATTCAGTCTCGCTGCGGCCATTCTGGCCCTGAAAGACGCTGGCCTCACTCCGACAGATATTGCTCGGCACAATCCCGTCGTGGTGACCGGAACGTCCATCATGGACTTCGACAAGATCGGGCGCGGCATGGAGTTGGTCATGAAAAAAGGTGTTCGCTACACGCCGGGTAGCATCATGTATGAAGCCTCGGTTGCCAATGTGGCCGGTAAAATCGTTGAGTGGATGGGCATCCCTGCCCGTATGCTCACGATGCAAACCTCCTGCTGCTCAGGTCTCGACGCCGTCGGCCAAGCAGCTGAATTGATTGCCAGTGGTCAATCTGAACTAGCACTCTGTGGCGGCAGCGAATGTCCACTATCCTATTATCCCATGCTGGGGTTCAATGCCTCGGAACTCAGCCCCGCCACCAATGAGACGCCCGAGAAGGCCTGCCGCCCCTTCGATCTGTGGCGCTCCACCGGGGTTCTAGGTGAAGGCGCTTGTATCTTCGTGCTCGAGCCCGAAAGCAGCCCACGAGCGGCCTTGGCATGGATCACCGGCTACAGCTACGCCAATGATCAAGACGGACAAACCGCGATGGGGCTCGTAGAATGCATCCGTCAGGCCTTGGCCAATGCATTGCGGCGTCCTGATGAGGTGGACTTCATCAACGCTTGGGGCACCGGCCACCGAGTAATCGATGCCAATGAATCGCGTGCTATGAGTAATTTGTATGGGCACCGGCTAGCGGAGATTCCCGTCAGCTCAATCAAGGGGGCCATCGGCACCGCACTTGGCGCCTCGGGACCGATCCAGGCGGCTAGCACGGCCCTCAGCTTGTTTTATGGACTCATCCCACCAACTGTGAATTGGGAGAATCCCGACCCGACATGTGCTCTGAACCTTTCCAACCGACTTCGCCATCTTCCCATCAGAGTCGCTGTTGTGAACAGCCACGGTCTTTCCGGTAGCAACGCGGCGCTGGTCATTGAGAAATAATGTCTTCTCTGATTTTCATCGCCCTATTGCTCACCCTCGCCATCGGAGCGAGTGTCCTCTGGATCAATTCCCGGCGCTTCACCAACAGGGTTTTCGCGCTCGCTTCTCTCACTTCGGCCGCATGGCTGCTGTTTTTTGTATTCGCGTTGCGGGCAGGCGAAAGCACTCCGGTGATCAATCCGGTGCCGTGGCTTCGCGCAACCTCGGCCGCCGGCGCCTTCTTTCCCTGGATTATCTGGCTTTTCATGCAGGCGATTCTGACCGCCGAAGGTCAAGCTGGGCAGACCCTGCGACGTTCTTGGCCTTGGTTCTTGATTGGCGCCGTGATGGCGATGCTCTGCTTCACAGAGCTCTTCATACCTAGCACTTCTACTCCTGAGAACCCTCGCCGAGGCGCAGGCTATCTCATATACACGATTGTCAGCATGGGCCTGTATGTCTTTCTGGTGATCCAATCTCACCGCCTGCTTCGTCGGGAGCAGGGAGTGCGTCGCATCGAACTGCAGTTTTTGACTTTCAACAGCGCCCTCAGCTGTTTGCTCGCCATCGCCATCAACGCCGGCGGCACGTATCTCAACTTGCGCTTTCTCTCCCGGCTTAGTCCGATCACGATCGTCACATTCTATGCTCTCACGGCTTGGGCGGTAACTGTCCACCGAATCTTTGATGCCCGCCAGGTCTTCCTATCCGTGATGGAGCGTCTCGTGCTCGTTGGAACGCTTTGCCTGAGTATTTTCGGCACCTGGTGGTTGTTCGGCCTGATTTTGCCCCCACCGGCCGATCTGATCTTTAGTGTCATCGCAAGCAGCTTCCTTGTGTTCAGCCTAGAGCGAATTACTCGCGAGTGGTTTCGTCTCAGTCCCGAGCAGAACATCGCCGCCCTCCGGCAGACCATGACCGAACTCGCGCGCAGCGAGCCGAGCCCGGAAAAACTCGTCACCGCCTTTGAGACCCTGCTGCGCACCTGGGGCCAGGCCAATTACGCCCGGCTGCTCTTCGACAG
>JANYAM010000056.1 GCA_025361365.1 Opitutus sp. | reverse complement strand
GCCCCCGGCCTTTTCGCGTTCGGAACGGTTGATGCGGCCCTTGAACTCATCGGTCATCGGCAGGCGATCCTCGAGCTGGTTTTCCAGCCAGTCGCGCACCAGGCGCATTTCCTCGGGGGAAAGGCGGCTGATGGCTTGCTCGATTTCCTGCACGGTGCTCACGGCGGGCAGGTTAGTCTGGATGTCTCGGGATTCAACTTCGGATTTGTTTAACGCAAAGACGCAGAGGCGCGAAGGGGACTGGTCGCGTAAAAGGTCAGGGAGCCTTACGGCGGAGGAAGTCGCCGATGGTGGCGGCGGAGAGGTTGATACCCTGTTGCCGCGCGATGGCCTGGTATTGCTTCAACCGGGCCGGGTCTGGCCTTCCCGTTCTTCGGCAGCCGCCAGATGACGAACTGGTTGCGGGCGCAGGGCGAAGTGGTGAATCGCAAACGGGTGCGCCGGCTGATGCGGATCATGGGGCTGGAGTCGCTCGCGCCCAAGCCCCGGCTCTCGGCCGCGGACCGGGCCCACCCGGTCTATCCGTATTGTGCAGTCGTTTCCTTCCCCATGCCCGTGATCGAAAATCCCCCGATGGCGCCCGTCGTCCTGCACAATGAGCTCGCGCACCTGCAGCTGGAGATCGCCCGGCGCGCGGACCAGCTGGCCCGCCTCATCATTCCCGACCCGGCCATGGACCTCGCGCTCTGGCTCCAGGCGGAGCAGGAAATCTTCGCCCGGCACGGCTATGCGCCGGCAAATGTAACGGATGTGTGAACTCCCGCGTCCCGGGCCGGTATCGTTGAACGAAAACGGGGCGACCGTCGTCTGTCCCTTCGTTCATACGTTTATCAGTGTGTTAATAGGTGTTAGGTCAGAAGGCCGGCCCAGGGGTGGGCCGGCCTTCACCTTTTCTGCCGGGCGATTTTAACGCCAAGACGCGGAGAAGCAAAGGGTGGGGGCTCCGGCCCGCAGGGATCAGGCGCGGACCCTCACTTATCAATCATCTGGGTTAATCGGTGTAAGCCGTGGTCAAAGAACTCATTTCTTTGCGGCTTTGCGTTAATCATTTTGCCTGTCTGGATTGGCCCAATCCCCACCCGGCCATCCTCATGAAAAAATTCCTGACCGCCCTGGCCGCTATCGTTCTTACCGCCACGCTGTGGCCGGCCGCCGAGCCGGTCGTTTCCCCGGAGGCCGCCGTGATGAAGGTCGTGGACCAGTTCCTCGACGGCTTTGCCAAGGGCGACACCAAGATGATCACGGCCACGATCGCGCCGGAGATGGCCATCCTCGATGAATTCCCGCCGCATGCGTGGCACGGGACCGGGGCCTTCGCGCAGTGGATGCACGACTACGAGGCCGACGCCGCCAAGCACGGCATCACCCATGGCTCCGTCTCGGCGGGCAAGCCGTCGCACATCGATATCAACGACGACGACGCCTACGTCACCTTCAAGGCCAACTATTCCTTCAAGCGCCGCGGCAAACTGGAGGAGGAGATTGGCTCGACCGTCACCGTCACGCTGCACAAGGGCGCGGACGGCTGGCGCCTCACCGGCTGGGCCTGGGCCAAGCGGTAGGCGCAAAAAAAGCCCGCCGGGGAGCGGCGGGCTTTGACACCGAGGTCACTTCTTCCCGCCGAGCTTCATCTTGAAGCTGAGTGAGGTCACCGTTTGGTCGGCCTGGCCATCCTCCGGGTTCTCGCCATGAGTGTAGTCCAACCCGAGAGCGTATCGCTGATCCCGGTCGAGGTAGAAATTGAGTGAGGCCGTGAACAGCTCCTGATGCTTCTTGTCGGAAGCGAACGGGCCGCTCCGCGATTGGTTGAACCAGGTCTGATAGCCGACCAACACCTCAATGCCGTCTGCATGGGTTTTGAAGAAGGGGTAGACGGAAAGTTCAACCGAAGCCTTCAACCGCGTGACACTGCCAGAGAGGGCCCCGGCGGTAAGGTCGTTGGCATGCTCGGCCAATAACGCGATCCGTGGGGTCAGCATGTAGCGGAAATTCCCGGTGCCGTAAGAGGCGAAGTGGAGGGGAGCGTAGAGAGGAGTGTAACTGAGCGAACCACTGATGCCCTGTCCGGTCTTGATCCGGTCGTCCTTATAGGCGGCCGATAGTTCCAGATAGTGGCTCCACACCTGCTGACCAGGAGGGGGAGTCGGATCCTCGAATATGCAGGTCATATTGAAGCCGGCCTTGAGCGTGTCCTGCTTGCTGCCGGTATCGGTATTTTTGTGATACTCAACCTTGGGCAGCAGATTCCATGACCCGCCGGTGAAGGAACCCTCCTTGGCGTTCATGCCGATCGCGATGTCGATGGTCGTCGAATCAGCCCCGCCCTGCGGCGAGATCCAGCTGATGGCGGCCGGCTCGTTGTTGAAGTTTTTGTTGGCGAGGCTCTGACGGACGACGATGCCATGATCCTCGAGAAACTTGTCGAAGGACGAGGGCTCGTCGCCAGCCAGGGCGCAGATAGTCAGGCTCAGGAAGATCAGGCTGCGAATGGGCAGGATGGTTTTCATGGTGATTTTGTTCCGTTGGCCCGCCGGGTGGTGAGTTTGATGCAGTCGGTCACGGTGTTGCATTTCCGGACGGATGAAATGAGCACCGGCACTCCGCCGGCGTAGGCCTTGGCGATTTGCGTGAGCGAGATCGCCATGGAGTCGATGGGCTGGCCGCCCATGCCGAGGTCGGCGAACATGTCGTCGTTTCCGGCGTCAACGAGCGCCTCGATGGCGTCGTAACTTAACGTTACTTTGTGGGTGAAGGCGTCGATGACCTTCGGTTTGATTTCAGCTGCAGTTGGCATGGTAGTGGCGGGTTGATGGTTGTGCCCTCCCGCGGTATCCGATGGCCCTGTCGGATCCAGGGGTTGGCTTGCGTCCACCAGAACGCCGCCACCCGGCCGGTTCTTTCACCGCCACCCTGAATTTCCGCCGGGATGGGAATCATCCCCAGACCGCGGCGGGAAAACCAACTACGGCGTGTCTTCAAAATAATGTGGGAGGGGCTTTATGCCCCGACAAAAGACCCGCGATGCCTGAAGCGGTCGGGGCGTAAAGCCCCTCCCACATTCACGGAAGCCGGCTGCATGATTTTGAAACCCACCCTACGGCTTCGCCCCGGGCGCCATCCGCCGGGCCTGGTCGAGCGCCTCGGCGGTGGACCCGGCCATGAGCTTCACGACCTTGTCCGGGGCCGTGCGCACGAAGTAGGTCCGGCCGAGCGCGCCCTTCACCTCGAGGTCCACGTGCGGCAGCGCGACGTTCGCCGGGATCTTGAAGACTTCCGACAGGAGCTCGGCCGCGGCGATATCGCGGATTTTCGGGTCCGCGTTGAAGTAAATGTAGTCGTAGATCTGGATGAAGTATTCGCCGAAAACGGTCTCCATGTCCTTGGCGCTGGTGTCCAGCTCCACCAGCTGCTTCGCGCGCTCCTCGGAAACGGCCATCACCTTTTGCGGGCCGACGTTGGTCTCGACGGAGTAGAGGTTCTGCTTGCCCACCGGCTTGAGCAGGGTGACGGCCCCGGCGACGATCTTCACCGCCTGCTCTGGCGGTTCACCCTTGGGCGAAAGGCTCTGCTCCATCACGATGTTCTTTTCATCGCGCGGCTCGACCGGGACGTCGAACTCCGCCAGCACGCGCCAGGAGTTCACGACGTGGAAGGTGGCCTTCTTGGTGGCGGCGTTGTAGGTGAAGCCGTTGATGACGACCTGGTGGCCGATCTTGCTGTTGCCCTCGAAGGGGTGGGTGGCGAGGTAGTCGGCCGGCAGCGACAGCCAGATGTTTTCCGGCAGGGCGGCGAGGATGGGGCGGCCCTTGCGCAGCTCGCGGCGCGCCCACTCGAAGGGCGGGAGCGTGCCTTCGGGAAAATGCACGATGGGGCTTGGCTTTTGCTTGAGGAAGAGCAGCTGCATCCCGACGTGGTAACGGTAGTCGCGGTAGGGCTCCGCTTGGTTGACGGTGTTGATGACCTTGTAGGTCTCGCCGTCCGCGACGCCGTAGCCGGCGATGTCGAGGTAGTGAACGCGGGCGTAGAACATGCAGGTGGGCCCGATCTGGTCGCGCAGCTTGGCCGGGGCGCAGAGCTGGACGGTCTCGGTGCCGTTCACGGTCTCCGATTTCTCAATGGTTTTCTTCACCTCGACCTTGGCCGTGACGACGCTCGACTTGCCTTTGACGAGCGGGTTGGCGGCGGCGAACGTCTTCATCTCCTCGACCTCGGCGTCGGTGAGATCCACGAGGGGGAACAGGCCCTTGCGGCCGTTCTTGAGCATGACCGTCACGTAGCCGCCTTCGATGCGGGCGGACGCGATTTCCTCTAGCTTCGGGTGCGGCTTGGGGCCGCCCTTGGCCTTGACGGGCTCGGGGGTGAGCTCGGGGGCGGGGGTGGGGGCAACCGGCACCGGCTTGGGCGCCTTGGCCTCCGTCTGGGAGGCAGGCTTGCAGCCGGCGAGAACCAGGGAGGCGGTCAGCGCCGCGCCACAGGCGAGTGAACGAAAGGGTTGCATGCATCCCGTCTGGCCGACGGAAGCGTCAGGAAGCAGGGAATTCCGGCCGGCCGCAATCCCGGACTATTTTCACCACGAAGACACGAAGGCGGAGGGAGCAGGTGGTGTTTCTTGGACGCGAGCCCTCCACGTGCCTGCCTTCCCTCATTGAAGCAGGCAAATCATCGGAACTTGGTGCATTGGCGATGACCTGGTTGTTTCTTTTTATTTTTTTGCAAATTTTTGATATGCCGCCTTCCAGATAGTTGGTCTGATAAATCTTGATTTTCTGCGGGGGAATTGCTATTTTTGCTCTCAGGGTAGGCACAGTACGCTTCGGGCGTTAGCGTCGCGCGGTCTAAGATATATTCTTCAGACATTGCAGATTGC
>JANYAM010000044.1 GCA_025361365.1 Opitutus sp. | reverse complement strand
GTCTGGTGGGTCTGCTCGCGGTCCCACGGGCAGCCGTCAGGGGCGCGCAGCCGGGCCATGGTCCGGCGGAGTTCTTCAATCGCACTCATGTGGTTCTGAGTAACCACGAAACACACGAAATACACTAAAAAAGCCCGGCATTTTCCTGTTCCTTTCGTGTGGTTCGTGTGTTTCGTGGTGAACTTCGGATGGACAAGCTGACTGAAATCATGGCCCACAAGCGCCGGGAGATCGCCCCGCTGCTGCGGCCCGTGTTCCCGGACGAACTGGCGGCGCTGAACCGCGAGCTGGCCAAACCGCCGTCCTTCCGCGCGGCGCTCCGCCGGCCGGATGGCCGCCTGGCGGTCATCGCCGAGATCAAGCGGCGTTCCCCTTCCGCCGGTGCCATCAAGGAAAATGCCTCTGCCCTCGAGCAGGCGCACCGCTACCGCGCCGCCGGCGCCAGCGCCCTGTCCATCCTCACCGAGGAGAAATATTTCGGCGGCCGGTTGGAGGACCTGCAGGAAGTCACGGGCGATTTCGCTACGGCGGGCCCGGCCCTGCCGTGCCTGCGCAAGGATTTCATGGTCCACCCGGTTCAGGTGCTGCAGGCCCGGCTGGCCGGCGCCAGCGCCATTTTGATCATCGTCCGCGCGCTGACCGACGAGGAAATCGAGGCGCTGCACAAGGCCGCCACCGCCGCCGGGCTCGACGCCCTGTTCGAGATCCATAATGAGGATGAGCTGGCGCGCGCCGTCCGCCACGGGGCGAAAATCATCGGCGTGAACAACCGCGATCTCGCGATCTTTAAGACCGACCTCGGCCTGTCCGAGCGCCTCATCCCTCTTTTCCCCAAGGACGTCGTGGCCGTCAGCGAGAGCGGCATCGCCACCGGGGCCGATGCGGCCCGCGCCAAGGCCGCCGGCGCGCATGCCGTGCTGGTCGGCGAGTCGCTGATGCGGGCCGCCGACCCGGCGGCCGTGATCCGGGAGTTCCACCGCCATGTTTGAACAGCGCAACGCCAAGCTGCTCCCGCAGCCCGAATTCATCCGCCGCATGGGTTGGAGCCTGGCGGCCGGTGGCGTGCTCATCCTTTTCTCTCTGAGTCTCGGAATGTGCGGCTATCACTGGTTCTGCGGCTTGCCGTGGATCGACGCGTTTGTGGATGCCGCGATGATCCTCTCCGGCATGGGTCCGCTCTCACCGATCACGACCAGCATCGGCAAGCTCTTTGCCGGCTGTTACGCAATTTACTGCGGCATCGCCCTGATCGGGACGACCGGCGTGGTCTTCGCCCCGATCATTCACCGGGCCCTGCACAAGTTCCATCTCGAGGATTCGGAACGGGGCTGACCATGCCGCTGACCCCCAAATCCACGCGTGAGCTGCTGACCCAGCTCGGCCACGAGCCGAAGCGCTTTCTCGGGCAGAATTTCCTCGTCGACGGCAATATCGTCCGCAAATCCCTCGAGCTCGGCGGCGTCGCGCCCGGCGACACAGTGGTCGAGATCGGCCCTGGCCTCGGCACGCTGACCGACGCCCTGCTCGCGGCCGGCGCGGAAGTCTGGGCGGTCGAGCGCGACTACAACCTCCACAAGCACCTCGCCGCGACGCTCACCGCCACCAACCCGCGTTTCCATCTAATGGAGGGCGACGCGGTCGAACACCCGCTGGCCGGGTTGCCGCCGGAACGCGCCGCCGCTTTCAAGATCGTGGCCAACCTGCCCTACGCCATTGCCACGCCCTGGCTCGACGGCGTGCTCGGCGGCCCGCTGCCGGACCGGATGGTGCTCATGCTCCAGCAGGAGGCGGCGCAGCGCTACGTCGCCCAACCAGGTTCCAAAACCTTCGGGGCCATCTCGATTTTTCTGCAGGCCGCCTATGCCGTCGCGCCCGGCCACAAGGTCGACGGCTCATGCTTCTACCCGCAACCGGACATCGAGTCCTACCTGCTGCATCTCACGCGCCTGCCGGCGCCGTTCACTTTCCCCGCGGCCACCAAGGCCGTCATCCGCGCGTGTTTTCAGCAACGCCGGAAGCAGATCGGCGGCCTGTTGCGCGGCAAACTGCCCGACGGCGGCGCCGCGTGGCTGGCGAAGCTGACAGCGGCCGGCCTCAGCGCCGCCAGCCGGCCGGAGCAGATTCCCGTGGCACAGTGGCGCGAACTGACGGTCTGAACGGGGCTGCTTGAAAAATCTTCTCCGTCCGCTAGCTTTCAACGCCATGTCCCGCCTGTCCCTGCTCCTCACCGGCGCCTTGCTGCCCGCGGCCCTCCTGGCCCAGAACCCGGAGCTGGCGGGCAAACTGGAGGGCGACACCTACGTGTCCGCGACGGGCGAGTTCAAGGTGCCCTTGCCGGTGTTGCGCGAACTGGGCGGCACGATCACCGACACGGCGAATGTGGTTACCTTCACGGACAGCTACAACACCCACATCAGCATCGCCTGCTTTCCCCAGGATGCGCTCCAGCGTTGGGAACTCAATACGCGGGGCCGGCGTGACTACCTGCTGTATTTCTTCACGGATTTCGTGCTCGCGGATTTCACGCGGCGTTTTCCCGGCTCCACGATTGAGAGCGCCCGTTTCATCCCGGAGTTGATGGATGGGGCGCTGGTCACCTACGCCCTCCTGCCGGGCGGCTCTTATTTCGAGCCCAAAGATGCCGCGCTCGGTCCGCCCGCGAACAAGGTCACCGCCAAGCGCGGGACCCTGCTCTTCGTGCGCAACGGGCACGTATTTGTGCTGAGCACCGAGCTCGCCGAGCGGGCCACCCAGCGAAGCACTTATCAGGCGACCTCCGAAAAGGAAAACGCGCAGCTCACGGGCCGGCTCACGGAGCTCGCCGGCCGCTTGGTCTTCCCCGGTCCGAAACCGCGCAACCCCTGAGCGTCGGCGCATGAGCGAGGTCTACGAAGAGATCATCGAGGGCGAGGTGCTGTTGCCCGGCGACCACCACCACGACACTTTTGTGAAGAAGCAGCTCTGGCCGGATCTCCGCCTGCCCCGGCTTTGGATGGTCGACCCCCGTTACCTGAACGTCGAGGTCTACGGCCGCGGCGAATACGGCTTCACGCTCACCGATATCCTCGCCAACCACCATCCCCTCACCGATCCGGAGCTGCCGGGACTTGGTTGCAGTATGGACGAACTCTTCGCTAGGGTCTGAACTTCACCTATCCCTCCATGCTCCGCCTCCTCGTCCTCATGTGCGCCCTCACCGTGTCCGTCCAGGCCTTCGACCTGGTCAATCCCAAGCCACCCGTTGCCACGAAAAAACCCAAGGACGTCACCGTCCACGAGGACAAGCGCATCGACGACTACTTCTGGCTCCGGGAGAAGGGTCAGCCGGAAGTGGTGAACTACCTCGAGCAGGAGAACGCCTACACCGAGGCCGTGCTCGCCCCGGCCAAGGAACTCCGCGCCGCGCTCTACAAGGAAATGGTCGGCCGCATCAAGGAGGACGACTCCACCGCCCCCGTGCCGTTCCGCGGCTACGTCTATTACACCCGCACCGAGAAGAACCGGCAGTATCCGATCTATTGCCGCAAGAGCGCGACGGCCGGCGCGACCGAGGAAATCCTCCTCGACCTGAACAAGATGATCGGCGCGAACACCTATATTGCCGTCGGCCAATACCACGTGAGCGACGACGGCGCGCGCCTCGCCTACGCCATCGACTGGACCGGCTACCGCCAATACGAGGTCTTCGTGATGGACCTCGCAACGAAGGCGCTCATCCCGCAGGCGATTGGCAAGGTCGCCGGCCTCGAATGGGGCGGCGGCCACGACGTGCTCTATTACGTGACGGAGAACGACAGCAAGCGTTCGGACAAGCTGCACCGCTGGACGCTCAGCGCCGGGAAGCACGAGTTGCTCTACGAGGACAAGGACGAGCTGTTCAACCTCGATGTGCAGAAGTCCCGCGACAACCAGTTCATTTTCTGTCTTTCGGAGAGCAAACTCACCACCGAGGTTCTCGCGCTGCCGGCCGCCAGCACGAGCACTGAGCTCAAGAGCCTGCTCGGCCGCACCGAGGACGTGAAATATTTCGCCGAACACCGGGCCGGGAAGTTCTATTACGTCACCAACCGCGACGGTGCCAAGAACTACAAGGTCGCCGCCGCGCCGGACACGGCCCCTGCGCAGCTGACGGACGTCATCCCGCACAATCCGGCCGTCAAGGTGGACGAGCTCGACATGTTCGCCACGCACATGGTGATCGAGGAGCGGGAGAACGGCCTGCCGCACCTGCGCGTCTACGATTTCGCCACCGGCCGGTCGCAGCGCCTGGAGATGCCCGATCCCGCCTACGAGGTCGCGGGCGACCGGAACTGGGAGTTCAACACCACGGAATACCGTTTCAACTACCAGTCGCTCGCGCGGCCGCCGACGGTCTACGCCGCCAACCTCGCCACCGGCGCACGC
>JANYAM010000040.1 GCA_025361365.1 Opitutus sp. | reverse complement strand
CGCCGCCCTCCGGGCCGCGGTCGCCGAGGCCACCGGCTGCGCCCTGGCCGAGTTGGAGGGCGTGCTCCGCCTGCACCACAACCACGACGCCATCGCGCACCTCTTTTCCGTCGCGGCCGGGCTCGACTCGCAGGTCGTCGGCGAGACGGAGATCCTCGGCCAGGTGAAGACCGCCTATGATGCGGCGCTCGCCCGTCAATGGACCGGGCCCGTGCTCAACCGCGTTTTCCAGAAAACTTTCCAAGCCGCGAAGCACATCCGCACGCACACGGCCATCGGTGCGGGGCAGGTCAGCATCGCCACCGTGGCGGTGGACCTGGCCGGCCGCATCTTCGGCGAACTCGGCACCAGCCGTGTGCTCGTGATCGGCGCAGGCGACATCGGGCTGAAGACGGCGCAGGCTTTCCAAAGCCGCGGCGCCGCGTCCATCACCGTGGCCAGCCGCACACTGTCCAATGCCGAGGCGGCCGCCACGCAGACCGGCGGCTGGGCCGCCAGCCTAGCCGAGTTGCCCGAGCTGGTGGCCGCGGCCGACGTTGTGGCCAGCTCCACTTCCGCCCCCGGCTTTGTCCTGACCGCCGCGCTGGTGGCCGTCGCCATGAAGCGCCGGGCGGACCGCCCGCTGTTCCTGATTGATCTGGCGTTGCCGCGCGACATCGACCCGGCCGCGGCCAGTCTCGCCAACGTTTTCGTCTACAACCTCGATGACCTCGCGGCCATCGCCGAGGAAAACCTCGCCCACCGCGAAGCCGAGGCGGCGAAGGGTCGCGCCATCGTCGCCGAGCGCACCGCCGCGCTCTGGCCGCAAGTCGCGCGCGCGCTGGACCAGCCGGAATAAATTGGAGGCGGGGTGCCCTCACCCCGCAATTTTCAATCAAACGGCAGCTCGTGCAGCGTTCCTTGAAAAGCCCAATCATCTGGCTGCAAGCAAAGCCTCTTTCGCACGGGATTCTGCCGCACATATTCCCATTTATCCGCGTAAGCCGGGGCGGATCGCACGAAGTGATCGAAGTAATCACTCTGCCAAACCGGCGGCTTGATCCCGAACATTGCTGCGATGCGTCGGGCGGAGATCGATTTCCAGGCCTTCATCCAATCAGCAAGCGATTTGGCTTCAAAACCAGGCTTCGCAAACAAATGCACGTGATCGGGCATGATCACATAGCGGCCCACAAACCACTGGTCGACTGAGCCAGATTTTTTCCAAATGGACTTCAGTGCGACGTGGATTTCTTTTGCTGCCAGAATCGGACGACGGCCCATCGTGCAGGTAGTTACGAACAGCAACGGCTGGTTGCGAAAGGGAGATAGATGCGGGAGGCGCATATCGCCTGAGCGGGGTGAGGGCACCCCGCCTCCATTTTTATTCTAAGCCGGCGCCACCGGCGCGGTGCTGCCGTCGCGCTTCGCAAAGATCGCCAGCAGGGCGTCGAACAGCTGGGTCGGCTTCACCGGCTTGGTCAGGATGGCGCGGAAGTGTCCGCCGGGATTCTCCTTGCGGCCCGGGTTGGCCAGCAGGACCAGCGGCAGGTTCGCCCGGCTGGGCAACTCGCGGATGCTCCGCGCCAAGGCGCGGCCGTCGAGCTCCGGCATCTGCAAATCCAGGATGGCGGCGTCAAAGCGTTCCGCCCCGCCGAGCAGCTCGAGGGCGCGCGCCGCGGCGTCCACCGCCACCGCCTCCATGCCCCACCGCCGCACCATGCCGGACAGGATGCGCCGGCTGGTCGCGTTGTCCTCGACGATCAGGATGTGCCGGCCACGCAGCTCGGCGGGCACGGGGGCCGCGGCGGCCGGAACTTCATGCAGGCGCAACACAAAGCTGAAACTCGAGCCGCGGCCGACCTCGCTCTCGACGCTGATGCCGCCGCCCATCAGCTCGACCAGCCGGCGACAGATGGCCAGGCCCAGGCCGGTGCCGCCGAAGCGGCGCGTCATCGAGGCGTCCACCTGGCTGAAGGGCAGGAACAGCTTTTCCATGTGCGCGGCCGGAATGCCGATGCCGGTATCCCACACGGTGAAGACCAGGTCCACCTCGGGGCCGGAGCGGGCCAGCGCGCGCACCTTTACCAGCACCTCGCCGCGCTCGGTGAACTTGACCGCGTTGCCAATGAGGTTGACCAGCACCTGGCGCAGGCGGACCGGGTCGCCGCGCACCATGTCCGGCACGTCGCCGGGAATCTCGCACAGGAGATCCAGCTGCTTCTGCGCCGCGGCCGGCCCGAGCACGTCCACCGCGCCCTCGACGCAGTCGCGCAGGCCGAACTCGGTGTGGTCGAGTTCGAGGCGGCCGGACTCGATCTTCGAGAAATCCAGGATGTCATTGATGATGGTGAGCAGCGCCTGGCCGCTCTGGCGGATGGTCTCGGCCGACTCGCGCTGGTCCGGGGTGAGCGGCGAGTCGAGCAGCAGGCTGGCCATGCCGATGACGCCATTCATCGGCGTGCGGATCTCGTGGCTCATCATCGCGAGGAACTGGCTCTTGGCGACGTTGGCGCGCTCGGCGGCCTCCTTGGCCTCGCGCAGCTGCGCGGCCTGCTGCTTGCGCGGGGTGATGTCGAGCTGCAGGCCCATGAAGCCTGTGAGGACACCCGCCTCGTTGCGCACGGGTTGGATCTCCAGCTCGACCCACACCTTGCGGCCGTCCTTGGCGTAATTGAGGACCTCGCCGATGTAGGGGCGGCCCGCGACGCCCGCCTGGCCCATCGCCTCCAGCGTGCGGGGGTCGGTCTCGGGCCCGATCATGAACGTGACGGGCTGCCGGCCGCGGATCTCATCGAGGGTGAAACCGAACAGGCGGGTGAAGCCGTCGTTGATCCACTGGACGCGCCACTCGGTGTCGGTGAGCACCACGCCGCTGCTGGTGCGGCTGGCCACGAGCGCCAGCCGGCGCGACTGCTCCTCGGCCTGGCGCAGGCCGGTGATCTGGTCCTCCGCGAGCTTGAGCGCCCGGCGGCGCGAGTGCACGAGCGCCCACGTCAGCACGGCGACCAGCACGCTCATGGCGAACCCGCCCGCCAGCACCACCGTCGGCAACACGCTGAAGTTGGCCTGCTCGAACTCCGGCCGGGTGCTGAAGCGCAGCGTCCACTGCCGGCCGAAGATCATCATCGTCTGCAGGTCGTGGAACGCCCGGGTGGAGAAATCCCGGTCGGAAATCTCCCGGGCCGGGCCGGCGGTGAGGTGGCCGTCCTCGTCGTAGAGCAGCGTCTCGGAGCGCGTGCCGTCGCCCTCGAAGACCTCGAAATCGAGCTGGCCGCCGGCGACGTCGGCGATGCCGGTCATCAGCTGGTCAATGCGGATGGGCGCGTAGACCCAGCCCTGCACGGCCGCGAGCCGTTCCGCCGGCGTGCCGAGGGCCGCGTCCTTCTGGTAGACCGGGAGGAAAAGGAGGAAGCCCGGCACCTTGCGGTTCTCGTAGTCGAGGCCGATGCGGCGCGACAGCACCATCTCGTTCTGGCGCGCGGCGGCCTCGGCCGCGGTCCGGCGCGTGGTGCCCGAGCCGACATCGAGACCGAGCACGCCCGTGTTGCGCTCGACCGGTTCGATCGCGACCACGACATAGAGCCAGGGATTGTTGCCCGCGCGCTCCACGCTGAAGCCGGGCTGGCCCTCGGCGCGCACGCGACTTTCCAGGGCCTCGAGGTCGGCGCGGTCCACGGGCTCGACGTAGCCCAGGCCGACGACGCCGCTATCCAGCTGGGCGGCGGCCCGGCGCAGGTAGATGGACCACTCGCGGGCCGTCACCGGCCGGCTGCTCGCCTCGGGCAGCGCGGCGGCCCCGTGCAACAGGTGGGCCGCGGTGTTGAAGCGCCGGCGGATGGTGGTGTGGATGCGCTCGGCGAGCCGGTCAAACCGCGCCCGGGCCGACCGCTCCGTCTCCGCCGCGAGCAGCCACCAGGCGGCCACGGTCAGGGCGGCGAGAACGGCGAAGACCGCCCACGGGAGCCAGCCGATGCGGCGCCGGGTGGCTTGCTGGAGGGAGGCCGAGGGCATGCGGGCAGATTCCGCCGGACGGCCCGGGGCAAGGCGAATTATTTTTCCCAAGGAAAACCACCTATAACCGGGTGGTTTTCAGACGCGCTTCCGCGTGCGTGCCCGCTCGATCGCGGCCAGCAGGTCGGCCCGCTTGATGGGCTTGCTGATGTAGTCGTCCATGCCGGCGGCGAGGCACATCTCACGGTCGCCCTGCATGGCGTTTGCGGTCAGCGCAATGATCCAGGGGCGCCGGGCGGGATCGGGGCGCAGTTCCCCGAGGCGGCGCGAGGCCTCAAGGCCGTCCATCTCCGGCATCTGCACGTCCATCAGGATGACGTCGTAGGGCTGGCGCTCGACGGCGGCGATCACCTCGAGGCCGTTGGCCACCACGTCGGCGCGGAAACCGAGCTTCTGCAGCATGCTGAGCGCGACCTTCTGGTTCACGACATTGTCCTCGGCCAGCAGGATGCGGTCCATGAAACAGGCGTCGCCCGAATTCGCTGCCGCGGTGACGGGTTTCTCCGGCGCCGCTTCGCCGCGCCAGAACAGCTTCGCGAGCACGTCGTAGAGCTGCGAGGGCTTCACGGGTTTGCTGAGGTTGGCGGTGAAGAGGTGCGCTGTTTCCTCGCGCCGGCCCAAGGAGGAAAGGAGAACCAGCGGGAGGTCCTCCGGCCGGCGCAATTTGCGGATCTCGGTGGCCAGGGTGCCGCCATCCATCTCGGGCATCTGCATGTCGAGGATCGCCACGTCGAATAGCTCGCGCTGGCGCAGCAGGCTGAGCGCTTCGGCGGGATGCTCGACGGCCACGGGGGTCATGTCCCACTTGCGGGCGAGGTCGCCGAGGATGCGGCGGTTCGTCGCGTTGTCGTCCACAATGAGGAGGCGGCGGCCCTGGAGGGTGGCCTTGGTGCCGCCGGTGTAGACGCGCGGCTTGCTCGGCACCACCCCGACCTGGACGGAGAAGCTGAACGTGGAGCCCTTGCCCACCTCGCTCTCGACCCACATGCGGCCGCCCATGAGCTCGGCGAGGCGCTTGCTGATCGCCAGCCCGAGGCCAGTGCCGCCGAAGCGGCGTGTGGTCGAGGCGTCCACCTGGCTGAAGGACTGGAAGAGCCGGCCGATGCCCTCGGGCGGGATGCCGATGCCCGTGTCCTTCACGCTGAAGATCAGCTCGGCGGTCTCCCCCTCCACCTTGGAGGGGCGGACCGTCAGCAGCACCTCGCCCTGCGCGGTGAACTTGAGGGCGTTGCCCAGCAGGTTGACCAGCACCTGGCGGAGGCGGGACGGGTCGCCGCTCAGGTTGGTGGGGACGCCGTCGGCGATCTCGTAGAGCAGGTCGATGCGCTTCTCGGCGGCACGCGGCGCGAGCAGGTCGAGCGCGCCCTCGACGCATTCGCGCAGGGAGAATTCCATCCGCTCCATCTCGAGCTTGCCGGACTCGATCTTGGAGAAGTCGAGGATGTCGTTGATGATGGTCAGCAGGGCCTCGCCGCTGATGCGGATGGTCTCGGCGTATTCGCGCTGCTCGGCGGCGAGCGGCGAATCGAGCAGCAGGCTGGTCATGCCGATGACGCCGTTCATCGGGGTGCGGATCTCGTGGCTCATCATCGCGAGGAACTGGCTCTTGGCCAGGTTGGCCTTTTCCGCCGTGTCCTTGGCGGCGTTCAGTTCCTCCTGGACGCGCTTGAGCTCGGTGATGTCGACCAGCGCGTTGAGTTCCTGGGCCGGCTGGTTCTCGCCGCCGCGGTATAGGCGACGGAACAGCCGCACCCACACGGTGGCGCCGTCGGCATGCAGGTAGCGCTTATCCACCATGAAATGGTCGATCTGCCCGGCGCGCATCTGCTCGAACAACGCTTGCTGCCGGGCCGCGTCCTCGGGATGAGTGCTCAGCTGGTAGGACTCCGGGGCCGACTGGGACTGCTCCGGGGTGACGCCGCTCAGCCGCACGTGCTCGGCGTTGACCATGCGGGTCTCCTCGTCGCGCCCCGCGATCGCCCAGGACAGGCCAACCGGTACCGAGTCGAAGATGAAGCGGAACTGCGCCTCCTTGGCCGCCAGCTCCTCCTGGACGCGCTTGAGCGCGGTGATGTCGACCACCGTGGACAGGTGCTCCTCGCTGCCGTCGGGATGGAGGCGGCGCTGGTTGGTGAAGGTCACCCACACGATGGAGCCGTCGCGGCGCACATAACGCTTGTCGAGGGAGTATTCGTTGATCTCCCCGGCCAGCAGCTTGGCCTGCAACCGGTCCTGCAGGGGCTGGTCCTCGGGATGAGTCAGCGCGGAGAAGGCCCCATCCTTCTCGGCCTCCGCGCGCGTCAGGCCGCCGATCCGCAAATGCGCTTCGTTGATCCGCCGGTCGAAGGTGCCGTCGGACGACATCAGGCGCCAGGAGATGCCCAGCGGCACATTTTCAAAGATGAAGCGCAGGCGGGCTTCCTGCCCGGCCAGCCGCTGGGAGATGTCCTTCAATTCCGTCAGGTCGGCGATGGTCGAGACCTCCTGCAGAATCCGGCCGTCCGGCGCGCGGAAAACCTGGACGGTCAGCAGCCCGTTGACCTCGGTGCCGTCGAGCCGCTGGTAGCGTTTCTCCAGGCTGAAGCCGTCGCTCTCGCCCGCCCGGATGCGGGCATACTCGGCGGCCTGCCGGGCCCAGTCCTCCGGCGGCGTGATGGCGCGGTAGGAGTCGTTGGCCAGCGCCTCCTCGCGGCCCAGGCCGGTCAGCCGGAGCACGGCGTCGTTGACCCACGACTCGCGGCCACCGTCGAACGAAGTCCAGCTCACGCCCACCGGCAGTGCATTGAGGATGAAACGGAACTGGGCCTCGCGCTGCGCCAGCTCCTGCTCGGCCTGCTTGCGCTCGGTGATGTCGAGCTGGATCGCCATGTAGCCGGTGTGCTGGCCGCGGTCGTCGGTCAGGCGCTGGATCTCGAGTTCCACCCAGTAGGGCAGGCCGGCCTTGGTGTAGTTGAGCACTTCGCCCTTGAACGGCTGGCCCGCGCGGTCGGCCTCGTCCATCGCTTCCACCACGTCGCGGTTCGTCAGCGGGCCAATCAGGAAAGTGCTGGGGCGGCGGCCGCGCACCTCGTCCAGAGCATAACCGGTGAAACGCGTGAAGCTGTCGTTGACCCACTCGATCTGCCAGTCGGTGTCAGCCAGGATGATCAGGCTGGCTGTCTTGCTCGCCACCAGCGCGAGGCGCCGCGCCTCCGCCTCGGCCAGCTTGCGGGCGGTGACGTCGAGCTGGATGGACATGAAGCCGGTCACCGTGCCGGCCTCGTCGCGCAGGGGCTGCATCTCGAAGTCGGTCCAGATTTCCCGCTGGTCCTTGGAATAGCTGAGCATCTCGCCGTGGAAGGGCCGGCCGGCGCGGGCCGCCTGGGCCACATCAGCTAGCAAGCGGACGCCGGTCTTGGGCCCGCGCAGCACGCCCGGCCCGAACTTGCCGCGGCATTCGTCGAGCGTGTAGCCGAAGAGCCGCGTGAAACCCTCGTTGATCCACACCACCTTGCCGCCGGCGTCGGACAGGCCCACGGCGTTGGCCGTCCGGCTCGCCACCAGCGCGAGGCGGCGCGACTCCGCTTCGGCCTGCCGGAGGTTCGCCGTCATCAGGTCCGCCAGGTCGAGCGCCCGCACGCCGGAGTTCACCAGCAGGAAGGTCACGCCGGTGGCGACGAGGCTGACGACCAGGCCGGCGCAGAGCACGCCCCAGGGTAGCAAGGTATTGCTCGCCTCGAGGAAGCCCGGCTTCTCGCTCGTTTGCAGCGTCCAGTGCTGGCCGTAAACATCCAGGGGCTGCGCCAGTGTGAACTGGCGCGGCTCCGGCGTCCCGGTTTTTTGGGCGAACAGGTGGCCGTCCTCGTCGTGAAGCAGCTGATCGAGGCTGGTGCCCTCGCCCTCGTAGACTCCGAAATCCAAGTGGACCGCGGCCACTTCGGTCGCGTTCGCCAGCAACTCGTCGATGCGGACCGGCGCGTAGACCCACCCGCGGAGCGCCGCCGCCCGCTGCTCCTCCGTGTCGAGGTGCGCGCCATTCTCATAAACCGGCAGGAAGAGCAGGAAACCCGGCACGTCGCGGCCATCGTATCTCAGCTTGATGCGCTTGGACAGCGTCAGGGTGTTGAGCCGCGCCGCCGTTTCCGCCGCGGTCCGGCGGGTCGTGCCCGAGCCGAGGTCCAGGCCCAGCACGCCGGTGTTATGCTCGCGGGGCTCGATGCTCGTGACGACATAGAGCCACTCCTTCTCGCCGGTGCGCTCGACCTTGAAGTCGGGCGCGCCCTCCGCGCGGATGCGGGCCTCGAACGCGGCCAGGTCGCTCCGGCGCACCCGCTCCACGTAGCCCAAGCCGACCACGCCGTAGTCAAAGCGCTCCTGGATGGAATTGAAATACACCGACCATTCCTGCGCCGTCACATGCTCGCTGGCGGTGGAATGGGCCCGCGCGCTGTAGAGGATCTGCGCCGTCGTGTCGAACCGCGTCCGGATCAGGCTGGCCAGCCGCGTCGATTGCAGTTCGAACCGGCCCTGGTTTACCCGATGCGTCGCGCGCTCGACCAGCCACCAGGCCAGGACCGACAGGAAACACCCGAGCGCAAAGGCGACCAAGGGCAGCAACCGGCTGCGCTGGCGGCGGGGAACGGGGCTCTCCGTGGCGGACATTAGTTCAGTGCAATTTAAAGGGACGTCGGAGGCGATAACTTTAACCGCCTGAAATTAAGAACATCCGAGCTGTCGCCCCAGCCAGTCCGCCGCGGTGCCGCTGGCGGGCTGCGCCAGCAGGGCCCGCAGTTTTTCCCGCTGCATCGCGGTGCGCGCCGCCCGCGCCGGGTCCGACAGGCAGGCCCGCAGCTGGGCCGCGAGCGCGGCCGGCGTCGCCGCGCCTTGGATGAACTCGGGATACATCGCTTCCTGGAGCAGCAGGTTGGCGATGCCGATGAACGCCACCTTCACCAGCAGCCGGCCGAGAAAATACGTCAACGGGTCGGTCTTGTAAGTCAGCGCCCCGGGGATGCCGGCCAGCGCGCAGTGCATCGACATGGTGCCGCTCGCCGTGAGCACCGCGGCCGCCGCAACAGGGGGTAGGGCGCGGACTCCGTTCCGCGCCGGCTCGTTCCCAGCGGCGAGCGGAGTCGCCGCCCTACCCTCGGCAATAGATTGCAGCGTGACGCCCGCCGGTGGATTCGCGGCCTGCAGTGCGCCCCGGATTTCCTCGCTGGGATAAAGCACGACCGCCGGCCGGTCCGTGCCCGATTCGCGATACGCCGCCAAGAGCAGCGGGAAAATCCGTTGCACCACGCCGCGCCGGCTGCCGGGCAGCAACAGCACCGGACCCGCCGGGTCAAACGCCACCGGCGGCGCGTAGTCCGGCGCGAGGAACGGATGCCCCACAAATTCCACCGGCAGCTTCGTGTCGGCATAAACCGCTGGCTCGAAGGGGAAGATCGCCGCCAGCCCGTCGAGTTGCTCGGCCATCTGGAACCGCCGGCCGGCGCGCGAGGCCCAGATCTGCGGGCTTATATAATAGAGCGCCTTGGTCGGCCCGCCGGCCTTGGCGGAGAAACCGCGGGCGTGCAGGTCCGCGGCGATGCGGAGATTCAGCCCCGAGGAATCAACGAAGCACACCGCCCGCGGCCGGTGTTGGCCGACCCAGTCGACGACCTCGGCGATGAGTTTCCGGTAGTGCGAGATTTTGGTGACGACCGCAAAACCCATGGCGGAACTGGCCGTCAGGTCTCGCAGCAGTTGCGCGCCGGCCGCGGCGAGACGCGGCCCGCCCAGGGCGCAGACGCGCAGGCCGGGCTGCTGCGCGAGCAGATCGCGCAGCACGCGGGCGGCGTTCTCATCGCCGGAATGTTCGCCGACGACAAAAAGCAGGTCAACTCGTCCGCCAGCCGGCGGCGGGAGCCCTGTGAGAAGGTTTAGCTCACTCATGACTCCCCTCCTCTGTCATTCTGAGCGCAGCGAAGAATCCAAAATGATGATCGAAAGCGGACATGCTGCTGGATTCTTCGCTCTGGTCAGAATGACAAGCCATGGATGTTTCTTCTGCTTCGTGCACTTCGTGTCTTCGTGGTTATTTTCCGGATTTCCGGATCTGCTCCGTGATGGTGATGGCCACCTCGAGGGCCGACTTGCCGAGGGCGCCGCCGACCTTGGGCTGCTTCGCCTCGCGCACGCTCTCGACAAAATGCGCCAGCTCGATCGCGAGGGGCTCGCCCTTCTCGATGGGAATCTCGTGCACGGGGATGGATGACGCGTCGCCGGCCTTGGCGAGGCCGATCTTCAGCTTTACCCCGTAGGCGATGATGTCGCTCTTCTTCACGAGGTGGCCCTTCTGGTTCATGAAATCGAGCGACAGGTAGGCGTTGTCCTGAAAGACGCGGATCTCGCGGTTTTTCTTCAGGCTCATGCGCGAGGCGGTGAGGTTG
>JANYAM010000021.1 GCA_025361365.1 Opitutus sp. | reverse complement strand
CGCGCTCCCCGTCGATGCGGCCGTTGTGGTTGTAGTCGGTTTCCGAATCCACCAGCAGGAAGATCGCCCCGTCGGCGCGGCGGCGGAAGGTGTAGACGTCGGCGATGGCGGGGTTGAGCTTGAGCCAGTCGATTTCCATCTTGATCAACTTCTCATACAGCGCGTCGCCCTGGGCCGGATTGTCGGGCAGGCGCGCATGGCCCGCCTGCTGCAACTCCTGCACGTAGTAGGGCACGAGGAGCTCGACCTGCCGGCGGATGTTGTCCTGGGCGTCGTGGCCGGCGCGATTCACCGCCCACCAGCCGCCGCCGGCCACCAGGGCCAGCAACACCCAGGTGATCTTCGGTAGGGACGCCAGCCGGCCGGTGCGGTGCAACCACCCGCCCAGCCCGAGCCACAGGCCGGCCACCAGGACGAGGAACACCAGGTAGTCGGTATTTTGGTGGAACCAGCCGTTCATCGAAGCCCACATGAAGACACTTCCCCGGGGCAAGGCAACTCCGGCGGCGGCCGCTCATCCCGCGCGTCTGCCGCTGGTCCAGTCCACTCTGTCACCACGGGCAGTTCTCCCTGTTCATGCCCGCCATGTCCACTGAACAGCTCTCCCCCCTGCCCCTGCTGCGTCCGTCGGACGGGCTTGCGGCCACGCACCCGGGGTTGTTTCGTAGCGCCATGACCGCCGCCCCCGTGATCGATGCTGCCGGCAAACTGCAGCGGGCGAAGGAGCGGCTCTATGTGCTGTGCCAGATCGGCGGGTGGGGCGCGTATCTGGCCTCGCAGTTGGTTTTTTCGCGGGCCTTCCACGACGATACGGTCTCGCCCGGTCGGGATGCGCTGACGGAGACCGCCATCATGGTGATGGTGGTCCTGATGGGCGTGGTGCTCACGCATTATGCCCGGCGATTCATGACCCGGTGGGGCTGGCAGCAGCTGGGCTGGCGGGCGCTCCTGCCGCGGGTGCTACTGATGAGCGTGGGGCTATCGGTCCTGTGGAGCGCGGTGGGTTACGGCTACGTCTACGGCGTGGTCTGCGTCGCCTGGACTTCCAAATACAGTCCCTGGCTGTTTTTCCTGGCGAGCTGCCTCTACGGCGGCGGCATGCTGTTCGGCTGGCTGTGCCTGTATTTCTTCTACCATATCTTCGAGCGGCTGAACCGCCTGCAGGTCGACCAGCTGCGCCTCGCCGCCAGCGCCAAGGAAGCCGAGTTGCGCGCCCTCAAGTCCCAGGTCAACCCGCATTTCCTCTTCAACTCGCTCAACAGCCTGCGCGCCCTGATCGACGAGGATGCGCCGCGCGCCCGCGAGGCCGTTACCCGCCTCGCCAACATGCTCCGCTACTCCCTCCAATCCGGCCAGCAGGAGACCGTGCCGTTCGAGGAGGAAATTCGCATCGTCGAGGACTACCTGGCATTGGAACAGATCCGCCACGAAAGCCGCCTGCGCGTCCGCTGGGAGATTGCCGCCGAGGCGCGCCTTCTCAACGTGCCGCCGATGTTGCTGCAAACCTTGGTGGAAAATGCCGTCAAATACGGCATCAGCACGCGCCGGGAGGGCGGCGAGCTGGTGATCTCGGCCCGCCTCGACGGCGCCGCTCTTAACATCCGCGTATCCAATCCCGGCGACCTCGCCGCGCCCACGAGCGCGGCCGCCGCCCGCGCCGGCTCCTCCACCGGGGTCGGCCTGCGCAACGCCTCCGAGCGGCTCAAGCTCCTCTTTGGTGACCGGGCGACGCTCGCCCTGCTGGCCGAGCCGGCGGGCTGTGTCACCGCCAACGTCCTGATCCCGCTGAACGATCCCGCCCGATGAAAGCCCTTCTCGTCGACGACGAGCGCCTCGCGCGCAACGAACTCCGCCGCCTGCTGGCGGCCCACGCCGACATCGAGATCGTCGGCGAGGCCGTGGACGTGCCGGATGCGCTGGCCAAGGTCGGGGTGCTGAAACCCGAGCTCATCTTCCTGGATGTGCAGATGCCCGGCGCCGACGGCTTCAGCCTGCTTGAGCAGCTCGAGCCCCCGCTCCCGCAGGTGATCTTCACCACGGCCTACGACGAGTTTGCCGTGAAGGCCTTCGAGTTCAGCGCGCTCGACTACCTGCTGAAACCCGTCGATCCCAACCGGCTCGTGGCCGCGCTGGAGAAGCTCCGTCCGCGCGGCAGCGGGGCGCCGTTCGAGCCGGGCACCGCCTCGCACCGGCTGACGCTGGAGGACAAGGTCTTCGTCCGCGAGGGCGACCGCTGCTGGTTCGTGCCGGTGAAGAACCTCCGTTTGCTCGAGTCCGAGGGCAACTACACGCGCCTGTATTTCGACGACCAGAAGCCGCAGCTGTTCCGCTCCCTCACGGCGATGGAGGAGCGGCTCGACGCGAAGAGTTTTTTCCGCGCCAACCGCAAGCAGGTCATCAACCTCGCCTGGGTCGAGGGCATCGAGCCCTGGTTCAGCGGCGGCCTGCTCGTGAAGCTCAAGGGCGGGATGAAGGTTGAGCTTTCCCGCCGCCAGGCGCAGGACTTCCGCGAGCGCATGAGCCTGTGAGATTTTCCCCATGAACCCATCCACCACCACCCGTTTCCATCCCGGCCGCTTCGTCATCGGCGTGGGCGTGACCGTCGCGCTCACCGCGGCCCTCGGGCCCGCCATCGGTATTCCCGTGGGCCTCGGCCTGGCGGTCGTGTTCGGCCTGACCGCCGGGCGCAAATGTTGAGCCTCCTCCCATGATCGAAGCCCACCACCTGACCAAGACCTTCAAGGACAAGAAGCGCGGGATCATCACCGCGGTCGACAACGTGTCCTTCACCTGCCGCCCCGGGCAGATCTACGGCCTGCTCGGCGCCAACGGCGCGGGCAAGACCACCACGCTCCGCCTGCTGGCCACGCTGCTGCAACCCACGAGCGGCACGGCGACGCTCGCCGGGCACGACGCGGCGACCGCCGGCGTGCAGGTGCGGGCCAACGTCGGGTTCCTCGCCGCCAGCACCGCGCTCTACGGCCGGCTGACCGCCCGCGAGATGATCACCTACTTCGGCGAGCTCAACGGCCTCACCGAGGACGCCATCCAGGCCCGGATCAAGCAGCTGGCCGACGAACTCGACATGCACGAGTTCCTCGACCGGCGCTGCGACAAGTTTTCCACCGGCATGAAGCAGAAGACCTCCATTGCCCGCACGCTGATCCACGACCCCGCGGTGATGATCTTCGACGAGCCGACCCTCGGCCTCGACGTCATGACGGCGCGGGCGATCGTCAAGTTCGTGCGCGACTGCCGCGACCGCGGCAAGACCGTCATCTACTCCACCCACATCATGAGCGAGGTCGAGAAGCTGTGCGACCGGGTGGGCATCATCCATGGAGGCAAGCTGGTCGCCGAGGGCACGGTGGCCGAGCTGCGCACCCGTTACGGCGAGCAGGACCTGGAGGAGGTCTTCGTCAAGGCCGTCGGCGGCGAGGCCGCCCTGACCGCCGCCCTCAAAAACTGACCACCATGACCTGGAAAAACATTCTCACCGTTTACCTCAAGGAGCTGCGCGATTCCCTGCGCGACCGCCGCACGCTCATCTCCGTCATCGTCATCCCGACCTTCGTGATGCCGGCGATGTTCTTCGGGGTCTTCAAGATCGGCAGCCAGATCGTGTCCAAGGCCAAGGAGGAGATTCCCAGCGTGATGATCCTCGGCGGCGAGGACTCGCCGGCGCTGGTGGCGGAGCTCAAGGCGTCAAAGAAGATCAAGGTGGTGGCGGCCGCCGCCGACTGGAAGCAGCAGATTTCGGACAAGAAGGTCCGGGCGGCGGTGCAGCTCCCGGCCGGCTTCGAGGCCGGCCTGAAGGTGGGCGCGGCCGACCCGGTGATCATCTACAACTATGAGGGCGAGCTGAAATCCACCTTCGCCGTGACCGAACTGGAACGCTTCTTCCGCGACCTGCGCGAGCGCACGGTGACCGCCCGCCTGACGGAGCGCGCGCTGCCGGCGACGCTGGTGAAGCCCTTTGATTTCCGGCGGGAGAATGTGGCGCCGCCCGAGAAGGTCGGCGGCAATCTCTTCGGCGGCATCGTGCCGTATATGATCATCATTCTCTGTTTCACGGGGGCGATGTATCCCGCGATGGACCTGACCGCCGGCGAGAAGGAACGCGGCACGATGGAGACGCTGCTGTGCAGCCCCGTGCCGCGGGTTGACCTCGTGCTGGGCAAGTTCCTGATGGTGCTGACCGGCTCGCTGTCGGCGATGCTGCTCTCCCTGACCTCGATGGGCATCAGCGCGATGATTGGTGGCGCCCTGCTCTCGGGCGGCGGCGGCGGGGGCGCGAAGCTGGCGGCCGCGGCCGACCAGGCCAAGGCGGCGGGGAGCGTCATGCCGATGATCGACCCGCTGGGTATTTTCGGCGTGATCGCCATGGTCCTGCCGGTGGCGGTGCTGTTTTCCGCGGTGATCTTCACGGTCGCCCTGTTCGCCAAGAGCTACAAGGAGGCGCAGAGCTACGTTGGGCCGATGGTCATCCTCGTGATCATGCCCGCCGTGGTGGGCATGCTGCCCGGCATCGAGCTGAACGCGAAGCTCGCGCTCGTGCCGATCTTCAACCTCAGCTTGGTGTGCAAGGAAATGCTTTCCGGCGTGTGGCACTGGAATTACATCGCGCTGATTTTCGGTTCCTCCTGCGTCTATGCGGGCCTCGCGCTGGCGCTCGCGGTGCGCATGTTCAACCGCGAGGACGTGATGTTCCGCGTGTGATTTTTTTGTCGTGTGTGGTGAAAGCCGCCCCGCTGTGGGCGGCTTTCATATTTCGGTAAAACCCGGTCGGCCTGGGGTAAACCCCGGGTAAATAGGCCCCGGGCCTCTAGGCGCGGCGGCTCCGGCCTGCTATGTTGCGGTCGCACCTCTCACATCACCATGAATACGCCCACTACACCGGCCACGCCGAACACCGCCCAGGAGGCCGCGCACCTCAAGAAATTGCGCGATCAGATTTCCACGGACATCGAGGCCATGCAGCAAAAGGAGGCCAGTCTGAAAGCCTACGAACAGCGCCTGCGCCTGCTCATGGAGCACAACCAGCAGGGCCAGCCAGCCCCGCAGTCCAACCAGCACTACGTCAACGCCGGGCCCGACAGCCAGGCCGCGCTCGATGCGGAATGGGATAAATATAACCGGGCGCACGCCCTGCTCGAGGCGGCCCGCCGCGGCCTGACCGACGACCGGCTCGCCCTCAAGGAGCGCGAGGAGAAACTCACCCTGCGCGAGTCCGATGTCGCCCGCCGCGAAGGCTGGCTCCGGGCGCGGGAACTGGAGATCGCGGCCGTGGTCGCCGCCAAGGCGGCGATTCCTGTCGTGCCCGAGCCGACGTTCGTGTCGGACCCGATCCGGGCCGCGCGCAACATGCTCCGGTCCAAGAAAACCGCCGGCTAAGCTCAGACCTGTTCGAGCTCGGCCAGCCGGGCAGCGGCGGTCTCCCAGGCGGAGGTCGCCGCCTGCAGCTGGTCCACGAGGACGGAAAGTTCGCGGTTGAGATGCTGGGCCTTGCCTGAGGTATAGGTCTCGGGCGCCTCGAGCTCGGTGGTGAGTTCGTTCTGCTTGGTCTCGAGCTGCGCGACCTTCTCCTCGAGGTGGCCGACCTCGGTGCGAAGCTTTTTGAGCTCCGCGGGATTCGGCTTCTTCGCGGCGGCGGCCTTGGGCGCGGGGGTGACGGGCTTGGCCTGCACCGGCCGGGCGTCGGTGAAGCCGGCGGTCAACGCGGCGCGGGCGTTGCCGGCCTTGGATTTCTCCAGGTAATAGTCGTAGTTGCCCGCGTAGGGCGTGAGCCGGCCAGAGTGGACGTGCAGCACGGTCTGCGCGAGCGCACGGATGAAATACACGTCGTGGCTGATGAAGATGAACGTGCCCTCGTAATTCTTGAGCGCGTTGACGAGCGCGTCGATCGACGGGATGTCGAGGTGGGTCGTCGGCTCGTCCATCAGGAGCAGGTTCGGCGGATTGACGAGGAGGCGGGCCAGCGCGAGGCGGGACTTCTCGCCGCCGGAGAGGACCGAGACCTTCTTGTGGACGTCGTCCTTGCGGAAGAGGAAGCCGCCCAGCACGGCGCGGGCCTGCTGCTCGGTGAGCTGGTTCTCGTTCGTGCGCAGCTCCATCACGTTCTCGAAGACCGTGAGGTCGAGCTTGAGGTTGTCCGCGCGGTTCTGGGCGAAGTAGCCGGGCACCACGTTGCTGCCGAGGTTGATCTCGCCGCCCTGGATCGGCACGACGCCGGCGAGGATCTTGAGGAGCGTGGACTTGCCGGCGCCGTTCGGGCCGACGAGCACGATCTTCTGTGCGCGCTCGGCCTCGAAGTTCAGGTCGGTGTAGACCACGTGGTCGCCGTAGGCCTGGCGGACATTCTTGAGGTTGACGACCTTGAGCCCGGAGCGCGGCGGCTGGGGAAAGCGGAAATTGATCTTCTTGAGGTCCTCCCACGGCTCCTCGACGGCGACATCCTTGAGACGCTCGATCTGCTTCTCCTTGGACTTGGCGCGGGAGGCCATCGAGGCCTTGGCGCCGAAGCGGTCGACAAACTTCTGGAGGTGGGCGATCTCGCGCTGCTGGTTCTTGAACTGCGCGGCCTGCTGCTCCTTGCGGGCGTCCTTCTCGTTCAGGTAATCGTCATAGTTGCCGGTGTATTTGTTGAGCGTGCCGCTCCGCAGCTCGAGGATGCCGTTGCAGAGCGAGTTCAGGAACTCGCGATCGTGGGAAATAATGACAAGGCCGCCGGGATAACGCGTCAGGTAGTCCTGGAACCAGAGTAGCGCCTCGAGATCGAGATGGTTGGTCGGCTCGTCGAGCATGAGGAGCGCGGGCTCGCTGACGAGGAGGCGGGCGAGGTGGGCGCGCATGACCCAGCCGCCGGAAAAGGACTTGGCCTCCTTGTCATGGTCGGTCTCGCGGAAGCCGAGGCCGGCGAGGATTTTCTTGGCGCGCGGCTCAAGCGTCCAGTCGATGTCGTAATCGTCGTCGTTCTCCGGGACGAGCTTCTTGCCGCTGGTGGCGATGGCGAGGATGGTCTCGTCACGCACCGGGGCGCTTTCCTGCGGCAGGTAGCCGAAGTCGGCGCCGCGTTCCCACTCGATGGTGCCCTCGTCCGCCTGTTCCTCGCCGAGGATGAGGTTGAACAGGGTGGATTTGCCCGCGCCGTTGGGCCCAACCAGGCCGAAGCGGTCGGTGCGCGCAACGAAGAGCGAGACCTCGGAGAAGAGTTCCCGGGTGCCGTAGGACTTGGCGACGTCTGCAATGGTCAGCATGGCGAACCCGCGAGCAAGCCGCGTGGGCCGGCCCGGTGCAACAAAAACATTCGGTTGCAACGGCCGGGAGTTGGGCGACCGTAAAGGCCGATGCCCAACCGACTTGCCACGGAGCAATCGCCCTACCTGCGCCAGCACGCCGACAATCCCGTGGACTGGCGGCCGTGGGGTGAGGAGGCCTTCGTCCGGGCCCGCGCCGAGCAAAAACCCATTTTCCTGAGCATCGGCTACTCGACCTGCCACTGGTGCCACGTGATGGCGCACGAGTCGTTCGAGAATCCGGACGTCGCCGCCGTGCTCAACCGCGACTTCGTGCCGGTGAAGCTCGACCGCGAGGAGCGGCCCGACCTCGACCGCGTCTACATGACCTATGTGCAGCAGACGACCGGCCACGGCGGCTGGCCCATGAGCGTCTGGCTGACGCCCGACCTGAAGCCGTTCTATGGCGGCACGTATTTTCCCCCCGAAGACCGGCATGGCCGCCCGGGTTTCGTCACGGTGCTCAACGCCATCACGCGCCACTGGGCGGAGAAACGGGAGAAGATTCTCGCCGGGGCCGACGAAGTGGTGGCGGCACTGCGGCGTTACGCCGCGGAGGGGCCGGCGCGGCCCGCGCCGGAGGCGGGCGCCCCAGTCCCGACGCTGCCGGAGGCCGCGAGCGAGGGGCTGACCAAGGCCTTCCAATATTTCTACGAGGCGCACGACGCCAACTGGGGCGGCTTTGGCGGCGCGCCGAAGTTCCCGCGCCCGGCGGTGCTCAACTTCCTTTTCCGGCTGGCGACGCTGCAGGGTCCGCAGACGGCCGTCGGCAAGGAGATGCTGCAGATCGCCACCTTCACCCTGCGCAAAATGGCCGAGGGCGGCCTGCAGGACCATGTCGGCGGCGGGTTCCATCGTTACTCGGTTGATGAGCGCTGGTTCGTGTCACACTTCGAGAAGATGCTCTATGACCAGGCCCAGCTGGCGGTGAGCTACCTCGAGGCGCGGCAGGCGACGGGACTCGAGGTCTACGGGTGGATCGCCCGCGATATCTTTTCGTATGTGCAGCGTGACCTGACTGGTCCCGGCGGCGGATTTTATTCCGCAGAGGATGCCGATTCGCCGCTCCCGGCGGAGGTAGGGCGAGTCGTCCCTGACGAGCCGCAGGCAACGCGCGGCTCATCCGGAGGATTCGCCCTACCCGGGAAACAGCACGCCGAGGGCGCGTTCTACGTGTGGACCAAGGAAGAGATCGACACCGTGCTCGGGGCTGACGCGGCGTTCTTCTGCACGCATTACGGCGTGAAGCCGGACGGCAACGTGGACCAGGACCCGCAGGGCGAGTTCACGGGCAAGAACGTCCTGATGCAGCGGCAGTCGCTGGCGGCGACCGCGCGCGAACACCAGCTCGAGGTGTCGGCGGCGAGCGATAAACTGCTTGGCTGCCTGGAAAAACTCCGTGTGGTGCGGGCCCAGCGGCCGCGGCCGCACCTTGATGACAAGGTTATCGCGGCATGGAACGGCCTGATGATCTCGGCGTTCGCGCGGGGAGCGCAGGTGTTGGGCGACCGGACGTATCTGGCCGCGGCGACCAAGGCGGCGGAATTTCTGCAGCGCGAACTCTACGACGAAGAAACCAACACGCTCTACCGGAGCTGGCGCGAAAGCCGCGGGACCATCGCGGGCTTTGCCGAGGACTATGCGTTTCTCATCCAGGGACTGCTCGATCTCTATGAGGCGGGCTTCGATATCCGCTGGCTGCGATGGGCCGAGCGCCTGCAGGTCGCGATGGATGAGCGGTTCGCGGACCCCGTCCGCGGCGGCTACTTCAATTCCCGCGCCGACGATCCGAATGTGATCGTGCGCCTGAAGGAGGACCACGACGGCGCGGAGCCGTCGGCCAACTCGGTTGCCGCGCTGAACCTGCTGCGGCTGGACACGATGACCGGCTTGGCCGGCGCCCGCGAGCGAGGGGTGCAGACCATCGAGGCGCTGCGGCCGCAGTGGGAAGCCATGCCGCAGGGACTGCCGCAGCTGTTGTGTGCGATTGAGCTGGTGGTGGAGGCGCCGCGCACGGTCGTCCTCGCCGGTGATCCTGCGGCGGCGGACTTTCAGGCGCTGGCGGCGGTGGTGGCGGAGCAGCCGGGTCCGCGCCGCGCCCTGCTCGCCGCCGATGGCGGGGTTGGCCAAAACTGGCTGGCCTCCCGGCGGCCCTACCTGGCGGAAATGCAGCGTGTCGGTGGGCGCGCCACGGCCTACGTATGTGAGAACTTCACCTGCCAGGCGCCGGTGAACACGCCGGCGGACCTGCGCGCGCAGCTCACCGCCTGAGCGCGGCCTTCACGAGGCGCTGGTCGCCGTCGTTGGGGGCCGGCTTCAAGCCGAGTGCGGCGCAGAGCAGATTGTAGACGTGGATGTTGTCCACATCAGGGATCTCGACGCCGCGCTTGAACGCCGGGCCGCGGGCGATGAAGAGCGCCCCCATGTTCGAGGTGGCCGGATCCCAGCCGTGATTGCCGCGGCTGTCGCGGGCCTGCAGATAGGACCAGCGGCCGCGTTCCTCGATCTGCCAGTGGTCGTCGACCAGCAGGAGGATGGGCGGAATGACGTCGCCGGTGTCGTAATTCAGGCGGGCCGGCATTTCCGCGCGGAGGTAAACCTTGACCTGCGGCGGCGCCTTGGCGCGGATGCCGGCAGCGAACGCGGCCACGTCGACCCCGGCCTTCGGTCGCACGCCGGCATAGGGTCCGGTGGCCTCCACCCGCACCTGCGAGAGATCCATCAGGTCTTCGAGGAATACGGTCTGCTCGGGACTGATTTCCGACATGCCGTGGTCGGAGACGATGACGAGGTTGGTGCGGTCGCGCAGGCCGAGCTTTTCCAATCCGGCCCAAAGCCGGGCGACGGCGCCGTCCGCTTCCTTCACGGCCGCGGCGGTCTCAGGTGCGAGCGGGCCGAACTTGTGGCCCGCGTCATCAACGAGGTCGAAATACAGCGTGCCGAGCCGGGGGCGCTGTTCCGCGGGCAGGGCGAACCAGGCGAGCAGACCGTCCACGCGCTGGGCCACGGTGAGTTTCTTGTCGAAGGGCTTGACGAAGGCCGGGCGCAGGCCGTGGTAGACGGCCTCGGAACCGGGCCAGAAAAAGCACGCGCTGCGCACGCCCTGTTTTTCCGCAGTGATCCAGACCGGCTCACCGCCCTCCCACCAGCGCGACTCGGTCTTGCCCATGTCGAACTTCACATTGTCCACCGGATCATAGAACCAGTTGGCGATGATGCCGTGGTGCTCGGGGCGCAGGCCGGTGACGAGCGTGTAGTGGTTCGGGAAGGTCTTCGACGGAAACGACGGGCTCATCCGGGTGGCATGGACGCCGCCCCGGGCGAGGGCGCGCAGCGTGGGGGCGTCATATTTCTGCAGGTAGTCCCACCGGAAACCGTCGATGGAAAGAACGATCAGCAGCTGGTCGCGCGGGGCAGGAGGCGTGGTGCACGAGCCCAGCCCGAGGATGACGAGCAGGCCGGCGACGAGGTGGAAGAAAAATCGGGATGACATGGTTCAGCGGGCCAGCGCTTCGCGGGCGAGGCGGTTGTCGCCGTCGTTCGGCGCGGGCTTCAGCCCGAGTGTGGCGCAGAGGAAATTGTAGAGGTGGATGTTCTCGACGTCGGCGAATTCATGGCCGTGGCGGAAAGCGGGGCCCTGGGCGATGAAGAGCGCGCCCATGTTGGGCGTGGCCGGATCCCAGCCGTGGTTGCCGCGCTCGAGGTTGCCGGTGAAACGCTTCAGGATGGCCCTGCTTTCCACGTTCCAGTGGTCGTCGGCGATGAAGACGACGGCCGGGATCCGCGGATTGGCGCTGTAGTGGTAGCGCGCCGGCACTTCCTCGCGCGCATAGACCTGCACCTGCGGTGGGGCCTTGGCGCGCATGCGGGCGGCGAGCGCGGCCGGGGTGATCGTGCCGGGCTTGGGCCGGACGCCGCCGTTGGGCCCGGTGGACTCCACCTCCACCTGCGAGATATCCAGCATATCCTCGAGGAACGCGAACCGGTCGGCGCTTTGCTCGGACATGCCGTGGTCGGACACCACGACGAGGTTGACCTGGTCCCGCAGGCCGCGGGCGGTGAGGCCGGCGAGCAGGCGGGCGATGGCGGCATCGGCCTCCTTGACGGCGGCGGCGGTCTCGGGCGCATCGGGCCCGGCTTTGTGCCCGACGACGTCGACGACATCTATATAGAGTGCGGCGAAGCGCGGGCGCTGATCCGCCGGCAGGTCGAGCCACGCGAGCAGGGCGTCCACGCGCTTGGCGGCGTTGGCCCGGCCATCGTAGGATTGGTGCAGGCTCGGCCGGGCGCCGTGAATCTCGGCCTCACAGCCCGGCCACATGTAGGCGGCGCTGCGCACGCCCTGCTTCTCCGCGGTGATCCAGATCGGCTCGCCCTGCGACCACCAGCGGGCGTCGGCGTTGTCCCCAGGAAGGTTCTTGTTGAAGGAGGCCTGCAGGACCGGGTCGTAGAAATAGTTGGAAACAACCCCGTGGTGCTCGGGGCGCAGGCCGGTGACGAGGGTGTAGTGGTTGGGAAAGGTTTTGGACGGGAACGAAGGTGTCATCCGCCGGGCGTGCACGCCGGCGGCGGCGAGGGCCTTGAGCGCGGGCGCGTCGTATTTCTGCAGGTAGTCCCAGCGAAAGCCGTCGAGCGAAACCAGGATCAGCGGGCCGGCCGCCGGCGGCGGCGGGGTGGTGCAGGACAGCAGCAGGCCGCAGAGCAGGAGGCCGAGGGCGACCGGGAAGCACTTCATCCCGGCAAGTTGGTGGATTGCCTCGGGTCGCGCAACCTGCTTCCTGTCTGCCCATGACCCTGCTTCGCCAAGGCTTCGCCGGGCACGGCCACCCATGACTGACTCAGAAAGACTAACTTTGCTCGAAGAAAGATATGTGCACCTGCAGCGCCACAGCGCCGAGCAGGACAAGGTCATGCTCCAGCTGGCGGACGAACTGGCGAAGCTCCGGAAGGAGCTGGCGACGCTGCGCACGCACCAGACGGGCGGACGCGACAGCGAGGAGGCGCCGGACGAGCGCCCGCCACACTATTAAAACAGCGCGGTGACCTCGACGTGCTGGCCGGGCTCGAGGAAAATCTCGCCGGAGAGCGCGGCGGTCTCGTCGTTCTTGTAGAGCTTGCAGGCGACGGAGCCGATGGCCTCGTCGGTCGCCCAGCCCCACTTGCCGATGGAAACGAATTTCATCGGCAGGCCCTTATCCCAGCTGAGGCCCGGGCCGTCGCCGCGGATGTAGAGCTTGTTGCCGATGCCGATGTAGGCGGTGACCAGCAGGCGGGTGGCGCCGTCGGCGGACACCGACGGCTCGACCGTGGCGGCGGCCTCGGCGGTGACATCATCGGAAGGCGCGGCGGCCGTGTCAGCCGGGGAGTCGGGGAAAGCGGCTTCGCCGGAGTTTTCCGGGGACGTGTCACCCGGCATCGGCTCGGACATGGCGGCGAGTGTGTCCTCGGGCTTGGGCTTGCGCGGCGCGCGGGGCTTCTTCGGCTTGGGCTCCTCGATGGCGGCGGATTCCGTGACGGAGACGGACTCGACGACCGATGCAGCCGGCTCGGATTTCTTTTCCTCCACGGGGTCAGCGGCCTTGGCCGGGGCCGGCGTGGCGACGGGGATCGCAACACTGGCGAGCTTCGCGTCGAGCGCGGCCACGGCGACGGTGAGGCGGGACTCAAACTTGCTGACGGCGGCGTCCTGCGCGGCGGCGAGCGACTTGCGCGCGGCGGTCTCCAGGGCAGCCAGCTCGGTGGTAGCCTTGTGAATCTTGTCGGCGATGACCGCCAGGCGCTCGCTCTCGCTCTGACGCAGGGTGGCGAGCTCCTCGGTCAGACGTTCCTTCTCCTCGTCCTCGGATGTGGCCAGCTGCTGGTTGAACTCGGCGAGCTTCTCCTGCATGCGGTAGGGCAAGTTCTCGGCGGCGTGGGCGGTCTTGTGCACCGCCTCCTCGACCGCCTTGATCTGCGCGGCGGCCCGGGCGAGGCTCTCGCTGGCGGCGTTGAGGCGCTGGACGTGGTCGGAAACCTTGGTGCGCTCGGTCTGGACGTATTCCGCGGAGTCGGCGGCGTAGTCGATGAGGAACGGGATCAGGCCGATGATGGCGGCCAGCCCGACGCAGACCACCGCACTGACGAAGGGCAGCGGGGCGTAGGGGTTCTTGTCATTGAAAAAGACGATGATGAACGCCGTGAGCAGCAGGCCGAGGTCGATCACCAAGAAGATCCATTTGGGCAGACGGGGGGCAGGGTCCAGATTCATAGGCGAGTCGCGCGCACGCTTCTTTTCGCGGGACGCGGGCGGTTTCTCAAGGCTAAATGCAGTGGCGCCGCCGCGGGAAAAGAACCTTGAGCGGCCGGTGGCGCATGGCAGGCTGCCGGCACAGCCGATGAATTTTTCCCACTTCGTGCGGATTGACCGGGAGCGCCGCGGGCTGGCGCGTCACTACGTGGTGCACACCGGCCAGCCGAAGTTCACGCTGGAGCTGGCGCCGGACCCCGAGGCGCCGGACCGGCTCGGGCGGGGCGTCATCAAGCGGATCTGCGTGCCGAATTCCTGGGCCGGCGACTACGGCCAATACGGGAAACTGCTTGCCACGGCGCAGGAGTTTTTCGCGCAATCGCACCCGCCGGCCGCGCGATAGGTAGGTGGTCGCCGGTTTCCATACCGGCGATGGCGTCGGTATGGAAACCGACGCCCACCTTGGCGCCTCACGCCATCAGCTGGCGCCAGGACTGGGCCAGGAACGAGACCAGCATGCCGATGCGGATCGAGCCCTCGAAGGTCAGCACGACCAGCACCCACTTGAGGCCGCAGGTGCTGCGGATGAGGTAGCCGGCGCCCGTCACCAGGATCAGCACGATGCCTTGGGCGCGGCCGACCGGGTGCAGCAGCAGCGTGAGCATCCATACATAATAGAAGAGCAGCCCGCCGGCCCACGTGGCGGCCAGCCAGCCGGCCATCGGCAGCTCGCGCGGGTCGGCGTTGACCCGGATCTGCTTGATGCCGAGGTAACGCTCGCTGATCACGAGCTGCCAGAGCTCGAAGGCGAGAAAAAGCGGCGCGAGCAGCGCGGTGGGATTCATGGCGGGGCCAATTTCGCGGCCCGGCCGCCGCGAGGCCAGATTTTATTGTGCGGGGAATCGGATGGAATTCCGCGGCCCGGGCGGTATAGTGCGATCAGCGACCGACGTGCTGCCGGCCGTGCAACCCCGGAGTCTGCCATGACAGCCATGTTTCTCGTGAAGTATCTTTGCACCGCGCTGGTCGCGGGCGTGGGCGGCGGCCTCGCGATGCAGCTCGCCATGCGGCTCATCGCGCACGGCGGCCACGTCAAGGGCGACATGATCCTCGCCCTCGGCAGCCTCATCACCAAGACGCGCGACAACGCCTATCGCGTCGGGTTGATCGTCCACGTGACCGCGGCGATCGGATTTGGACTCGTTTACACGCTGCTGATGGTGACGCTCGGCTACACCCACCTGCCGCTGTCGCTAATGCTCGGGCTGGGGGTCGGCGCGCTGCACGGCCTGATCGTCAGCCTGATGCTGGTGTGGGTGGTGGCGGACCAGCATCCGCTGGAGGAGTTCAAGGAGACCGACCTGCTCGTCGGCCTGAGCCACATGGCCGGCCACGTGGTCTACGGCGCGGTGATCGGGCTGATTGTCGGCCTGTCGCCGCTCTGAGCCGGGTAAAAATCAGCTGCAACTTCCGGGCGGGGCGGGGTGTTTTCAGGGGCAACTCCCCCCACCATGCTGTCCGATCTCCGTCTTTCCCTGCGGGCTCTCGCCAAGAGCCCGGGCTTTGCGTTTGTCGCCATCCTCACGCTCGCCTTCGGGATCGGCGTGAACACCGCGATGTTCTCCATCGTCAACGGCATCGCCCTGCGCGGCCTGCCCGTCCCTGACCAAAAAAACGTGCTCATGGTTGTCACCCAGAGGGCCGATGACCCCAACGACCGCTCCGGGCTCTCTTGGGCCGAGTTTGAGGAATACCGAGCCCAGCAGCAGGCCTTCGCCGGACTCGGGACCTACAACGACAACACGGCGACGATCAGCGGCCCCGGCGGCGACCCCGAGCGCGTCGACGGCACCGGCTTCACCGCCGCCGTGCCAGTGATCCTGCAGGCGCCAATCGAGCACGGCCGTTGGTTCACGGCGGACGACGACCGCCCCGGCGCGGCGCCGACCGTCGTGCTTTCGCACCAGCTCTGGCAAAACCGCTTCAAGTCCGACCTCGCCGTGATCGGCACGCAGCTCAAGATCAACGGTGCGTGGTCCACCGTGGTGGGCGTCGCCCCGGCGGAGTTTCGCTTTCCCGAGCAGGCGGCGCTTTTCTATCCCCTGCGCGACTTGCGCCGCACCGACAAGCGCGACAACCGCGGCCTGCTCGTGCTTGGCCGATTGAAATCCAGTGCCACGTTCGCGCAGGCGCAGGCCGAGCTGGCCGCGGCCGCCCAGCGGTTCCACGCCGAGCACGCCGAGGATACCAAGGGCGTGACGTTCCAGCTGCAAAGAATCCGCGACGCCTTCGTCGACCCGGAGACGCGCCTGCTGCTCGGCGTCATGCTGGCTGCCGTTAGCTTCGTCCTGCTGATCGCCTGCGCCAATGTCGCCAACCTGCTGCTCTCCCGCGCCGCCCTGCGCGAGAAGGAGATCGCCGTCCGCCGCGCGCTCGGCGCCGCGCGCAGCCGCATCGTCCGCCTGCTGCTCACCGAGACGCTGGTGCTCACCGCCGCCGGCACGCTGCTCGGGCTCGCGCTGGCGCAGGTGGGCGTGGTGCTGTTTCGCAACAACATCACGGACCTGCATCCGCCCTACTGGATGGTCTTCACGCTCGACGCGCCGGCGGTGGCCTACACTGCCGGGCTCGCGTTGCTCACCTGCATGCTCGCCGGTCTCTACCCGGCGCTGCGCACCTCGCGCACCGACCTCAACACTGTGCTGAAGGACGGCGGGCGCGGCTCGACCAACTTCAGCCTGGGCCGCGTCACGCGGCTGATGGTCATCGGCGAGGTCGCCATGTCCTGCCTGCTGCTCGTGCTATCGGGCCTGATGATCCGCACCGTCCTCAAGATGCAGACGGCACCGCTCGGCTTTGAGACCGCGGGCATTTTCCACGGGCGCGTGGCCCTGCTCGACGAGGAATCCAAGGGCATCGCCAAGCAGCACGTCTTTTTCCGGCAACTCGAGGAGCGGCTCCGCCTGCGGCCGGAGATCGCCAGCTTCGGGCTGGTGGATTCGCAACCGACCTTTGGTGGCAATGAGCCCGTGATCATCGACGGCCGCGCGCCCGACCCGGCGGGGGTCCGCGGCCCCGTGGCGTCGGTCAAGGCCGTCTCGCCTGGTTACCTCCCGACGCTGGGCATCACGCTGCTGGCGGGCCGCCAGTTTACCGATGCCGACAATCCCGATGCGCCCGCGGTGGCCGTCATCAGCACGGTCTTCGCGGAGAAATACTGGCCGAACCGGAGCCCTCTCGGCCAGCGCTTCCGCCGCGGCTCGGGCAAGCCGGGGGAAAAGGTGGCGTGGCTCACCATCGTCGGGGTCATCCGCCAGACCATGCAGGGCCGCTTCAACAACGACGTCACGCCGCAGGCCTACGTGCCCTACCAGCAGGTGACCGACGATCTCGACCGCATGAGCATCTTCGCCAAGACGCGCGGCGGTGACCCGGCCTTGCTGGCACCGGTGCTGCGCACCGCGGTGCGCGAGGTGCGCGACGACCTGCCAATCTATTTTGCGCAGACGATGCCGCAGATGCTGGCCGAGGCCCAGGCCTCGAAGAAACTCATCGCGTGGCTGTTCGGCGTGTTCGGCGCCGTGGCCTTCGGGCTCGCGGCCGTGGGTCTCTACGGCGTCATGAGCTACTCGGTCAGCCACCGCACGCAGGAAATCGGCGTGCGGATCGCGCTCGGGGCCACGCCGCGCAATGTGCTCGGGCTGATCCTCCGGCAGGGCGGCGGGCAGCTGGGCCTTGGGTTGGTCATCGGCCTCGGGCTCGCGTTTTTCGCCGGCCAGGTGCTCGCGACCTTTCTCTACGGGGTCAGCCCGCACGACGGCGTGACCTTCACCGGCACGCTGCTCGCGCTCGGCGTGGCCGGCCTGCTCGCCATGCTGGTGCCGGCGCTCCGCGCGCTGCGCGTCAACCCGGTCGAGGCCCTGCGCGGCGAGTAATTCAGCGCGTCGCGAATGTGGCCGGCAGATCGCGGTCGAGCGCCGCGCCGTCGAAGGGAATCACGATGACCTTGCTGCCATGGTTGTCGCCGCCGAGTTCCTGTTCCTTGGGCACATCCAGCACCGCGAGCGTGACCGCCACGATGTGGCCGTTCTCGAGCACCACGCCGGGGCGTTCGAGTTTGTCCCAGCG
>JANYAM010000008.1 GCA_025361365.1 Opitutus sp. | reverse complement strand
GCCAAACCGGCCGCCGAGGCGGCCGGTTTGGCCACGCCGCGCCGCTCCATCGCTCGCAAGAGTGCGGCCTGCTCCCTGGCATCGAGCTTGTCCAGTCCCGCCTGCCGGTATTCCTCCGGGGTCAGGACCGACTGCAAGGAGCCCTCCGCTTGAACCGTCCCGGCGGATACCAAAACCCCGGTGACGAGGACCAACTGCAGTCGATGTCTGATCCATGTGCGCATCATCAAGTGGATTTGGCTTCTTATGAGCCACCCCGGCAGGCCTGTCTACGCTAACCTTTGCCCGTGTTGCCCGTTTGCACATCAATCCGGCGTAGCGCGGAGTTCTCGGGACATACGCCCCGACGCAGGCCGGTGGACGAACCCCGTGATGCCAGCAGGCATCATCAGGGCACGCCGGGCTGGCATCCGCCAGGTTTTCGCGCAGCGAGAAACCGGGACGGACTCAGGGCCATCAGCAGATGGCAACGGAGCAGCGGGCACGGCGTGCCGGATCGTATTCGGTAGGGGCGATTGCCCCCAATCGCCCTCTGAGGGCCGTTGAGGACAACGGACCCTACCGCAATCCTCTGTGTTCTCCGCGCTTGCCAGCCATAGGCCCGGCGAAGGCTGGACCT
Organism: Opitutus sp.; assembly: GCA_025361365.1. GTDB lineage: Bacteria > Verrucomicrobiota > Verrucomicrobiia > Opitutales > Opitutaceae > Lacunisphaera. The sequence goes on along the minus strand of JANYAM010000008.1, from coordinate 2,823 downwards.
CTGGGTTAAAACCGCCTTAGCTCAACTCTTCGGCGGGCCGCCGAAGTGAGCTTTATGTGCGGCATAACCCGCCAGGTCCGCCAGCATCGCGTCGATCGTCGCCGCCAGCGGCTCGACCTTCACCACGCCGGAGAACACGGCCTTGTCGCCGATTTCGCTCGTCAGGACGAAGGCCGGGCGCTGGTTGATCTGGTGCGCGAAAAATTCCGCTGTGCTGGCCTGGATGCGGGCGGCCACCTCGGCTGACTCGGCCCGGGCGCGCAGCTTTTTGCCGTCAAGCTTGGTGGCCTTGACCGCAACCTTGATCGCCGCGTCCATCGAGGCGACCTTGACGCCGTCGCGATCTGCCGCGTGGGCCAGGGCCAGCCGCAGCTCGTCACCACTGATCCCGAAATCCTTGCCCGCCTCGGCCACGTAGCTCGCCGCGGGGAACCGCCCCTCGCGCCACGGCTCGAGCCAGCCGGAGTTCAGCATGAAGGGCGACTTCATCATCATCCCGCTGCGGCGGTAGAACCAGTCGCACTGCTCGCGTGACACCGGGTAATCCTCCTTGCGCATCAGCGCGATCTTCCACTCGAAGTCCACGCGGCCGTCGTAACGGCGCTTTAGCTCGGCCCAGGTCGGCTCAACCCAGTAGCACCACGATGAAATGACCTCGAGGTAGTAGGTGACTTTCATGCCGCGAGGCTCGCGGCATCCCGCCGGTGCGTCAATTATTCAGCGCGTCACACGCCACACAGCGCCGCGTATGCCCGGCCGCTACAGGTTCCTGGTGGAGGGCCCTACCTCCCTGCTCCGTGCTCCCTGCTCCCCGCTTCAATCACGGCTTCTTCTTAAACAGATCCTTGATCGAATCCCCGGCCTTCTTCGCGGCTTCCTTCGTCTTCTCGAGCGAGTTCGCGCCGCTCGCGCCGCCGACTTGGATGAGGGCATTGGCCGTGCCGGCGACGATGCTGCTAAGCACATCCTGCATGAGCGCGCGGGCCAGCTGGTCGGCTGTGATGCCGCCCTCGGCCACGCCGAGATTGTCGATGCTGATCGGCGGCACCGGGACCGGCACCGCGGCACCGCCGGCCCCGAGGGTGGCCTTCGCGTTGGTCATCCGGAATTTCTTCACGATAAATTTGATCGGCTTGCCGCTCTTGGTCGTGGCCGTCTGGGCGCCGGACCCCGTGAAGTCCTCGATGTTCTTCAGCAGATCCTTGATGTTGCTGGAGACGATCTTCGTCTCATAGGTGAACTCCGGCTGGTCGATGACGAGTTCGTTGATCACGACGAAGTCGCCGAAGATCGACATCGGCTGCAGGTCGATGCTCACCTTGCCGAGGTGGAAGGCCCGGCCCGCGGTCCAGCCCTTGGGGTTGTCGACGGACAGGCCGCGCAGCGACCCTGAGCCGGTGAAGGGCGAGATGTTGGCCTCGGTCAGCTCGACCCTGGTCTGCGTGAGCTTCGGGCCGAAACTGTTCACGCCGGACCGCACGATGGACCCCAGGAAAAAGGCTCCGACAACATAGACGCCCACCAGGACGACGAGCAGGATGCCGCCGATGACATAGAGTTTTTTCATAAAGGAGTAGAGTGCCCCGCAGCCTGCGAGGTTCCCGCCCCGCCGCAAGCCCCCACTCCGTGAAGAATGTGTTCAATGTTCATCGTCCGAACACGCCCTGACCGGATTCTGAACCACGGAATACACGGAAGGGCATTTCACCGGAGGAAACAGAGGTAACTGAGCACTGACTGGCGGGGCCCTCCGTTAACTCCTGTGCGAGGTTTGGTCCTGCTTCCGTGTGTTCCGTGGTTAAACCTTCAGGTCTCAGGTCTCTGCCCGGGCCATCCGGCCCCCGTAATTACACTTGTCAGCCCCACCGCACCCTCCTCTCTATCACCGCGTAGGCGGTTACCCGACGCCCCTGTCCTCCGTTCTCTGTCATCTGTTCTCTGTCATCTGTCATCTGTTTCAGGTCTCTCAACCCTCACTCCCAGCTCCACGCTCCCTGCTCCCCGCTTTTCATGGCTAGCAACTACACCGAAGCCAGCATCAAGACCCTCAGCTCCCTCGAGCACATCCGGCTCCGCCCCGGCATGTATATCGGCCGCCTCGGCAACGGCGCCCACGCCGAGGACGGCATCTACGTCCTGCTCAAGGAGACCATCGATAACTCCATCGACGAATTCATGATGGGCGGCGGCCGCAAGATCGAGGTCGAGCTCACCGACCGCTCCGTCAAGGTCCGCGACTACGGCCGCGGCATCCCGCTGGGCAAGCTGGTGGACTGCGTTTCCATCATCAACACCGGCGCCAAATACGATTCCGAGACCTTCCAGAAGGCCGTCGGCCTCAACGGCGTCGGCCAGAAAGCCGTCAACGCCCTTTCCGCCACCTACCGCGCCCAGGCCGTCCGCGAGGGCGAGACCAAGGTCGTCGAGTTCGAGAAGGGCAAGCTCAAGACCCAGTCGCGCGTCACCAAAACCGACGACCGCACCGGCACGCTGATCGAGTTCACGCCGGACGAGAAACTCTTCGGCGCCGACTTCAAGTTCCGCACCGAGTTCATCGAGGACATGCTGTGGAACTACGCCTTCCTCAACCGCGGCCTCACCCTCACGCTCAACGGCAAACCCTTCAAATCCGAGAACGGCCTGAAGGACCTCCTCACCAAGGAACTCTCCGGCGAGCCGCTCTACCCCATCATCCACCTCGAGGGCGAGGACATCGAGATCGCCCTCACCCACGGCAAGCACTACGGCGAGGAATACTGGTCCTTCGTCAACGGCCAGCACACCACCATGGGCGGCACCCACCTCGCCGCCTTCCGCGAGGCC
>JANYAM010000269.1 GCA_025361365.1 Opitutus sp. | reverse complement strand
CGCCGGTCACCACGCGCGGTCCGAGACCGGCGGCTCGCCTTGGGCCGCCGTCCACTTGAGCAGGCAGCTGGCCGTCGCGCGCAGCGCGACCCAGCCGTCGCGCGAATGGAACTTGTCCTCCGCGTCGGTCGCGTAAGTGCGGCCGTCGGTGAAGCGGGCCTGCATGGCCAGCGCGGCCTCGGCGTGCCGGCGTTCCCACTCGGCAGCCTTGACGGTCGAGCGGCCATCGAGGTGGAGCGTGTGCGCGACCACGTCGGCGAAGACGTAGTTCAGGTAGCGGCTGGTGCCCCAGTCGTTGCCCTGCGGAAAATAGAGCTCCGCGGAGCCCGGCCGGTAGATGGTGCCGCCGGGCGGCAGGTTGGCGCCGGTGCCGTCGTTGGGGTTGGGGCCGGGCGTGAACACGAGGTCGGTCAGCGCCGCGTAGGTGCGGTCGACGTTGAAATACGCCGCGGCCGGCACCGGCTGCCGCGCGAGGACGAACAGCGGGGTGGGATTGTATTCGATCAGGCCCGCCACCATGTAGTCGGGGTGGATGAGGTGGTGGTTCACGAGCGAGCCGTCCTCGTTGCTGTTGGAGCCCTGGAGCCAGGTGGAGAGCGGCCGGCCGTTGATGATGTCACTGCGCGTCACATCCGAGGGCCGCGCGTAGGTTGAGACCATCAGCTCGACGGATTTACGCAGCCACGCGTCATGGTGCGGGTGGCCGGGCATCATGTTGGCGGCGAGATTGAGCACGGAGCAGTTCCAGGCGTTTTCCTCGGACTTGGTGTCGCCGGGAAAAACGATGCGGCCTGTGCGGTCGCGGTAATACGGCACCGGGTAGTCGATGAACCGGTCGGCCTCGTAGACGACCATGCGCTCGACATACATGCGATCGGTTTCCGGCAACTTGTCCCAGAGCAGCCAAGCGCCTTGTCCCGCCCAGCCGGTCCACGCGGCGGACTGCCAGTGGTCGCCCCAGCCCTTGGGTTGGTTGGCCTTGTGCTGGTGCGCGACGGAGCGGATGAGCTTGAGCGCCTTGGCTTCAGCGTCGGGCGCGGGCACGCCGATGATCTTGGAATCGTAGAGGCCCAGGCGCAGCATGACGGCGAGCGAGAAGGCTTGCTCGGCGGGCGGGCGGATGGACTGCTCGCTGTTTGGTCCCTTCGCGTGGGTGAAGGTCAGGTAGAGCGCGGCTTCCTGCTGGTCGTAGGCGCGGTCGTGCCACCAGACGGTCAGGGCGTGCTTTGTGGCGTTGCAGGCGATGGCGAGCACGCGCTGGGCGTCGGCATCGGCCGGGTAGGGCGCGGTGAACTTATCCCAGGCGACCGGCACGACGGTGGAAGGCCCGGCGGGTGGTTCTGGCGTGGTCCGCACCGGCACGCCAAAATCGGGCGTGCCGTTCCCGTTCCAGTGGATCGCCTGCGCGCGGGTGTGGCGGTTCGGGTCGTGCAGCGGGTCGCCCTTGATGTCGCGGTAATCACGGGCGTGGTAGACGAGGATGTCGGTCTTGCCGTCGGTCGTGAAGCAGTTGTGGCCCGGACCGAACACGCCGTTGTGCGCGGAGGTGATGAACACCGGCTGCGGCGATTTTTTCCAGGCGGCCGGGTCGAGCAGGTTGGCATCGTCGCGAGCGTCGAGCAGGCCGAGACAATACTCGGCCCCGGTGCCGGCGGCGGAGTAGGTGATGAAGATGTGGCCCTGGTGCTTGATGACGGCCGGGCCCTCGTTGACCCAGTAACGCACCTGTTCCCAGTCGAACTCGGGGCGGGACAGCAGGACGGCCGGCCCGGTGATGCTCCACGGCGTGTCCATTTTCGCTAGGTAGAGGTTGGTGTTGCCTTTGATCTTCGGGTCCTTCTGCGCCCAGAGCAGGTAGTTCACGCCCTTGTGCTCGAACGTCGTGGCGTCGAGTGCGAACGACTCCCAGCCGGTGTTGAGCTGGCCCCGCTCGATCCACTCGCCCTCAAGGGGGTTCGGCGAGGAATTCTCGAGCACGTAGATACGGATGTCCCACACCTTCTCTGCGGCGCCGGCGGCGAAATAGACATACCACTTGCGGGCGGTGAAATGAATCTCGGGCGCCCAGATATGCGCGCCCATCGCGCCGGTCACGTGCTGCGTCCAGATGATCTTAGCGGTCGCGGCCCCCAAACCGTCGAGAGTTTTCGCCCGGCGCAGCTCGAGGCGGTCGTATTCCGGCACCGTGCCCATGAAATAGTAATAGCCGTCGCTGTGTCGCACAACCCACGGGTCGGCCCGCTGCAACACGAGCGGGTTGGCGTAGGTGGGCGGTTCCGCGGCGGACCCGAACGCGAGCAGACCGAGGGCAACGGTGAACCAGCAAGCGATCCGGGGCAGGGGCGGCATGCGGGCAGCGTTGGCGTTTGGAGGCACACAGGCAAGTGCGGGCGATAGTGACTGTCAGACCGGAATGGGTTCGACGCTTTTGCCGTTCGAGCCAACCCTGGAAGCATGGCACGCATCGCAATTGTCGGTCCCGGGGCAGTGGGCGGTGTCATGGCCGCGTGGCTGGAGAAAACCGGCCGTCACCAGGTCACCCTCTGCGCGCGGCGGCCATTGGGCGAACTCCACGTCGAGACACCCCAGGGTCCGCTGGTGGCGCGGCCGGTGGTGCTGACGGCGCCGGAGCAGGCGAAGCCGGTCGACTGGGTGCTCGTGGCGACCAAGGCCTATGATGCCGCCGGGGCGGCGACGTGGCTCAAGGGTCTCGCGGCCCAAGGCGCACCGGTGGCGATCTTGCAGAACGGCATCGAGCATCGCGAGCGCTTCGCCCCGTATTTGCCCGCCGCGCAGATCGTGCCGGTGATGGTCGATGCCCCCGCCGAGCGCACCGACCCGACTCACATCCGCCAGCGCGGCACCGCGAAGATGGTGGTGCAGGACGATGCCCGCGGCCGCGAGTTCGTCGCGCTGTTCGCCGGGACGCCCATCGAGGTGGTGACCACGCCGGATCTGAAGAGCGCCATGTGGCGCAAGCTCTGTCTCAATTCCTCAGGTGTCATCAACGCCCTGATCCTCCAGCCGACGGCGGCGATGCACGACGAGCAGCTCGGCGAACTGCTCAAGGCCATGGTGCGCGAGTGCATGGCGGTCGGCCGCGCCGAGGGGGCAGTGTTCGAGGATGGCCTGCCCGAAAAAATCCTGGCCAGCCAGCGCGCCGCGCCGCCGGATTCGGTGAATTCCATCCAGGCCGACCGCGCGGCGGGCCGGCCGATGGAGCTCGACGCCCGTAACGGCGTCATTGTGCGGCTCGGCCGCCAGCACGGGATTCCCACGCCCTACAATGAGATGGCCGTCGCGCTGCTGGCGGCGATGGCGCGGAAGTAGGTTTCATGTGGGAGCGAGCTTGCTCGCGACATCGGGCGTCCTGAGTCGCGAGCAAGCTCGCTCCCACAGCCAATCTGCTAGGCCTTCAGCACGGCGAAGGCCTCGCGCCACGCCTGCTTCGTGCCGAGCTCAAATTCCGCCTTTTGGCCGAAAACAAAGCGGTTCAAGGCCAGCGCGAAGGCGATGCACGCCCACACGGTCAGGGCCATCGAGTGAAGGAAATGCCAGGGCGCCGGCACCGCGGGATTGGCGGCATGCCAGGCGGGCCAGCCGAAAGCGAACAACGCGTAGAAGGCGGAGCCGAAGAGGATCGTGGCGATCACGGCCCGGGCGTCCACATTCCGGAACAGCAGGCCGATGATGAACGCCGCGAGGATCGGCATCGAGAAGAGGCCGATGAGCGACTGGATGAGCTGCATGATGCCCTGCGACTGGGCGTAGGCCGGCACCATCGCGATCGAGAACAGCGCGAAACCCACCTGCAGCCACGTGCTCACGCGCCGGACGTTGACATTCGGGTTGAGGTATTTCTGGTGCAGGTCGCAGACGTAAAGCGCGGCGGAGGAGTTGAGCGTCGCGTTGTAGCTCGTCATCACCGCGCCAAACATCGCCGCGGCAAAAGCGCCGAGCAGCCAGTGGGGCAGCAGCTGGCCGACGATGTGGCCGTAAGCGCCGTCATGGGGCATCGCGCCGTAAAGCTTGTAGGCGCAGAGGCCCGGGATGACGACGATGGGCGGGATGATGAGAAGCCGCACGGCCGCGGCGGCGTAGACGCCTTTCTTCGCCTCGCGGATGGAAGGCGCCGCCAGCGCCCGCTGCGTGATCGTCTGGTTGGTGCTCCAGTAGAAGAGCTGGGAGAAAATCATGCCGGTGAGGAGCGCCGGCCACGGGATCGCCGAGTCCGGGCCGCCGAGCAGCGTCATCCGTTCGGGCGGGAGGCCGGAGAGATCCCAGTGCACGGCGTTGAGCGAGAGCACGGTCACCAGCAGCGCCATGCCGAGGACGACCACGCCGGTGTAAGTGTCGGAGATGGCGACGGCACGCAGCCCGCCGCCGATGGCATAGGCCGCGCCCACGGCGGCGACGCCCGCCGCCAGGACGATGAGCGGCGCCTCGAGGCCGAACATGGTCTTGATGAGCAGCGAGCTCGTATAGAGCATGATCGGCAGGAAAATCAGCACGTCGCCGAGCAGGAAGATGGCCGAGACGGTCGCCCGGATGTGCTTGTTGTTATACCGGCGCTCCAGCAACTCGGTCACCGTGGTGCACTGGTATTTGTAGTAGAGCGGCACGAAGATCTTCGCGAGGAGGAGCAGGCCCACGAAGCCGGAAAGTTCCCACACCACCATGATCAGCGCCTGCGGGCCGTTCATGCCGACGAAGGTGTCGGTGTTGATGTTGGTCAGCGTGATCGAGCCGGCGATGAACGCCCAGTTGAGGCCGCTGCTGGCGAGGAAATATTCCTTCGTGTCGTTGCCGCTGCGGTCGGCCTTGCGGCAATGCAACCAGGTGATGACGCCGACCAGCGCATTCAGCGCCAGGAAGACGCCGATTTGAATCAGGGTCGCGAGGGACATGGGGTAGGCGACAAGGCTTGGCCGGCCGCCGTTCCCGGCGCGATCACTTCCTGATCTGACCGTAAGTGAGGCCGTAGCCGAACGGGAAGAGCGGGTCGTAGGGATGGTCGCCGACGTTGATCGGAATCTGTTCCATATTGCGCGGCCACGAGAAGGAAAGCTTGCCGGTCGGCGCGTAGGCGCCGAGCAGCACGTCCGCCACGCCACGGCCTTCCGTGCCGGGCAGCCACGCCGCCACGACGGCATCGGCGAGGTCCAGCGCTTCGCCGAGAATCAGCGGCCGGCCGGAAAGCAGCACGAGCACGACGGGCGCGCCGCCGGCCTTGGCGCTGCGGAGGATGGCCAACTCGGCCGCGGTGAGTCGCAGGTCGCGGCGATCACCCTTGCCTTCGGCGTAGGGCTCCTCGGCCAGCACGACCACAACCGCATCGGCGCCGGCCAGGTTCGAGGCGTCGGCGCTGTAGGTGACCTGTGTGGCCGCGCCGAGGCTTTGCTTGAAGCCCTCGAGAATGGTCGTGCCCTCTGTCGGGCGCCCAGGCGAACCCTGCCAATCGATGGTCCAGCCCCCGCACTGGCGGCCGAGGTTGTCGGCGCCGTTGCCGGCGAGGACGAGATGCTTGGCGGTCTTGGCGAGCGGCAGCGCCTGCTTTTCATTTTTCAGGAGCACGAGTGATTCACGCACGGCGCGGCGGGCGAGTTCCCGGTGGGCAGCGCTGCCGACCTCGGGCAGCAGGCGGGGATCGGCGAGGGGATGTTCGAAGAGGCCCGACTCGAGCTTCACGCGGAGAATACGCTCGACGGCGTCGTCGATGCGCGACATCGGCACGCGGCCGGCCTGCACGAGCTCCTTCAGGTCGTTGATGAACTCGATATAAGTGTTCGGCTTCCGGTCGGCGCCATGGGGTATCATGATCATGTCGAGGCCGGCGTTGATCGAGGTCTCGATGTCGGACTTGAAATCGCCCGGCAGCTGGTCGATGGCGGCGTAGTCGGAGATCAGGAAGCCGCGGAAACCCAGTTCGTTCTTCAGGACGTCGGTGAGCAGATGTTTGTGCCCGTGGAGCTTGTTACCGTTCCAGCTGTTGTAGGTGACCATGATCGTGGCCACCCCGGCGCGGATGGCCGGCACGTAAGGCGCGAGGAACAGCTTGCGCAGCTCCGGCTCTTCCATGCGTGTGTCGCCCTGGTCCACGCCGCCGGTCGTGCCGCCGTCGCCGAGGAAATGCTTGGCGCAGGCGAGAATCGCGGTGGGGCCCGCCAGTTGGGCGGTCTGCAGCCCGCGGATGTAGGCGGCGCCGAGTTCGCCGACGAGCCCGGGCTCCTCGGCGAAACTCTCATAGGTGCGGCCCCAGCGCTCGTCGCGGCCCACGATCACGGCCGGGGCGAACGTCCAGTCGATGCCGGTGGCGGCGATTTCGCGGGCGGTCGCGCGGCCCAGCTCCTCGAGCAGCGCGGGGTTGCGCGTGGCGCCGAGGCCGATGTTGTGGGGAAAGAGGGTGGCGCCGATGACGTTGTTGTGGCCGTGCACGGCGTCGATGCCGTAGAGAATCGGGATCTTGAGCCGGGTCTGCAGCGCCGGGCGCTGGAAATAATCGTAGTGGTCGGCCCAGTCCTTGGCGGTGTTGCCGGTCTTGGGGTCCGAGCTGCCGCCGCTGAGCACGGAGCCGATGGCATACTTGGTGAGGTCGGCATGGTCGAGGAGGGCGCGGCTGTCCACCTGGGTCATCTGGCCGATCTTCTCCTCGAGCGTCATCTGCTGCACGAGCGCATGCGCGCGCCGGTCGATCTCGCTGCCCGGTTGCATGAACTGATATAGCGGGGCCTCCGCGGCGGAGGCGGTGAACGGGGTCAGGAGCAGGGCCAGCGGCAGGATGAAGCGGGGATACATCGGGCCCAACGTGGTCGATTATCCCGGGGCAGTCGAACCGATACGACGCGGGTAGACCTCTCTTTGAAGGGATGGCCAATTTCCCGCGGGGGTAACCCCGGCTCCGGGGCATGCGTCTTACCGCCGCACCCCCAAAAAACTCCAACCCATGAAATCATCCAAACTCATCACGGCCGTCTGTGCCGCTTGCTTCGTCACCGTGGCCGCCTTCGCGGCCGATCTGTCCGGCTCCTGGAAGTGGACGCAGCCGGGTCGCAACGGCAACCCGGGCTTCGAGCAAACGCTCAAGCTGGAGGTCAAGGACGGCGTCGTCTCCGGCACGGTCCTCGGCATGCAGGGCCCGCAGGGCCAGATCCCCGACGTGGCGATCGCCGACGCCTCGTTCAAGGACGGCACGGTGAGCTTCAGCGTCACGCGCGAGTTCAACGGCAACAAGCGCACCAGCAAATACACCGGCAAGCTCGATGGCGACACCATCAAGGGCGAGGTCGAGCGCCAGGGCCGCGATGGCAACATGATGAAGTCCGAGTGGACGGCCACCCGCGCGAAGTAACCTTCTTTTGATCCCAACAAAAACCCGCTCCGGCTTGGAGCGGGTTTTTTAATGTATCCGGTAGGGCGCGGACTCTGTTCCGCGCCTTGGCAGTGAACGGAGTCACTGCCCTACCTCAGAGCGTCGCAAACAAAGCCCGGAGCTCGGAAGGGAAGACCGGCTTCGGCAGGATGTAATCGACCTGGTAGTGGCGATACGAGGAATCGACCTCCTCGCTCAGTTCGGAACTGAAAACGATGATGCGCCCCTTGTAATTCATCGCGCGCAGCTTGGCGACCAGCTCAAGGCCGCTAACCGTGGGCATGTGGTGATCCGTGATCACCACATCATACGCAGTGGGGTCCGGCCGGAGCAGGTCGAGGGCGAGGTTGCCGTCCGGGACCGACTCGACCTTGTGGCCGTCGCGACCGAGCACGACCTCGAGCAGCTGCCGCAATTCCCGCATGTCGTCGGCATAAAGCACCCGGAGCGACTTTTTAGGGGTCGCGCTGGTGGTTTGCGATGTGACAGGCGTGCTCATAAGGGCTTACACCCAGCTAATAGCAGATAAGGCATCAGTTGTCTCGCCGGCGTGTTGTGAAAAATTTACGAATATTAACACGAGGCTCATTTGGCAGCGTCGAGGCCGCGGCGCACGAGCAGCGGTTTGATGTCTGGATCGCCGCCCGTCATGTCGCGGAACAGCTTGAGCGCGTCCTCGCTCCCGCCGCGTGAGAGCAGCTTGGCGCGGAAACGGTCGCCGTTGGCGCGGGTCAAGCCGCCGTGGGTCTTGAACCACTCGACGGTATCCGCATCGAGCACCTCGCTCCAGAAATAGGAGTAATAACCCGCGGCGTAGCCGCCCATGCTATGCGAGTAATAGGCGCTGCGGTAGCGCGGAGGAACGGGAGCGAAGTCCAGCCCGGCTTTCTTCAGCGCGGCGGCCTCGAAGGCCACGACGCCGTCCGCGTCGGGGACGTCTGCGGCCTTGAGCTGATGCCAGGCCTGGTCGATGACGTTGGCGGCGACGAGCTCGAGGGTGTCGTGGCCCTGGTTGAACTTCTTCGTGGCCTCAACCTTGTCGAGCAGCGCCTGCGGAATGGGGGCGCCGGTCTGGTAGTGCTTGGCGTAATTCTTCAGGACCTCGGGCCAGACCGCCCACATCTCGTTCACTTGGGACGGATACTCGACAAAGTCGCGCGGCACGCTGGTGCCGGAGAAGCGCGGATACGTCACGTGCGAGAACATGCCGTGCAGCGCGTGGCCGAACTCGTGGAACGCGGTCTTCACCTCGTCGTGCGTGAGCAGCGTGGGCTGGCCCTCGGGCGGCTTCGGAATGTTGAGGTGGTTGGCGACGACCGGCAGGTCGCCGAGCAGGCCGTTCTGGGAGACGTAGGCGTTCATCCAGGCGCCGCCGTTCTTGTTGGAGCGGGCGTAGTAGTCGCCGATGAAGATGGCGAGCTGCTTGCCGTCGGCATCGAACACATCGAACACGCGCACGCTGGGCTCGTAGACTGGCAGGTCATGGCGCTCCTTGAAGCTGAGGCCGTATTCCAGGTGCGCGGCGTAGAACACGCCGTCGAGGATGACGTGGTTGAGCTCGTAGTAGGGCTTGAGCTGCGTCTCGTCGAAATCGTATTTCGCCTTGCGGACCTTCTCGGCGTAGAGCTGCCAGTCGCCGGCGGCGAGTTGGAAGCCGCCCTTCTCCTGGTCGATGATCGCTTGCATGTCGGCGGCCTCCCGGCGGGCGTTGGCCACGGCCGGGGGCCCGAGCTGGGCGAGGAGCCTGTTCACCACGTCGACCGAACCGGCGGTCTGCTCCGCCAGGGAATAGTCCGCGTAGGTGGGGAAGCCCAGCAGGGCGGCACGCTCGGCGCGCTTCTTCGCGATGGCCGAGACGATGGCGCGGGTGTCGAACTCACCGCCGCGGCTGCCCCGGGCGAGGGAGGCGGCCATGACTTTCTCGCGGGTGGCGCGATTGGTGAGGGTGGTGAGCGGCGGCTGGCCGCTGGTGTTTACCAGGCGGATGTCGAACTTGCCCGCGTGGCCGTTCTTCTCGGCCAGGGTGGAGGCGGCGGCGATCTCATCGTCGGTCAGGCCGGCCAGCTCCTCCTTGGTGTCGACGGTGACCGCCGAGGCGGCGACCTCCTTGAGCGTGTTCTGGGTGAAATTGGTGGTGAGTGAGGCGAGCTCGCCGTTAAGGACCTTGAGCTTCTCCTTGTCGGCGGGCGGGAGCTTGGCGCCGGCGCGGACGAAGTCCCGTTCATAGCGCCAGAGCAGCCGCGAGGACTCGGGATCGAGGCCGAGGTCGCCGCGCACGGTGTAGAGCGCGTCAATGCGGGCAAAGAGCTCGGGGTTGAGCGTGATGGCGTCCCGATGCGCGGCGAGCTTCGGCGCGAGGGCGCGCTGCAGCTTCTGCATCTCGGGGTTGGTGTTGGCGCCGGAGAGCGAGAAAAAGACGGTGGAGACGCGATCGAGCAACGGGCCGGCCTTTTCGAGGGCGACAATCGTGTTCTCGAAGGTCGGCTTGGCGGGATTGTTGGCGATGGCCTCGACCTCCTTGAGGTGCTCCGCCATGCCCTGTTCGAAGGCCGGGGCGTAGTGCTCGTTCTTTATCTTGTCGAACTGCGGATAGTGCAGCGGCAGCGGGCTTTCGACCAGCAGCGGGTTGGCGTCCGCCTGGGCGCGGAGGGCGAGTGGGGCGGCCAGGCAGAGGGTCGCGAGCAGCGAGGTCAGCACGGGCTTCGGGCGGGAGGAGTTAGGGATAAGCATGGGGATGGTTATTTTATTAGCAGATACAGCCGGCCGGGGCTTGGCAAGACCGGCGCGGCGGGCGCACGACCGGGACCGGAGGGAAGGGGTTCCGGGTTTTCCGCCCGCGCGAAAAAATATTACCTTTGACCCGGCGGTGTGAGCGGGGTGTTTCCTCGAGCCGCGCTCGTCGCGCTGGCTGCCCGGCGGGAGCCGGATGCCTCGCCCGCCGTCATTCCCAACCCAACTGTATCATGAAAAATTCCATTCCCTCCCTCCTCCTCGTCACCTTCGGCGCCGCGCTGGTGTTCACCGGCTGCAGTAAAGAAAACCGCACCGATGCCAACGCCACGGTCAAGGAAGCCGCGCACAACACCAAGGAGGCCATCGTCGATGCCTGGGGCGACGTCAAGGGCTTCACCTTTGAGAAACGCAACGATTTCAACGCCAAGGCCAAATCACGCTCCGCCCAGTGGGATGTGCAGGTGAGCGAACTGCGGGCGAATTACTCGGAAGCGCAGGCCACGGCCAGCCGCCGTGCCGCGATGGATGAACTCAAGAGCTCCGAGGCCGACTACAAGAGCAAACTGAATGCGCTCGGCACCGCGACCGGGGACTCCTGGACCGAGGCCAAGGACAATGTGGTCCTCGCGTGGGACAAGCTGCAGGCTTCCTACCGCAAGGCGCGCGCCAACTGAGGTTCGTTGACTCCCTTCAGGCTGGTCGGGTTTTTTCCCGCCGGCCTTTTTTGCGGTCAGACCGGTCCCCGGCGGGCCGGCAAAAGCTCCGCCAGCGCGGTGCGCAGGACCGAAGGGCGAATCGGCTTGGGCAGAATCACCTGCACGCCGAGTTTGTGGTATTCCTGGTGCACCAGGGGATCGAGTTCGGAGCTGAAAACCATGATCTTGCCGCGGTAGGAGGTCGTCCGGAGCTGACGCACCAGTTCCAACCCGTTCATTTCCGGCATGTGGTGATCCGTGATGAGCAGGTCGAAACCAGCGGGGTTTGCGCGCAGGCAGCGGAGGGCCACGGCGCCGTCCTCGACCGTTTCAATGTTATAGCCCTCGCTCTGCAGGACGAGGCGCATCACCTCGCGCAGGTCGGCGAGATCCTCGGCGTAGAGCAAGCGGCCACGCCGGGCCTGCGGCGGTCGGGAAGACGGGACGGAATCATCGATCGTGGTCGGGGACACGGTGGCAGATAGGACGTGCCCGCCAGGGATGGGTTCTGCGAAAATGCTTTAAAGATAAGCACCCCGCCCGCACCCAACGCGCCGAGCAGCACCGGGAACCCGTCCGTCCCGGCGGCCGCCGACGCCGAGCGTGGCGCCCAGGCCGGCGTAGGCCAGTACGCACAGCGCGCATTTCGGAGCCGCGGCGAGCAGCGCGGCGGCCCCAGCCCGCGGCCCAACCACTTAAGCGTGGGCTGGAGCGGTTTCATAGCGGTCATGATGGCGCAGCCATTGCATGCCATATTCGTCATGGGCTTCGTCCCGGCCCTTCGGCACGAGGTCGAGCAGGTCGTAGGTGGTCATGACCACCTCGACACCGCGCCCGTAGGTTGAGTAGGTGTGATACACGGTGCCGTCCGTGTCGCGGGCGAAGACACTGATGCCGGGCGCCTCGGTTTGCGGGAAGTCCATCTTGCCGTAGTTGTAGTCCACCTGGCCGCGGGCGATTTCCTTTTCGGTGAAGGACACATGGAAGTCCTGGTTGAAGCCGTTGCCGTGCGCCGAGACCCAGTTGACGTTCCAGCCCATCCGCTGCTTGAACGGCAGGATTTCCGCCAGCGGGGCCTGCGAGATGACGGTGAAGGCCACGTCCCGGGCCTTCAGGTGCAGCACGGTCGGGTTGAAATGATCCAGCATGAAGGAGCAGCTCTTGCAGCCTTCCTCCCAGCCCGGCCCGAGCATGAAGTGCTGGACGATCAGCTGGCTGCGGCCCTCGAATAGGTCGGCGAGCGACACGCGGCCGCGCGGCGAGTCGAAGGTGTAGGGCTGGGTGATCTTGACCCAGGGGAGCTCGCGGCGGCTCTGCGCGAGTTTGTCCTGCAGCTTGGTGATGACCTTCTCCTGCTGCAGGAGTTCGAGGCGGGCGGCCAGCCATTTTTCGGGCGTGGCGGTCTTGGGTTTGGTGGTGATGGCGCTGGTTTTCATGGGATGAAAATTGGGAAGTTCAGTTTGGGTTTGCGGGGATGTTGCTTTCGTAGGCGACCTTCAGCCGGGCATGCGTCGCCCAGAAGAGCGGCGGGGGCAAACCCTCCAGTTGCGCGATGAGGACGGCGAGGTGCGTGTGCCAGCCGGAGGCGAAGGTCATGAGGGACGACAGGTCGTCGCCGCGGCAGCGATGCGTGAGGATCAGCAGCACCTTGTCGTCCTGCGGGATGAGTTCGAAGGTGACGTCGGAGTTTTCGCCGAACGTGTAGCTGAGCAGGCGGGGCGGCTCGCAGCGGAGGATCGTGCCCGTCATGGTCTTGCCGCCCTCGTGCTTGCAGGCGTGCTCGGCCGGTGGAGTCTCGGTGGGGGAGATGTTCTTGTGTTGGAAGAACAGCTCCATCTTTCCGCCAGTGCGCAGTTCCATCGGGCCGCCGGCGAACCAGCTCCGGCGTTTCCCGGGATCGGTCAGGTAGGTCCAGATGCGCTCGATGGGGCCGGGCAGCGTGCGCATGATGCGAATTTCGCCGGGAGTGGGAAACTGGGCAGGTTGGTCGTTGGGTTTCATAGCAGGATCTGCGGGTGTCACTGTGGGCTCTGCGGGAGCACCTTTTCGTATTCGGCCTTCAGCCGGGTGTGGGTGGCCCAGAAGGGCGGGGGCGCGGTGCCCTCGAGCTGGGCGAGGAGGACCGCGAGGTGGGTATGCCAGCCGCTCGCATAACCGCTGAGGAACGGCAGGTCTTCGCCGCGACTGCGGTGGGTGAGGATCAGCAGGACTTTCGCGTCCTGGGGGATGAGCTCGAAGGTGACGTCGGAGTTGTCGTCGAAGGTGTAGCTGAGCACACGGGGCGGTTCGCAGCGGAGGATGGTGCCCGGCATCTTGAAGCCGGGATCCTGGACGTGCTTCATTTTCTCGGGGGGCGTCTCGTCTGGCGCGATGTTCTTGTGCTGGAAGAAGAGCTCCACCTTCCCGCCGACGTGCAGCTCCATCGGGCCGCCGGCGAACCAGCGGCTGCGCTTCACGGGATCCGTCAGGTAGGTCCAGATGCGCTCGATGGGACCCGGCAGCGTGCGCATGATGCGGATCTCGCCGGGGGCGGGGAACTGGGCGCGGTCGTCGTTGTTCTTCATGATTTTTTCTTTTTCGTCTTATTGCGTTCGGCGTCGGCCTTCAGCTCGCGCTCGAGGGCGTCCAGCCGCTGGCTCCAGAAACTCCGGGTGCGGTCCAGCCAGGCGCTGATGTCATCGAGGCCATCGGGGTTGAGGGTCTGGATCCGCGACTGGCCCTCGGCGCGCGTGGTGACCAGCCCGGCCTCGCGCAGCACGTTCAGGTGCTGGGAGATCGCGGGAGCGCTCAGGTCGAATTCAGCCACCAGTTCCCCGGCGGTGCGGTCGCGTTGGGCCAGCAGTTCGACGATGCGGCGGCGGGTCGGGTCGGCGATGGCGAGAAGGCTTTGCATGGCGATAAGATTAAGTAGAAACTTAATTAAGCAATAACTAAATTAAGAATTGTGCGCCCGGAGCCACGGGCTTCGGCCGCAGCTGGTGCCGCCGGGGGGGCGCGGGATTTTCCGGCTGGTTTTGCCGCGGGACTGTTGCAGGCTGGGCGCATGAATTCCGTCCTGCGCATTTTCGGCCTGCTCGCCGTCCTGCTCCTCACGGGCTGCGGCCCCAAGGAGCCGCCGCCGGCGGGGCCGGAGAAGAGCGAGGCCGAGTTGCGCCGGGAACTGTATTTCGGGCCGGCCATCGCAGCGGACAAGACCATCGCGTGGCGACCGAGCAACCTTGGGATTAAAATCATCGCGCCGGGGGAGGGCCCGCTGGTGCAATTGCAGGACCGGGTGCGCGTGCACTACACGGGCCGGTTGGTGGACGGCACGGTGTTCGATGATTCGCGCGCGCGCGGCCAGCCGGCGGATTTTCCCGTGAACGGACTCATTCCCGGCTGGTCCGCGGCGATGCTCACGCTCCGGCCGGGCGGCAAGGCGGTCTTCTATATCCCGCCGCACCTGGGTTACGGCGGCCTGCGCGCGGGCAAGGTCCCGCCGTTCTCGGGACTGATTTTCGACCTCGAGCTGGTCGCGGTGAACCCGGAGCCGGCCGTCAAACCCTGACCATGGCCCGCAGTGTCGTCCTGGAAACCACCCCGCGCTGCGAGCGCTGCCGTTGCACGCCGCGCTGGTGCATCTGCGCCGGCCACCAGGCGGTGACGAGCCCGCTGGCGGTGGACGTGCTCATCCACAAGCGGGAATACTGGCGGCCGACGAGCACCGGGCGGTTGATCAACCGCATCGTGGAGGGTTCGCGCGGCCACATTTTCTGGCAGGAGCAGCCGCCGGCGCGGGAATTGATCGTGGCGCCCGGCCGCGAACTCTGGATCCTGCATCCGCGCGGCGACGAGTTGCCGGCCGGCGCCATCCCGGCGAACCTCCAGGTGTTGCTGCTCGACGGCAGCTGGAGTGAGGCCGGGTCGATGCTGGAGGTCGTGGGGCAGTGGGGCCGGCGCATCAGCCTGCCGATGAGCGGCCCGAGTCGCTACTGGCTGCGCAACGCGCCGGGCGCGGGAAAATACGCGACGGTCGAGGCGCTGATCTTTTTATATGCCGCGCTCGGGCTCACCGCCGCCGAGAGCGCGCTTCGCCTGCAGTTCGAGCTGCATGTTTACGCCGGGCTCCGCACCCGTGGGGCCAAGGCGCTGGCCGACGAATTTCTCGCGACCTCACCGCTGCGCACGGCGATGCCGGAGCTGCTCGCCAAACTTGGCGAGCGCCGGCCAAACGCCTGAGCAGGCTACGGGCGCCGGCGTCCGCTGTTGCGTTCGGGCAGGACAGGAGCCGGGGTCGGCAGCTGGTCCTTGCAGAACTCAAGGAGCTCGATGGTGGTGAGACCGGTCTGGGCGGCCTCGTTGGTGTTGAGGTCGGCTGCCTCCTCGGCGGGATTCAGCACGTCGGGGCCGGTCAGCAGCACCGGCTTGGCAAAGCCGCCGCCGCGGCTGAGCAGGCCCTCGAGCGCTTTCTTGGCGAACGCCGCGCTCTTGGTGTGCGCGTAGGCATAGGCGGCAAGGCGGGGTCCGCTTTGCTCGTTGAGGATGTAGCGGGCGTCGGCGCCCTCGGTGCCGGTCGTCCGATCGAGGGTGAGCACGTCGGCGGGCGCGCCGCCGATGCGGCAGTATTGCAGCCACGCCGTCGCGAAATCCTTCCGGCCGAGCAGCGGCACGAGCTCGAACATGATCTCACCGCCGCCCATGATGGTCGCCAGGTTGTAGCTGGCCGGCTCCGGCTTCTTCGTCAGCGGGTCGCGGATCGCGGTCAGCTTGCCGGTGGCGAGGTCATAACCGACGACCTGCGCGCCGCCGCCGCCGCGCAGCGGGCCGATCTTGCCGTCGCCGAGGTCTGGGTTGAGGCCGTTGCGCTGGCCGGTCTGCAGCCAGTAGGGCATCGCCATGATCGAGTCCACGCCGGCGAGGATGCGATCGCGCCAGTGCGTGTCGCCGGTGCGTTCCCACTCCGTCATCCAGTTGCTCGCGAAGGAAAACCAGTCGGGGCCGATGCGGATGCGCGCGGGGAACTGCGGCTCGCCGGGAATCTGCGGCGAGGCTACGCGCATCGGGTCGAAGCGTCCCGCCGCCTCGTCGGTGTGCAGCGTCGCGCGCATGATGTCGCCGGTGCGCTCGTCGGTGGTCAGGTAGTAGAACGGCCGCCAGTTGACGGCCTGGGTGATGCGCGACTCCTTGGCGCCGCAGCCCCACTTGACCACGTTGTGGCG
Source organism: Opitutus sp. (assembly GCA_025361365.1). Taxonomy (GTDB): domain Bacteria; phylum Verrucomicrobiota; class Verrucomicrobiia; order Opitutales; family Opitutaceae; genus Lacunisphaera. The sequence goes on along the minus strand of JANYAM010000269.1, from coordinate 2,139 downwards.
CGAGCCTAGCCCGGCCATCGGCCCGAGGGAGTAGACATTCGTCTCGCTGGTGTTGCGGGTGAGGGCCTCGGCGAGGCGGAAGTAGTCGGCGCGGCCGGTGCGCAGGTAGCTATACCAGAGCCACAGCGGCGTCCCGAGCTCGGTGTTGTCCCACGCGTGGCCGCCCCAGTCGTAATGCCACTTGTGCCGCGGGGCCGAGTAGGAATGCATGACGTCGCCGAACTGCCAGTAGCCATACCAATGCTGGGCGTCCACTTGCTTGGCGTAGAAGTCGTGCACGCTCGCGAGGCCGTCTTCGATGGCCGCCAGAAACGGCGTCGAGCGGTCGGGCAGGCTCCAGACGCCGAACACGCCGGTCGAGTGCAGGTAGGCCGGGCTGGCGGCGAGTAGCGGCAGCTGCGTGCCGTTCTGCGCCTGCCTGGCGGTGACCGCCTTCGTCGGCAAAGCGCCGGCACCGGGATAAAGCGTGAGTTCGCTGGTGCGCGCCACGCCGTAGGCCGTGCTCATGCCGGGCTGCACGTCCTCGTAGGAAGCGGCGAGGGTGTGCGCGACGAGGTCGTAGTGCCGCATGTCCATCGCCGGGCCGTCGGGCGACCAAAGCCACGCGGTAAGTTCCGCGACGGGCTTGCTGGCGCCGCGCACCTCGAGTCCGGCCGGGTAGGATTGCCAGAAATTCTTCACGCTGATCGCGAGCCCGCCGCCGAGGTCGCCGACAAACGCCAGGCCCGCGGCGCGCGCGCCGCCGTGGGCGAACAGCCACGTGCTCTTCGGGTTGGTGCGCTTGACGATGGTGAAGCCGTCGGGATTTGGTTGGGACAGCTTGAAGTCGTCCCAGATCGCATTCGCGGCAAACACGGCCGGGAACCGGCCGCCATTGAAGGGCTGGCCGGTTTCCTGCTCGACGTTGCCGCCGCCGGGTTGGAGCGGCTCGGACCACAGGCCGCCGTTGGCGCCGGCGAAGCGCACGGTGCGGTTGCGCGGCTCCTCGCGCAGCGGCACCGCAAACTGCACGCCGAGGCCGCGCACGAAATCTTTCTCCTGGTCGCCGTCGTAGATGATGCTGTGCACGACGCGCACCGCCGTCTCGCCGCTGTAGAAATAGAGTCGCACGGTGAACGGCAGCCATTCGCGTCCGGAGGTCACGCCGCGGTGGTAGCCCTCGAGGCGGACCACGGCGCGCACCGGGCCCGATTGCTCGACGGTGACCTGCTTGACGATGCTGAGATATTGCTCACGTGGTGGCGTGTCCGTGTTCTCGGTGGCCGGGCCGTTCTGGAGGAGGCAGACGAGCTGGCCGTCGCGCGCGACTTCCGTGCCGCCCACCGTGAGTGTGTCCACGAGATTCCGGCCGCTGCGCGTAATCACGGCCTGGAGCGCGCCGGTGTCGATCGTGACGGCCTTGGCGTCCTGCGTGAGCTTCAGGTTGCCGGCGGCGGAAGAGGATCCCGGGGCGAGGGTGAGTTCACCCGACAGCCCGGCGGGAGCGACCGTGGCGAGCCCACTCCACTTGAGCGAGCCGTCCGGCCAGTAGGCCAGCGGCCAGGTTTGCACGGGCAAGGCTTTGCCGGAGGCATCGGTCAGGCTGAGGGTCGCATCGCGGGGCAGGGCGCCTTGCGGCCAGGGCACGCCCCAGCTGACGCCGGAGGACAAACCTTCCGCGGGCTGGTTGACCCAGTGTAACTGCACGGGTGCGGCCACAGCCATTGCGGAGTGAACAGACAACAGGGCCGCCGCAAGCAGGGGTAGATGCTTCATGGTCCGAAGGTGCGCCGCTGAGCGGCGAATGGAAACAGCGAACTAATTGGACGGTAAGATGCCTGAAGGGGATTGTTGGTTGGACAGCGGCGGGGCCGGCCACTTTAACCGGACCATGCGCGTGCTCATCATCGGCGGGACCGGCTTGATCTCGACCGGGATCGTCAAGGCGCTCCGCGACCGCGACGCAGAGATCACGGTCTTCAATCGCGGCAAAACCGACGACCGGCTGGGGCCCGACGTGCAACGCCTCACTGGCGACCGGCAGGATTTCCCGGCGTTCGAGAAAACCGTCGCCGCGGCCGGGCCGTGGGATGTCGTGATCGACATGATCTGCTTCCGACCCGACGAGGCGGCCAGCGTGTTGCGGGCCGGCGCCGGCCG
>JANYAM010000281.1 GCA_025361365.1 Opitutus sp. | reverse complement strand
CCCGAGCAGGCTGGGTTTAACGGCTACCGGATTCCGGGGTTCGCGCGCATGTCTTTCCGGCAGTCCGTCCTTCGGGAACAGTGCCGTGAACGTCGTGCCTCGGCCGGGCGCGCTGTTTACTTCAATCGTGCCTCCGTGCAGATCCGCGATCTTGCGGCAAATGGCCAGCCCTAGACCGAGGCCGCGCAAACTGTCGCCGGTGTCCTTGGTGGTGAAATAGGGATCAAAGATGCGCGGGAGGTTTTCCGGCGGGATTCCGGGTCCTTGGTCCGTGACATCGAAGGCGATTTGCCCCGAATCCTTGACGCCGATCGCAAGGGTGACCGTGCCACTCGGGGGCGAGGCATCGATGGCATTGTTGACCAGGTTGACCACCAAGCGCTGGAACAGCACTGGGTCCGCCGTCAGAGCGGCCTCCCCATCGCAAAACGATTCAAGCGTCGTGGCGCGACGGGTGGCCCGTTCCTGGCAGAGCCGGACCACCGAGGCGAGGGTTTGGGCGAGATCCACCTTCTTGAACTCCGGCACCAGCCGCCGGGCAAAGAAGAGGCTTTCGCGAATATAGTCATGCATGACTTTGACGGAGTGAACGGCGGCATCGTAGACCTCCGCTTCTGCGCTGCCGGGGGCCGCTCGGCCATGAGTATGCAGCAGGTAAGTGGCGACTGGCGTGGTCAGGTTGTTCAAATCATGCGCCAGGCTGCGCGACATCATCGCGGCGGACTCCATTTGCGCTAGCCGCGCGGCCTGCGCAGATAGCGTAGCATGCGTGAGGATGTTGTCCATCAGCTCGGCGAGGTTGAGTAGCAGGCGGATGTCCGGATAGGTATATGGACGGAGGCCGCGCTTGAGTCCGAGAGCCAGCACTAGCGTGGGCGAATCGCTTCCCGGCGGAACCGCGAGCAACGCGCCGAGCTGGTGCCGGGACATCAGCTCGCGGCATTCCGCCATGCCCGGTCGCAATTTCCGACGCTGGAGCAGTTCCGGCGTGATCCAACCCTCCTCACAGAGTGACTGGAGCCCGGCCCAGCCCGGGGGCAGGCAAATATCGCCGCCGGTAAAAGCGCGCCCATTTGATGAGAGGAGACTCACATAGTCGGCCTGGCACCAATCGCTGAGGAATTCCTCGAAGAGTGATTTCAGCTTGCCGGCGTCGGAAACTTGCCGCGCCCAAGTGAAGATTGCCCGGCGAGGCGCCAGCAGGCGGTGATCGTCATCCAGGCCGAACCATCTCCGCGTGGGCTTCTCGCAGGCCAGCGCGAGCAAACCGGCACCCAAGGCCGCGACGAGCACGTGGTAGGGTTCGGCTACGACCTGATCCAACAGCAAGGCGAGGCTGATCGCGCTCAGGCCCATGATTCCCAAGATGACGGCCCGCTGAGCCAGGGAGGCGATCACCTGCCGGGCGTCGAATATCCGGTGGGAACTGAGTGTCCAGACGGTGAGGCCGTAGAGGGTGAAGAAAACAAAGGGACCGCTTCGACTAAACAGTGGTAAGTCTAGTAGGCGGCCAAAGTAGGTCGACAGCAGCACCATCACGCAGGCGAGGCCAGTATTGAGCACGAAGATTTGCATTTCAATTCGGCGCGCGCCGGGAAGGCGTTGCATCTGTCGATAAGCGCTCGCCAATAGGACTGCGCCTTGGATAAGAAGTGCGCCACAGTAAATTGTATAGCCATATCCTCTCCTAGGGATTAATGGCACCGAGTTTGATGGAATGCAGGATTCCGAAAAAGCCAAAGCTGCCAGCACGCCCGCCAGCACGAGCCAAGGCCAGGATTGTCTTAGGACATTCCACAGAGAGCGGGCTGGGGCCGTCAGGGAAGCAATCATCAATTGCGCGAGCCACGGCACCGTTGCACCCGTCGCGGAGCCTAGACGGAGCCAGAATATATGGCTTTCCCCCGTCGCCGGAATATATAGCCGAGCCTCGCGAATGACCATGAAGATGCTAAAAAACCAAGTAGCTATCGCCACCAGGACCAGCACGAATATGCGATTGATAGTTCGATTCGGATTGATCAAAAATATCCCAATACCGATCAGCACACTGGACAAAAAAGCGCTCAGAAATAAAAACTCTAGAAAGGATATCATGAGCGATGCGGCACGATTCTTTGGACGGTCCTTGTGCACAAGAAGTAGCAGGAACCGCTATAAGGTGGACCCATAAAAATGCCTAAATGCAGGTGCCGAACTTTTTCGGCATCGGGCGGGCGTGATACAATCTACCTAGCTATCCGGTTTGGCGACGCCGGGAGACCGGGTTTCGTGCTACAACCTGCTCGGAGCTCCCGTCTCTACTTTACATCGACTTTGCCGCGACGCCGCGGGAGAACAGCTCGGTGATGACGTCCTCGAGGGGCACGTCCTGGATCGTGATGTCATCCACTGCGCCGAGGGCCAGAATCTGTTGGAAAACGGAGGTGACGTGCTCGCTGGGCACGTGTAGCAGGACCTCGCCGTCCTCGCCGACTTTCGCCGTGCCGTGCGCGGGCTGCCAGTCCGCCGGAAACGTCTCGCTCCGGGGCCGGAACTTGATGATGCGCTGCCGCGCGCCGGCGCCGGTGATGCGGTTGAGGTCGCCGTCGTAGATCTTCTTGCCGTGGTCAATGACGATCACGCGCTCGCACAGCGACGAGATGTCGGCCATGTAATGGCTCGTCAGCAGGATCGTCGTCTTGGTGCGGCGGTTGTAGTCGCGCAGGAACTCCCGGACCTTCTTCTGCGACACGACGTCGAGGCCGATCGTGGGCTCATCGAGGAAGAGCACGCGCGGCCGGTGGAGCAGGGCGGCGATCAGCTCCATCTTCATCCGCTCGCCGAGGGAGAGCTCGCGGACCATGACGTTGAGCTTCGGGCCGACGTCGAGCAGCGTCACGAGCTCGTCGAGCGTCGCCTTAAACTGTTCCTGGGGCAGGCCGTAGATGGCACGGAGGAGGAAGAACGACTCGATCGCGGGCAAATCCCACCAGAGCTGGTTTTTCTGGCCGAGCACGAGGGCGAAGAGGCGACGGTAGGCGTTCTCGCGCTTGGTCGGGTCGTAGCCCGCCACCCGCGCCGTGCCGCTGGTCGGGTAGATCAGGCCGGAGAGCATCTTGAGGGTGGTGGTCTTGCCCGCGCCGTTGGGCCCGAGGAAGCCGACCAGCTCGCCCTCCTTGATGCTGAAGCTGATGTTGTCCGCCGCACGCGTCTCCTCGAAGTCGCGGTGGAACAGGCCCTTCACGCCGCCCCAGAAACCGGGTTGCTTCTTGTAGGTGCGGAAGACCCGCGTGAGATTTTCGACCTCGATCATGTAGGGGAGAAGGAGACAGGAGTAGGAATCCAGAATCCAGAAGAAAGCAATCAACAGAGAGACCTGAGACCTGAAACCTGAGACCTGAATAGGCCAAACGTCCCGGGATTGCACTGATCGTCCCGGGCCGCCAGCTTAGCAGCGTGTCCCTTTTGTTTATCCTCCGCACCAGCAGCCTGGTTATGGCGATATTATATGCTGCAGTGCTTTACTCGCTCATATCCACCTTCAGGAAACTGAACGGGAAGGATGAAGCCTCGCTCGAGTTTCAACGCAAAACCGAGCAGAGGGTCCGAGACATGAATTTCAGTAAAACAATAAGTGGGTTCAAGGGACTGCTCTTGGCGGGGATTGTCGGTGATGTTCTGCTCCTCGGCCTATCGGTCTTGGAGCTTGCGCATCTGATTTGAGTCCGCGCAAGCCAGGCAAGTAGTCGGGCTGGGGGTGGCAATGCCAGAGGGATTGCACCCCGAGGCCGGGCGCCTTAGGGTAGGCAGATGGAGTCTCCTGTGCCCGTGATCGACCTGCACCGCCATCTTGATGGCAACATGCGGCTGCCGGCCACGACCCGTATTTAGTCCTGCCTTGGTAAGGCTTTTGCTGTAGGCCTCCGACCATGCCCAAGCCCGCGACCACCCTGATCCTGAGCGCCATGCCCTCCGAGATCCGGTTGATCCAGGCGCAGATCAGCGGGCCGAAGTCCGGCCGGATGGCCTGCTTCCCTTACGTCACGGGTATGCTGCGCGGCCGGCGGGTCGTCACGGCCGTAACCGGGGTCGGCGTGACCAATGGGGCGATGGTCACCGCGCTGTTCATCCAAGCGTTCCAACCCGCCGAGGTGCTCGTGTCCGGCACGGGCTCGAGGTTCAACCCGCGCATCCTCACCGGCGACACCGTCATTTCCACCAAGACGATCCACCACGCCGCCGGCAGCCTGACGGACCAGGGCATGGTCTACCGCAAGGTCCGCGGCCCGCTCGCCGGGCAGATGACGCACTGGTATTACCGGCCGGCCCCGCGGCTGCTGAAACTCGCCCGCGCCGCGATCGCCGGCTACACCGCCGAGCCGGTGACGGCCAACGGCAAGACCTACATCCCGCGCGTGCTCACCGGGGTGGTGTCGGCGAGCGACCTGTTCGGCGTGTCGGACGCGAAGATCGCCGACATGCGCAAGAAACTGAACCCGGACATCATGGAGATGGAGAGCGCGGCCATCGCGCAGGTCTGCACGCAGCTCGGCGTGCCGCACATCGTGTTTCGCGCCGGCAGCAACCGGACGCAGTCGAATCCCGGCAACGACTACCGGTTGCTCGGCCAGAAGGCCGCGGCGGCCGCCGCGCGCTGGACGGTTTATTTCACGGGCTGCCTCGCGGGGGCGGAGGCGACGCAATGATTGGCACAATCAAGTCGGCGGGTGTGGGAGCGAGCTGGCT
>JANYAM010000259.1 GCA_025361365.1 Opitutus sp. | reverse complement strand
GCCTTCACCCTCGGTCTGATCGACTGCACTGAGTCGACCACCCGCGCAAAAGGCAGCTATCATCCGCTTCAACCAGCCACCTCCAAAGTGTTACCCTCTACCCGGGACACTTGTTACCCTTGACCCGAGTCTATACAGCCCTCAAGCGCCCGGGCTGTTGGGGGCAACAGCCCCTACCACTTCCACTCGACGCCTGCAAAGGCGCCGAAGCCCGTCTGGGGGTAGCCGTTCACTTCCTCGTATTTCTCGTCGAGGAGGTTTTCGATCCGCGCCTTCACCGCGAGGCGCGGCGTCGCCTGCCACGCGCCGTAGAGGCGGACGACCGTGTAGTCCTCGCCGCGAATCGTCGCGAACGTCGCAGCATTCACGTCCATGCGGTTGTCCACAAACGCCAGACCCGTGCCGGCGCTGAAGCCGCCGCCGAAGTCGCGCCACACGTCGACCGAGCCGCTGTTGCGCGGGCGGCGGAGCAGGCGGATGCCTTGCGAGAGGTTGTCCGCGTCGAGGTAGGTGTAGGCCAGCCGCACGTCGGCGATCCCGGCCAGCGAGAACTTGCCCGCCAGCTCCAGGCCGCGCGTGCGCGCCCGCTCGATGTTCGCCGTCGTCCCTGGAAACACCGCGAAGTTGAACACGATCAGGTTGGAAAAGCGCGTGTCGAACCACGTCGCGCTCAACACGCCCTTCTTGTCGGCGAGGAAATAATCCACGCCGCCGTCCCAGCCGTGCGCCTTCTCGGCCTTGAGGTTGGGATTGCCCACATAGAACGAACTCTGCCCGTAGAGGTCGAGGAACCCCGGCGCCCGGAAGCCCGTGCCGTAGGTCGCGCGGACCTTCCAGCGCGAATCCGCCGACAGCCACGCCGCCGTCGCCCGGCCGGTGGTGGCGCGGCCGAACGTGTCGAAGTCGTCACTGCGCAAGCCGGCGGTCAGATAGACGTGCTCTGCCGGCGTCCACTCGTCCTGCACGAAGAACGCGAGGAGCTGCTGGCTCTCGTTGATGTTGCCGAAGCCGGTGTTGCGCGTGTGGTTCGCCTCGGCGGTCAGGCCGGCCGTCACGCGGTTTTGCGCGCCGGCCTGCAGGGTGTTCTGCCAGTCGAGCACGCCGCGGCGGTTCTTCACGAGCGTCGTCGACACGGTCGTGCCAGCGGCATTCGGACTAATCGCCTCGTAGCGGCGGCCCTGACCGCCGAGGATCACCTTGCTGGTGAACGTAGCGGTCGGCGTGAACTCCGCGAACACCGTCGCGAGCTGGTTGGTTTCCTTCTCGGTGTTGTTCAGGTCGTTTGTGAAACGATCACCCGGCGAACCGTATTTGCCGATGAAGCCGCGATAGGTCGCGCCGACCGTGACCTCCTTGCTGACCGTGTGATCGATCCGCAGCGCATAGGTCGCACTGTCGAAGGCATTGTTCGTGCGCTCATTGTCGGTGTGCCCGCCGAGCACGGAAACGTTGTAGGCGGTGGCGCCATCGCTGCCTTGCGCGCGCAGGGCGCCCTGGACGGTGCCGAAGGAGCCGGCCTCGACTGATACCGCCTGCGTGGCCGGCCCGCGACCGCGCTGGGCCTGCAAGGCCACCACGCCGCCGATGGCCTCGCCACCGTAGAGCGTGCTCTGCGGGCCATGCGACACCTCGAGGTTGTCGCACCCGCTGACGCACATGCCGCCGAGCGAGACGGCGTAGTCGGTGTTGGGATCATTGAACCGAATGCCGTCCACGAGGAACAGCGTCTGGTTCGAGTTGGCGCCGCGCAGGAAGAGCGACGTCACGCCGCCCGGCGCGCCCGACGCGAAGGCCGGCGCGCCCGGAATGGCGCCGAGGGCGGAGCGCAGCCCGGTGAGTTGCATGCGGGCCAGGTCCGCGCTGCTGATCTGGTCGACGTAGGTGCCGGTCGTCGTCAGCGCCGCGGGCGTCCGCGTGGCGGTGAAGACATAGTCCGGCAGTTTTTCCGGTTCGGCGCTTTGCGCGAACGCGGTGAGAGCCGGCGCGAGGCCGGCGAGGAGGAAGAGGCGTCGGAGCGACGCCGCGATGGTGGTATTCATGATCTGCTGATGCTGCGGCAAGAGCAGAAGGTTGAGCTGTAGGAGCGGGTTTATCCCGCGATGCTTCGGGGCGTAAAGCCCCTCCTACAGTTTCACGCATCCACTCCCACCCTTCAATGTGCGTTGAAGGTTGAACCCGGCTGCCCGCACGAGGCGGCCGCGTGGTGAGTTTCCCGGGGCAGATGTTCGGACTCCGCATTTCAGCGCGAGACGCGCAAAACTCCAAAGCTCCAAAATTCCAAACTCCAAACGATCAGGCGAAGCCGGACTGTTTGGGATTTGGCGTTTTGTGATTTGGCCTTTGCGCGCCATCGGCGCGTCCTCGCCCCTCGCCTTCACCGGTTGTCCGATTGGCTTTGCCCGGCTCCTGTCCGCCGGTATGGGTCTGTGATGCGTTACCGCAGCGCAACTGTGGCCGGTTTGCACGGCCTTCCCTGTTTCCCTGGAATTGACATAAAGAACGGCAGGCGACGGCACTAATCCACTCGCCTGCTCACTTACGCAAGCTCAATTCCTGTCAGCCTTTACATCATACGAGTGGCCGACTGTAACCCGGCCTTGCTTTTTCATATCATCGAATCTTGATGTAAGGATACTTACGACTGCCATGTCAGCTCTGCCCCCCACTGCCGCCGAAACCGCGCTCCGCCGACTCCTGGCCGAGCGCGTGGCCATCATTGATGGCGCGATGGGCACGACTATCCGCAGCTACAATCTCACGGAGCAGGACGCGCGCGGCGAACGCTTCAAGGATGCGCCCAAGGATCTCAAGAACAACGGTGACATCTACTCGCTCACCCGCCCGACCGAGATCGGCGACATCCACCGGCGCTTCCTCGAGGCCGGCGCGGACATCATCGAGACCAACACCTTTTCCGCGACGAGCATCGGCCAGAGCGAGTTCTTCATCGAGGACCCGCGCGAGAAAGGCGGTCGCAAGGATCCGGCGTTCTACCAGGGCGTCATCGAGAACAAGTTCCTCGAGACCCTCGCGCACGACATCAACTTCCAGTCCGCGCGCCAGTGCCGCGAGTGGGCCGACCGCATCGCCAACGCCGACGGCAAGCGCCGCTACGTCGCGGGCGCCGTCGGGCCGCTGACCGTCTCGCTCTCCAACTCTCCCGACGCCGACGACGCCGGCTTCCGTGTCGTCACCTTCGACCAGGTGAAGGCCGACTACCGCCGCCAGGTGCGCGCACTCATCGCCGGCGGCGTGGACCTGCTGCTGGTCGAGACCATCTTCGACTCGCTCAACGCCAAGGCCGCCCTCGTCGCCATCGAGGAGATCTTCGCCGAGGACAAAATCAAACTCCCGCTCATGATCTCGGCCGCTGTCGGCCGCGGCGGCGAGACGATGATCTCAGCGCAGACGGTCGGTGCGTTCTGGAACGCCGTGCGCACGCACAAGCCGCTCGCCGTCGGCCTCAACTGCTCGCTCGGTCCCGATCTCATGCGCCCGTTCCTCGAGGAACTGGGCCAGAAGTCCGACACCTTCATCTCCTGTTACCCGAATGCCGGCCTCCCGAATCCGCTCACGCCGACCGGCTTCGACCTCGGCCCGGCTGACATGGGCCGCTACCTCGGCGAGTTCGCCACCAGCGGCCTGCTCAACATCGCCGGCGGCTGCTGCGGCAACACGCCCGAACACATCGCGGCCATCGCCCAGTCCCTCGCGCCCAAGCCGGCCCGCAAGGTGACGATCATCCGGCCAGCCTGGCCGGATGGGGTCCAGGGTCTAGGGTCTAGGGTCCAGGGCTCCCCAGGCCCCAAATCCCAAACCCAAGACCCCGAAACGGTCCTGCCTCTTCAATTGTCAGGTTCGCTTCCTTTCACCCAGCAGGCAGGAACGTTTCTCATGGTCGGCGAACGCACCAACGTCGCCGGCTCGCCGAAATTCGCCAAGCTCGTCAAGGCCGGTAACTACGAGGAGGCCGTCTCCGTCGCCCGCCAGCAGGTGGACAACGGCGCCAACGTCATCGACGTGTGCATGGACGACGGCCTGATTGACGGCGTCGCGGCCATGACGCGCTTCCTGCAGCTCATCGGCAGCGAGCCCGAGATCGCGAAGGTCCCGGTCATGGTCGACTCCTCCAAGTGGGAAGTGATCGAGGCCGGCCTGAAATGTCTTCAGGGCAAGGGCATCGTAAACTCCATCTCCCTCAAGGAGGGTGAGGCGAAGTTCCTCGAGCAGGCGCGCACCATTCTCCGCTACGGCGCCGCCGTGGTCGTCATGGCCTTCGACGAGAACGGCCAGGCCGCCTCCTACGCCGAGAAGATCCGCATCTGCACGCGCGCCTACAAGCTCCTTACCGAACAGGTCGGCTTCCCGCCCGAGGACATCATCTTCGACCCGAACATCCTCACCGTCGGCACCGGCATCGAGGAGCACAACAACTATGCCGTCGATTTCATCGAGGCCACGCGCTGGATCAAATCGAACCTCCCGCACGCCAAGGTCAGCGGCGGCGTCTCTAACGTCTCCTTCAGTTTCCGCGGCAACAATCCCGTGCGCGAGGCCATGCACGCGGCGTTCCTCTACCACGCCATCAAGGCGGGCATGGACATGGGCATCGTCAACCCGTCGATGCTCGAGGTCTACGAGGAGGTGGACAAGGAACTGCTCGTTCTCGTGGAGGATGTGCTCCTCAACCGCCGCCCAGACTCCACCGAGCGCCTCGTCGAATTTGGTGAGAAACTCAAGGCCTCCGGCGTGGTCAAGGACCAGAAGGCCGACATCGCCATCCTCGAGGCCTGGCGCACCGGCACCGTCGAGGCCCGCCTCTCGCACGCCCTCGTGAAGGGCATCGATGCCTGGATCGACCAGGACACCGAGGAAGCCCGCCAGAAATACGGCAAGCCGCTCACGATCATCGAGGGCCCGCTGATGGACGGCATGCGCGTCGTCGGCGATCTCTTCGGTGCCGGCAAGATGTTCCTCCCGCAGGTCGTCAAG
>JANYAM010000159.1 GCA_025361365.1 Opitutus sp. | reverse complement strand
GTGCGCTTGCCGTTGCGCGTCTGGAGCATGAACAGCTTGCCTTCCTGAATCGTGAACTCGATGTCCTGGACGTCCTTGAAGTGCTTCTCGAGGGTCGCGCGGACCTTCAGGAGCTCGGCGTAGGACTTCGGCATCTGGTCCTTCAGCTTGAGGACGGGCTCGGGCGTGCGGACGCCGGCGACGACGTCTTCACCCTGCGCGTTAATCAGGAACTCGCCGTAGAATTCGTTGGTGCCGTTGGCTGGGTTGCGGGTGAACGCGACGCCTGAGCCGGAGGTGTCGCCCGTGTTGCCATAGACCATGGCCTGCACGTTGACGGCAGTGCCCCACTCGGAGGGGATGCCATACTTGGCGCGGTAGACCTTGGCGCGGTCGTTCATCCAGGAGCCGAACACGGCACCGGCGGCGCCGCGGAGCTGGTCCCAGGGATTGTTCGGGAAGGATTGGCCGGTGCGGTCCTTGACCATGGCCTTGAAGCGCTTGACGAGCTCCTGCTGGTCGGCGGCGGTGAGCTTGGAGTCTTCGATGTCGCCGTGGTAGCGCTCGTGCTTGAAGCCGTGGATGACGGACTCGAACGGGTCGTGGTCCTCGCCCTCGCGCTTCTGGACGCCGATGACGACGTCGCAATACATCTGGATGAAGCGGCGGTAGCAGTCCCAGGCGAAGCGCTCGTTCTTGGTGGCGCGGGCGAGGGAGAGGACGGTGTCGTCGTTGAGGCCGAGGTTGAGGATGGTGTCCATCATGCCCGGCATCGAATCGCGGGCGCCGGAGCGGACGGCGACGAGGAGGGGAAAGCCGGTGGCGTCACCGAACTTGTAGCCCATGATCTTCTCCATGTTCTTCACGCCGGCTTCCATCTGGGCCTGGAGGGAGGCGGGATAGGAGCGCTTGTTGGCGTAGTAATAGGTGCAGACTTCGGTCGTGATGGTGAAGCCGGGGGGCACGGGCAGGCCGATGCGGGTCATCTCGGCGAGGTTGGCGCCCTTGCCGCCGAGCAGGTTCTTCATCGAACCGTTGCCATCGGCTTTGGCTGCGCCCCACGTGTAGACGTATTTGGCGGACTTGGCGTTGGATTTCTTGGCGGACTTCTTAGCAGGTGTTTTTTTGGCCATGGGAAAGAGGGAAAATAGGGACGTTCATCGGAGCGGGCGGGGACGGAGGTGTCAACGGCGGAGGCCTTATGACACGTCAAATTCGGGCCCTCAGCGGTGGGCGGCGCGGCCGACGGGGGCTGGGAGGGCGCCGGCCCGCGCGATGGAGCCGCCCGGCCGGCCGGGGTGTCTAAAATACGGTGATTGCGCGGTTAGCGGGAAATTGTTTCCAAGGGAGTTCCATTGAGCGAAGAACCCGCATCCTACCAGCCTTGGCCGCCGCCTGACGCGGAGACGGAAAACCCGCCGCCCCGCAAGAGCAAGGCCATGGGCTTCCTCGAGCACCTCGAGGACCTGCGCTGGACGCTGATCAAGTGCGCCGTGGTTTTCGGCATCTTCGTCACGATCATCGCCTACCAGCTCGACCTGGCTTCGCATCTCCTGATCCGCCCGTTGCAGCTGGTGCAGGCGGAGTATCCGAACCTCAAGACCGAGCTGGTCACGAACAGCCCGATGTCGGTGTTCACCGTCATCATCGACATGTGTCTGCTCGGCGGCCTGATCCTCTCGCTGCCGTTCTTCCTGTTTTTCGCCGGGCAGTTCGTCGCGCCGGCGCTCACGAAGCGCGAGATGAAGGTGGTCCTGCCGACGGCGTTCACCGCGTTCCTGCTGTTCCTCTCCGGCGCGGCGTTCGGCTACTTTCTGCTCGTGCCGAGCACGCTCCGGGTTTCGTTCGAGCTGAACCAGATGCTCGGTTACGCGGTGATGTGGACGGCCGACAAGTATTACAGTCTGCTCCTGTGGATCGTGCTGGGCATGGGCGGGGCGTTCGAGTTCCCGCTGCTCGTGGTGTTGGCGGTCTACATGGGCCTGATCGAGGTGGCGACGCTGCGCAAATACCGCCGCCACGCCATCGTGGTGATCTTCATCATCGCGGCCGTCGTCACGCCGACGCCCGATCCGTTCAACCAGACCCTCTTCGCCGTGCCGTTGATCGTGCTCTACGAGGCGGCGATCATCGTATCGTCCTTCCTCGGCAAGCGCCGGTCGGACGTGACGAACGTGTGACCCGTGCCCGCCGGCGTCATCGTGGGGTAATGTTCTCCTGCTAGACTCCCGCCCTCCCATGCGTGTCCTGGTTGTCGATGACTCCCTGCGCCTCCAGCGCAACATTGCCGCGGCCCTGCGCCGTTCCGGTTATGCCGTGGACACGGCGGGTGACGGCGAGGAGGGACTCTGGCTGGCGGAGTCGCACGAATACGACGCCATCGTGCTCGACCTCATGCTGCCGAAACGCGACGGGCTCGACGTGTTGCGCACGCTGCGGGCCGGCGGCCGGCCGGCGCACGTGCTCCTGCTCACCGCCCGCGACACGGTGGCCGATCGCGTGACCGGGCTGCAGGCGGGGGCCGACGACTATCTGGTGAAGCCTTTCGCCCTCGAGGAACTGCTGGCCCGGGTGCAGGCGCTCTGTCGCCGCACCTACGGCACCAAGCGGCCGCGCCTCGCCGTCGGTGATCTCGAGATCGATCCCTTGGCCCGCACGGCGCAGCGGGCCGGCCGGCCGGTCGAGCTCACTGCTCGCGAATACCAGCTGCTGGAATACCTCGCGCGCCGCCAGGGCGAGGTGGTTTCGCGCGCCGACATCGAGGCGCACATTTACGATGGCCAGGTCGACCCGATGAGCAACGTCGTCGACTCGGCGGTGTGCAACGTGCGCAAGAAGCTGGCGGTCACCGCCGGTTCCGCCCCGCTCATCCACACGCGCCGCGGCTTGGGTTATGTTCTCGCGCCGGCGGGCGCGCGTTCCCTCACATGAAATCGTTGCGCCGGCAGCTCACTCGCGAACTGTTGCTCGCCCTGGCGCTGCTCCTGGGCGCGGCCCTGCTGCTGATCTACGGCGTCATGTGGGTGCAGCTCAACCGGGCGTTCAACTCCGCGCTCGAGGCCCGGGCCCTCGGCATCAGCGCGCTGGTCGAGCAGGAGAACGGGCGCGTGCAGGTGGATTTTTCCGAGAAGCTCCTCCGCGGATTCAACATCGAGAGGGCGCGCCGTTATTTTGAACTGCGCGACACCCGTGGCGCGCTGATCGCGCGTTCGCCCTCCCTGCAGGGCAACCGCATGAACCCGCCTCCGGGCCCGGCCACGGAAACCCCGGTCTACTGGGATCTCACCCTGCCGAACGGGCGCGACGGCCGCGCGGTGCGCTTCCTCTTCCGACCCAAGTCTGCGAGCGAGCATCCCGCCAGCGGCCCGGCCATGGCCGAGCTGATCGTGGCGGTGGACCGGGAGGATCTTGACGAGGACCTCGGCGGCCTCTTCTTCGCCGTCGCCGGCTGCGGCGGACTTATTTTCCTGGTGGTGCTTTTCGTGGTGCCGCGCGTCCTGCGCCGCGGCCTCGCCCCGGTCGACCGGCTGGGGGAGCAGGTCATGCGGATCGACGCTGGCTCGCTGTCCGGCCGGCTGGAAGCCGATTCCCTGCCGGGGGAACTCCAGCCCATTACCGGCCGGCTGAACGACCTGCTCGCGCGCCTCGAGACCTCCTTTGAGCGCGAACGCCGCTTCAGCGCCGATCTCGCGCACGAGCTGCGCACGCCGCTCGCCGAGCTGCGCAGCCTCGCGGAGTGCGCCCTCAAGTGGCCTGAATCCCGCGATCCGGCGACGGATCGCGACACGCTGGCCATCGCTTTGCAGATGGAGGCGCTGGTCACGCGCCTGCTCACGCTGGCGCGCGGCGAACGCGGGCAGCTGGCGGTGCGGCTCGAAGCCGTCGAGCTGGCGCCGTTCGTGGCCGCAACCTGGCAGCCGTTCGCCGCGCGGGCCGCGGCCCGCGGGCTGCGCCTGCAGCTGGCGGTTGCCCCGGGTGCCACCGCCGCTGATCCGGTGCTGCTGCGTTCGATCCTGGCCAACCTGTTTGACAATGCCGTCGACTACACGCCGGCCGGCGGGGAGATTACGGTCGTGAGCGATGCGGCGGGCGGCCTGCGCCTGGCCAATCCGGCCGGCGACCTGACCGCGGAGGATGCCGCCCGGTTGTTCGACCGTTTCTGGCGCAAGGAGGCTGCCCGCACGGGGGGCGAGCACGCGGGTCTCGGCCTCAGCCTCGCGCGGAGCTTTGCCGCGGCGATGGGCTGGCGCTTGTCCGCGGCGATCGAGGCCGGGCAGCTGGTTTTCCTCCTCGGGCCGTTTCCGGCCGGGGCGGGCGGCGGCACATTGTAATCGTCCCGTAATCCGTGGGCTGCTAAGGTAAGGCTCTTTTTATTCACATGACCACGCCTCGCTTTCGATTCCTTGTCCTCATTTTCACCGCCCTGCTGGGGCTGGCGACCGCCCGCGCCGCCGCGCCGGGCGGCGCCGTCACTGGCACAGTGGCTGAGGTCGAATCGGGGCGGCCCGTGGAATTCGTCGCGGTGGCGCTGCAACAGACCGATGGCACCGTGGTGCAGCACGCGGCCACCGACCGGTCGGGCAAGTTCCTGCTCGAGCAGGTGCCGCCGGGCGAATACCGGCTGGCTTTCGGTGAGGTTGGCCTGGAGACGAAAGTCACCGCACCGTTCACCGTCGATGCCGCGCACCCGCGCGTCGATGTGGGCACGCTGAATCCCGCGGGCCATGTCCTGCAGCTGGAAAAAGTCGAGGTGCGCGCCAAGCAGCAGCAGTTCCTGAATTCCATCGACCGAAAGGTCTACAACGTCGGCAAGGAGATCTCGAGCACCGCCGGTTCGGCGGGCGATCTCCTGCAGAACGTGCCGTCGGTCGACGTCGACATCGACGGCAACGTCAGCCTGCGCGGCTCGGAGAACGTCCTCATCCTCATCAACGGCCGCAGCTCCGCCCTCATGGGCCGCAGCCGGGCCGAGGTGCTGCAGCAGCTCCCGGCCAGCGAGATCGAGAAGATCGAGGTCATCACCAACCCCTCCGCCAAATACAAGCCGGACGGCACAGCGGGCATCATCAACATCGCGCTGAAGCAGAAGCACGGCGGCGGCCTGTCTGGCACGGTCAACACGAGTGTGGGTGACCACGGCCGCTATAACGCCGGCGCCTCGCTCAACTACCATCCCGGCGCTTGGAATCTCTTCGGCAGCGTCAGCGTGCGCCAGGACGACCGGCCGCGCTTCGCCAGCGATGTGCGCGCGATCACCGACCCGGTCACCGGCGCGGTGATCCGCGCGGACAAGCACACCACCGAGGGCTCCCGGCCTTTCACGCGCATCGCGCGCGCCGGCTTCGACTACGCCCCGGACAAGGCGGACCAGTTCGGCCTCAACGCCAGCTACAACCGCCGGACCTTCCACCGTTACGCTACTGACCGCAACCTGGTGGCTGATGACGCCGGCACGGTGACCAGCGACTACGATCGCACACGGGACGACCCCGAATACGAGCAGGACGTGGAGGTGGCGGGCACCTACCGTCACACCTTTGCCGAGGACCATGAGCTGAATTTCGAGCTCAAGCATTCCCGCAACGACGAGCAGGAGAACAACCATTACGCGGACCACTTCCGCACGCCGGCGCAGGCCGCGACCTTTGACAACAACCGCATCAAGAACAGCGCGGACAACACCGAGGCTCTCGTCGAATACACCCGGCCGCTCGCGGGCGACGCCCGCCTCGAGGCGGGCTACAACCTGACCGACGAGCAGTTCACCGCGGATTTCCTCCGGCAGGTGTTCGACCCGGCGACGGGCCGCTTACTCACCGACCCGGCGCAGACCAACACCTTCCGCCACGACCGCACGGTGCACGCGTTCTACGCCACGTATACGCGGGCCTTCGGCGCCTTCGGCTTCATGGCCGGGCTCCGCCCCGAGCTGACGCAGGGTAAATCGCACCTGCTGAGCACCAACACGACGGTGCCCAACGATTACGGCCGCGTTTATCCCACGCTGCACCTCGCCTATCACCTGACGGACCGCCACGAGCTGCAGCTCAACTACAGTCACCGCGTGCGCCGCCCCGAGACGGACGACCTGAATCCGTTCACGGAAGTGGTGGACCCGTTCACGCTGCGCTCCGGCAACCCGCACCTGCGGCCCGAGGACATTCACTCCATCGAGAGCGGCTACAGCTACCATGAGGGTTCCACCAGCCTGACCGCGACGCTCTATGACCGGCGCACCTACCACGGCTTCACCAATGTGACCTCGGACCTCGGCGGCGGCGTGCTGCTCACCACGCACGCCAACCTCGCGACCAGCAACGCCGCCGGCCTGGAGCTGACCGCGGGTCGCGAGATCGGCTCACTTGTGACGCTCAACTTCAGCTCAAACACGTTCTACAATACCATCGACGCCTCGAATCTCGGTTTCAGTTCGAGCAAGTCCGACGTCTCCTGGCTCGCCAAGCTCGGGGTCACGCTGCACCTGCCGCGCGAGACCCAGGCGCAGTTCAACGCGAACTATTCCTCGGCCCGGCTGACCCCGCAGGGCGAGCGCCGCCCGACCTGGGTCGCGAATCTCGGCCTGCGCCATGACCTGTGGAAGAAGCGCGCGGCGATTGTGTTCACCGCTTCCGACCTGTTCAACTCGCTCAAGGAGAGCGTCGTCCTCAACACCCCGTTGCTGCACGAGGAAATCACGCGCCGGCGCAGCGCCCGCATCGTCTACCTCGGCTTCCTCTATAATTTCGGCCAGCCGACCAAGAAGACGAAGGATGATCCGCTGAAGTTCGACAACTCGCTCTGAGCCGCGCTCAGATCTGATACTCGATGACGGCGGCCTCGGCCGGCGCGGGCGCGCCGGCGTCGAGCAGCGTCTGGGCGACGCGCAGCGCCTGGCCGCGCAGCTCGGGCACCGCGATGCTTTCCCACAACGTGCCGCGCAACAGCGGGCCGATGGCGCAGAGGAAGGGCGAGCGGCGCCCGCCGCGCTCCACCACGGCAAAGTCGGGCTCGACGCGGATGCCCATGTCCATCGCGTCCGGCTGGGCCAGCCCGCTCGTGAGCAGGTGTTGCAGCAGCGGCGAACGGGTGGCGGAGAAACGGGTGTGCGGGCCGGTGCAGTTGATGGCCAGGGCGGCCGCGAGCAGCGAGGTGGCGCCGGCCCGGTCGCGCAGCTCGACGCCGATCTGCCCGCCGAGCGGCTTCACGCCGGTGACAGCGGCGCGGGTGATTTTCAAACGGCCGGATTCAAGCGCGCCCGCGACCTGACGGTGAATGGACGGGGCAATGCGGTGGCGCATGACGTTCCATCGGGCCGCGTGCTGCGCGACAAACTCGCGGCGCTCGGCGTCGGTGAAGGCGCCCCAGATGCGCTGCGTGTGCGGGCGCATCTTGTCGACGACCATGGCCGGATTGAGGCCGGCCGCGCGCAGGCGCGTGCAGTGCTCCTCGAGCAGGCGCACCAGGCCGGCGAGACCGAGCGTGGCAAGGTCGACGTTGGCGGGCGGAAAGAGGGGATCGTCCACGCCCTTGAAATGGGACTCCGGCAGCAGGCCATTGCGCGAGACGGCGTGGATGGTCCCGCGCCAGTCCAGCGCGAGCAGCGTGACGATGGCGTCGACCGTGGTGAGGCCGGTGCCCAGCAGCACGATGTCACCCGTGGCGGGAATGCGGGTTTCCCAGTCGAGCCAGGGGTTGGCGCACCAGGCGGCGTGGGTGGCGACGGTGGCGCTGCCGGGCAGGTCGGCGGGCGGCTCGTTGCCGGTGGCGAGGACGATCTTGTCGGCGTCGAGCGTGGCGCCACTGGCGAGACGAAGCCGGGCGCCGGTCCCGGTGGCCTCGAGCGCAAGGACCTCGTCGTCGACCACGGCGAATTCCACGCAGGCGCGCGCGTCGACGGGCCGGGCGTAGTGCTGCGTGAGGCTGCGGAGGTAGTCGCCGTAGACCCGGCGCGGCATGAACGTCTCGCGCAACTCGGCCTCGGGGACCGCGGCGTATTCGGTGCGGGTGCGGAGCCACTCGAGGAAATGGTTCGGGTGGTCGGCCAGCGCCGACATGTTGCGGGCGGCGACGTTGAGCAGGTGCTCGGGCCGGCGGGTGCCGTAGGCGATGCCGCGGCCCGCCGGCGAACCGTGGTTGCACAGCGTGACGCGCAGCGGCGCCGGGCTGAGGCGGGCAAGGTTGACCGCGGCCATGGTGCCGCTGAATCCGCCGCCGATGACGGCGACATGCTGGAGCCGGGGAGTCGTCATCCGCACGGCCGGTCAGATACCCTCGCCATGGGCGAACTCGACAATCGGCGGCACCCAGTCCTCGGCGGCGGCGCTCGTGATCGAAAATTTCTTCATCTTGCGGAGGGGCGGCGAGTAGATGTGCAGGGTCACGAGGTCCGTGCCCGGGGCCTGCAGGTTGGAGACCTGATGCGTATCCTCGTCCTCCGAGGCGCAGACTTCGCCCGCGTGTTTCTCGGTCGTGGAGAGGGCGACGACCTGGCCGCAGGGCGAATGGGCGAAATAGGTTTCGCTGCAGGTGCCCCGCAGGACCTTGAGCCCGCAGGTGGACTGCGCGTGGTTGTGGATCGGGCTGCGCTGGCCGCTGCGCCAGCAGATGACGAGCACCTCATACCACGGGCCGATCGCCACCAGGTTGCGCTGGTAGTGGCCCGGTTCGAAGCGGATGAATTCGCGGACGTCCTCGTCGGTGGCGTTCGAGGCGGCCAGCAGTTCCTGCAGGCGCTCAATGGAGGCGCGCGCGGTCAGGCCATTGAGATAGTCAACGAGTGGCTGCAGCTTCGGCGGAACGGGAAGGTTGCTCATGGCGGGCGGAAAGTGAGGCCATGGCCGCCGCGCGAGCGGCGGCGGGTTACTTGCGCGTGTCGCGCTGGAAGGTGAACACGACCTTCAGCATCTGCCAGGCCAGCCAGAACACGCCGGACATGCAGGCCGCGGCCGAGGCACCGAAGAACATGACCATCTTCGGGTCGTTCGACGGCACGTGCGAGTTTACCAGCCAGTAGAAGATCGAGAACGCGACGGCAGTGAGCACCAGGTCGATGACGATGGTGACGACGGAAACGGGCTTTTTCTCAGGCGAGGCCATGCCCGGAACAGAAGGCGCCGGGCAGGGGTTTGTCGAACCGAAAGTTGGCCCGGTCGGGCGGCGGTCAATTGGTCAGGATCACCTTCAAGGCCTTCTCATGAGCGGCATTAGCGAACACGTCGTAAGCCCGCATGACCTCGGCCAGCGGGAAGCGATGGGTGATGAGGCGTTTGGGGGCCAGTTTGCCGGACTGCACGGTCTTCAGTAGCTGGGGCGTCGTCACGGCGTCCACGAGCCGGGTGCGGATCGTAATGTTCTGCGCCCAGAGTTTTTGGAGGTGCAGCACGACGCTCCGGCCGTGCACGCCGACATTGGCGATGCGTCCGCCCGGGGCGATGATGGCTTCGCACAGCTCGAAGGTTTCCGGCACGCCCACGGCCTCGATGGCGACGTCGACGCCGCGTCCGCCCGTCAGGTTCAGGATGGCGGTCATGGCGCCGGCGGAGGCGAAGGTGTGCGTCGCGCCGAAGGTGCGCGCGACTTCCAGGCGGTTGGGATCGGGGTCGACCAGGATGAGCCGGGCCGGGGAATAGAACTGCGCGGTCAGCAACGCGGAGAGCCCGATGGGGCCGGCGCCAATGATCGCGACGGTGTCGCCGGGCCCGACCTCGCCGTTGAGCACGCCGCACTCGAAGCCGGTTGGCAGGATGTCGCTCAGCATCACGAGCGGCTCCTCGTCATCGCTGCCCGGCGGGATGAGGTGCAGGCTGCCGTCGGCGTGTGGAATCCGCACATACTCGGCCTGTGTGCCGTCGATCAGGTGGCCGAGGATCCAGCCGCCGTCGGCGCAGTGCGAATACATGCCGCGGCGGCAGGACGGGCATTTGCCGCAGGAGGTGATGCAGGAGATGAGCACGTGGTCGCCCGGCTTGAACTGCGTCACGGCGGCGCCCACCGCGGTCACGACGCCCACTCCCTCGTGCCCGAGGGTCAGGCCGGTGGGGACCTCGGGCACGTCACCCTTGAGGATGTGCAGGTCCGTGCCGCAAATGGTGGTCTTGGTGATGCGGACGAGGGCGTCCGTGGGCTGCTGCAGGACGGGGGACGCCTTGTCCTCCCAGGTGCGCCGGCCGGGACCGTGGTAGACGAGGGCTTTCATGGCTGGGAATATAGCACCGGGACCGGGGGCGGGGTGCGCCGTTATTTGGCAATTCCGCCGCAAAAAATGCCCACGTCTCAGCAAACCCTGCGCAGCGAAAACCCGGGACCGGGGGCATACTTCATTTGCCATGAAAACCATCCTTGTGCCCGTCGATCTTTCGGCTGCCACCGTGCGCGTGTGCGATGCGGCTTGTGCCCTGGCCCAACTCATTCAAGCCCGGCTGGTCTTGCTGCATGTCGTCGAGCCGCCGCCCATCCTGTTTGGCGACGCCTATGCCTTCGATGCGGGCGCCCTGGCCATGGCGGTGACCGCCGGCGAGAAATATGCGACCCGCCGGTTGCGGGCGCTGGGCAGCCGCTATAGCCGACGGCAGCAGGCGGTGCAAACCGTGCAGATCACGGGCCGGCCCGTCGCCACGATCCTCGCCCAGGCCGCCACCACCCAGGCCGATTACATTGTCCTCGGTTCGCACGGCCACGGGGTCGCCTACGACCTGCTCGTCGGCAGCACCGCGCAGGGGGTCCTGCGCAAGGCGCCCTGTCCCGTGCTGGTCGTGCCCATGAGCCGGCGCTGAGCCGACCGCGGCGGCCGCAAGAACTGCGGAGGGCATGGCAAGGGCTGCGGAGACGGGGGCCGGTGGTTCTGCGACACTGGGCACGTCCAAACCGCCACCCACCACGCATGAACACCGGAGAACTGATCCTTGTCGGCGCCACCCATCGCACCGCCCCGCTGGGGATGCGGGAACGGCTGGCGCTTTCGGCCGCAAATGAGACGGCGCTGGTCGCCGAACTGGCGGCGTGGCCGGGCCTGGGCGAGTTTGTCATCCTCAACACGTGCAACCGCGTGGAGATCTACGGCGTGGCCGCGAACCCGACGCTGCGGGCCCGGGTCGCCGCGGCGTTCTGCGCCCGGCAGGGCTTCGCGCTCGAGGACTTCGCGCGCGTGCGCCTCGAGCTGACGGGCCGGGAAGTCGTGACGCATCTCCTGGAGGTGGCCAGCGGGCTGGATTCCCAGATGCTGGGCGAGAACGAGATTTTCGGGCAGGTAAAGCGGGCCTACGAGGCGGCGCAAACGCGTGGGTCCGCGGGCCCCGTGCTCAACCGGATTTTCCAGAAGGCCTTCCAAGCGGCCAAGCACGTGCGCTCGCAGACCGCGATCACCGCGGGCCTCGTCAGCGTGGCCAACGTGGCCGTCGAGCTGGCCGCGAGCATCTTCGGCGACCTGGGCCGGGCCCGGGTGCTGCTGCTCGGCGCCGGCGAGATCGGGCTCAAGAGCGGCCGGGCTTTCCGCAGCCGAAAACCGGCCGCCCTCACCGTGGCGAGCCGCCGGCTGGAGCATGCGCAGGAAGTCGCCGCCGAGCTGGGCGCGGTGGCGCTGGCCTTCGAGACCGCCGTGGCGAGTCTGGCCGAGTTTGACGTGGTGGTCTGCTCCACCGCCGCCCCGACAACGGTGATTTCCCCCGCGATGGTCGCAGCCGCCATGGCGCGGCGGCCGGCCGCTGTTCTTCATCGATGTTGCCCTGCCGCGCGACGTCGAACCCGGCGTGGCCGGACTGGGCAGCGTTTTCGTCTACAATCTCGACGACCTCGCCGCGATCGCGGCGGAAAACCGCACGGCCCGGCAGGCGGAGATCGTCAAGTGCCAGGCCATCCTCGGCGGAAAGGCCGATGCCCTCTGGGCACAGGCCGAGCGGCTGTTGCAACCCGGTGATCGGCGCGCGGAGCCAGCGGCCGGGTCTTGCCCGTCCGGCGCCATGTGTCTGGCCGGTTAAGGCTGCAGCTCAAAGCAGGGCGCTGACGCCGGGCCTCAGGGGGCGGCAATCATTGGGGCGGCGGCGCCGGCGAGGCGAGCGCCGGCGGTGATGCACTGCGACAGCGAAACACCGTCGCAGGCCGGACCGCCGATGAACAGGCCGGGCGCGCCGCGTTGGGCGGCGGCGCAGGCGTCCTTGAACGATTGGAAGCCGACCGTGTATTGCGCGATGGCGCGCGGCCAGCGTTGGATGTGGGCCCTCACGGGGGCGCCGCGCACGCCGAGCAGGGCGGCGAGTTCGGCCTGCACGGAGGCGAGCAGTGCGTCACCGTCCGCGCGGGCGAGCTCGGGCTGGCGGGTGCCGCCGACAAACGTGGTGAGCCCGACGTGGCCGGCCGGGGCGCGGCCCGGAAACAGCGTGCTGGAGAAAAGCGTGCCGAGGATCCGGCGGTGTTCCACCTCGGGCGTCAGCAGCCCGAAACCGTCGAGCGGGTGGGCGACGTCCTCCCGCCGGTAACCCAGAAAGACAGAGGCGACCGGCGGCTGAGGGATCTGGCGGAGACTGGCCAGCCCGGCCGCGCCGGGCACGCCATCGAAGGGGAGCCGGGCGAGACTGTCGGGCGGCAAGGCGCAAATGACGGCGGAGAAGTCCTCCTCCAAGCCCAGTCCGCCCACCGTGGAGTGGATCCGCCAGGCCGAGCCTGCGCGGCGCACGGCCGTCACTCGGTGGTTGAGCCGGAGGTCGGAGCCCAGCGCGCGGGCGAGGGCGCGCGGGATCTCCCCCAGGCCGTCGGGGAAGGAAATCATGCTGCCGCGCGGGCCGGCGGTCGCGTTGCGGCGCGCCAGGGAGCCGCGGGCCAGGGAGCCATGGTCGCGCTCGAGCTTGTGGAGTTTCGGAAAGGCATGCCGCACCGACAGCGCCGCCGGATCGCCGGCGAAGACCCCGGCGACGAAGGGATTCACGATGTAGTCGAGGAATTCCCGGCCAAGCCGGCGGGTGACAAAGGCCGCGACCGATTCATCCTGGTCAGCCGGGGCGCGGCCGATGAAAGGTTCCCTGAGGAGACCCAGCTTGGCGGACCACGACAGCAGCGGGCTCGTGGCGAAGCTCAGCGGCGAGTGAGGCAGGGCCACCGGCAGGCCGCGGCGCACCACGTAGCGCTTTTGGGCGGCGGGCGCGGCGACGAGCCGGCGCGCGCCGAGGCCCAGATCGTTGAGGAAGGCGGTGATCTCCGGGGTGTTTTCAAACAGCGTGTTGGGGCCGGTCTCGCGCAGCCAGTCACCGTCGCGCACGGAGGCCATGACGCCGCCGGGCGCTGGGCCGGCTTCGAACACCACCACCGGCACGCCCTGCCGGTGGAGATGCCACGCCGCGGTGAGGCCCGTGACGCCGCCGCCAATGACGGCCACCGGCCAGACGCAGGTGCGACCGGCGGGGCGGGGCGGGCAGGCTTCGAGCTGATTCATCCTCCCAGTCTAGCAGGACCACAGCGGAACCGCCCTGCACCGGTTGCCGGGCACTGCGCAGATCTTGCCCGCGGACGGGCCCGCGCCGACCGGCCAGCGGTGCCTGCCGGTCAAGATATGCGCCATAGCGGGCAAGATGTGACAAGTAGGCGAAGCGGATTTTGCCCATACTGGCGCCACGGTTTCCACCCCATTCCGCAACTCAACCCCTCGCTCATGCCATGACTACCCATCACCGACTGATTCTCCTCGCCTTCGCCAGTGCCGCGATCACCGCCTACGGCGCCGATGCCGCCACCAATTGGACGGATTCCTGCGCCAAATGCCACGGACCCGATGGGAAGGGCGACACCAAGATGGGCAAGAAACTCAGCATCGCCGACCTCTCCGACGCGAAGACCCAGGCCAAGTTCACCGACGAGGAGGCCTTCAAGTCCATCAAGTCCGGCCGCACCGACGAGAGCGGCAAGACCACCATGAAGGCGTTGGAAGGGCTCTCCGACGCGGACATCACCGCCTTGGTCGCCTACGTCCGGACGCTGAAGAAATAATCCGCCACCCCACCCACGCATGAACCCCTTGCACCAGCATCCCGACGGCGGGAATGGGGTCCGGACCCGCTATTGGCTCGGCGGTCTCACCGTTGGGTTCCTCGGCCTCGCGGCTTTTTTCCTGGTCACGGCGAACAGTCAGCCCGCGGCCCGGCCGCGCATCCCGCTGGTCGACGTCAAGTTTCTCTCCACGGCCCCCTGGCGCCAGACCTATGTCGATTTGGTCAAGGCCAAGGAGGACCTGTCGGACTACGATTGCTACGCCTGCCACGACCAGAAGAAGCCGCCGGTGATCCGCTTCGACGCGGCCGGCAAGGTCCTCGTGCCGAAGGAGCACGCGAACATCGTGATGGGCCACGGCTCGCACGACCGGAACAACCTCTGCTACAACTGCCACAACGAGCAGAACCTCACGACACTGCAGGTCCGCGACGGCAACGTGGTGAAGTTCGACAACATCCCGGCCCTCTGCGGCAGCTGCCACGGCCCGACGCTGCGCGACTGGGAAGCCGGCGCCCACGGCCGCACCAGCGGCTATTGGGACCGCAGCCTGGGCGACCCGCAGCGGCTGGTCTGCGCCAACTGCCACAACCCGCATGCGCCGCGCATCCCGACGCGCGAGCCGGCGCCGCCCCCGCATCTTTTGCACGGCAATCCCGCCACCCCCGAAGCAGCCGAGCCCGCCCACTGACATGTCCGCCCCCACGCCTTCCCCCGACCGGACTTCCGACGCCGCGATGTCGCGCCGCAGTTTTCTCCGCGGCTGCGCCGCCTTCGGCGGCCTGACCGCCCTCGCCGCGAGCCTCGCGCCGCTACGCGAACTGGGCGAGCTGACCAGCGAGCAATTCCTGCAGAAATACTACAAGGAGATGACGCCCGAGGACATGAAGAAGGTCCTGGCGCGCATCGAGCGCGAGGTGCAGCACCAATACGGCATCCGCCCGCACGTCCGCGACCTCAAGCCCATGGACGGCGTCGAGTTTGTCTACGCGCTCAATCTCACGCGCTGCATCGGCTGCCGCAAGTGCGTCCATGCCTGCGTCGCCGAGAACAACCAGTCGCGCAACCCCGAGATCCAATACATCCGCGTGCTCAAGATGCCGCACGGCTCGATGGACGTCGAGAAGGGCGACCACAACTACACCGACGCATCCGTGCCGGAGAAAGGCTTCTTCTACATGCCGGTCCAGTGCCAGCAGTGCAAGAACCCGCCCTGCGTGAAGGTCTGTCCGGTCAACGCCACCTGGCAGGAGAAGGACGGCATCACCGTCATCGATTACGACTGGTGCATCGGCTGCCGCTACTGCGAGGCCGCCTGCCCGTATTTCGCGCGCCGGTTCAACTTCACCAAGCCCGAGATCCCGCCGGAGCGGCTCAATACCAACATGGCCTACCTCGGCAACCGCCCGCGCAAGCAGGGCGTGATGGAGAAGTGCCACTTCTGCATCCAGCGCACCCGCGCCGGCCGCTATCCCGCCTGCCTCGAGGTCTGCCCGGTCGGCGCGCGCAAGTTCGGCAACATCCTCGATCCGAACAGCGAGGTTTCCTACATCCTCCGCGAGAAGCGCGTGTTCATCCAGCTCAAGGAGGAGATGGGCACCTCGCCCCGGTTCTTCTACTACTTCGACAAGTGAGCACCCCATGATCACCGCGGCCCGCAATTACCTCGTCTTCCTCCGGCGCTGCGTGCGCATCGCCTTCGTCGGCGACTGGCGCTACTACGCCTGGATGGGCGCCCTGACGCTCGTCACCCTGCTCGGCCTCAACGCCTACGCCAAGCAGCTGGTCCACGGCCTCGCCATCACGGGCATGAGCGACGAGGTGTCCTGGGGCGTCTATATCGCCAACTTCACCTTCCTCGTCGGCGTCGCCGCCGCGGCGGTCATGATGGTCATCCCCGTCTACATCTACGACAACGAGGAGCTGCACGACCTGGTCATCTTCGGCGAGCTGCTCGCGGTGGCCGCGATCCTGATGTGCCTCGCCTTCGTGACGGTCGACCTCGGGCGGCCGGACCGCTTCTGGCACCTCATCCCCGGCATCGGCCAGATGAACTTCCCCAAGTCCATGCTCAGCTGGGACGTGCTAGTGCTCAACGGCTACCTGCTGCTGAACATCTACATTTGCGGTTACCTGCTCTATTGCCGGTATCAGAAGCGCAAGCCCGCGAAGTGGTTTTATATTCCGTTCGTGTTCCTGGCGATCGTCTGGGCCATCTCGATTCACACCGTCACCGCCTTCCTCTACGTCGGCCTGGGTGGCCGTCCGTTCTGGAACGCCTCGATCGTCGGTCCGCGTTTTCTCGCCTCGGCCTTCACGGCCGGTCCCGCGCTGATCATCCTCGCGCTGCAGGTCATTCGCCGGGTCACGGCTTCCGGCCCCGCCGCGGAACTGCAGGGCGGCATTGACGTGGGCGGACGCCCCGGCCGGCCGGCGACGCTGGCCGACTTCGAGTTGCTCGCCCGCGAGCTGCCCGAGATGGCGGACGTTTCCGAGGCCGACCGCCGCCGCGCCCTGGAGGGCGCCGCCGTGCTCGAGGCCGCGCCGGGCGAGGTGCTGCTGCGCCAGGGCTCGGCGTCACCGTATGCGTTCTTCGTGCTCCGGGGCCGCGTCGTGGTGAAGAAGCAGGAAGGCGACCTGGCCCGCATCACCCGGACCGCCCGCCCGGGCGACCAGTTCGGCGAAGTCTCCGCCCTCCACCACACCTCCCGCGAGGCCACCGCCATCGCGGAGGAGGGGTCGCTGGTCCTGCGTCTGCCGGACACCGCGCTCCAGGTGCTGCTCGAGACGCGCGCCATGCACCAGATCGTCCACTCCCGCATGACGGAGCGGCTCATGATCACCGACCGCAGCCTGCTCATCCTGCGCGGCATCGTGCAGGTTTCGATGATCATCAATGTGTTCCTGCTGGTGTGCGAGGTCTTCAAGGAATTCTACTCCGGCACCACGCACAGCGCCTCGGCGAAATATCTCTTTGTCGGCCTCCACGGCCACCATGCCCTCGTGCCGTGGATCTGGACCGCCATCGCCTTCAACCTCATCGCGATGGTCATCCTCCTGCTGCCGCTCAGTCGCAGCCTCAAGTGGCTCGACGTGGCGTGCGTGCTGGCGATCGTCGGCATCTGGATCGAGAAGGGCATGGGCCTCGTCATCCCCGGATTCATCCCGACGCCCCTGGGCGCCATCGTGGACTACCTGCCGTCGCTCAACGAGACGCTCGTGTGCCTCGGCATCTGGGCGTTCGGCCTGCTCACCTACACCATTCTCCTGCGGATGGCGGTGCCGATCCTCCAGGGCCGGCTGACGAAGGCCAACGAAGCCCAAGGGGACGAACCCGACGCCGCGCTCCCGGCCGCCTCCGCCCACTGATCATCCCCATGGCCAAGACCCTCACCGCTGACGATGCCAAGCAATCCCTCGCCGCCCACGTGGAGGCGAAGGGCATCGAGGTCTTCACCCTTTACGGGCCGCAGATCGGCTGGTCCGCCCTGCAGCGCCTGCTGCAGGACCGCACGCTGGTCCGCTATCCATGCGAGATCGTCTTCGACGCCAGCGGCCTCCAGGCGGGCGAGTTCGCGCACCCCCAGCCGAAGGGCGATAACCCCGAGGACGGCTTCACGATGTTCGTGCACCCGCTGTTCATGACGCAGCTCGATCAAGTGCCCGCCCTCGTGCTCTACCAGCTGGTCGCGCTCAATTACGGCGTGTTCGCCTCGTCCGACGACGCCGAGACCTTCGGTGCGGCGGCGCTGGGCCTGACGCGCGACGAATATTACGACCAGCTCTGCGACATCTCGGACCAGCTCGGCGGCGGCGGCGAACCGGCGCCCCAGGCCAGCAGCGGCGGTTGCGGCGGCGGGTGTGGCTGCGGCGGCCACTGAGCCGCGCCCGGCCGCTTAGGCCTGAAGTGTAGCCACGAAAGAACGCAAAGATCGCAAAGAAGAGCAGCCTGAGTGGATGGTCCTTCGGTTCCCTGTGTTCCTTCGTGGCTAAAAGTCCGACATGGATTCGGCTACTCGGCTACGATTTTCATTAAACTGCGTCAGGCCGGCGGGCGCTTGCGCATCCGGGTGAAGGCGAGAGACACCACCACCATCACCGTGCCGAGGGCCAGGAAGGATAGCACGCGGTAGACCGGCTCGAAGCGGCTGGTGCCGACGACCACGAGGAAGAGCGTGGTCAGCAGCAGCGTGGCGTGCCCCATCCAGCGGAACTTCTGGTTCCGCACGATGAGGTTCATGGCATAGTAGAAGAGGGCCAGCCCGACCCAGGCCAGGCCGGCGTAGCGCACCGGCGCGAGGTGATACAGCGCGTAAGGAAACACCACGAAGGCGCCGAGCAGGTAGGCGTTGCGCATGAGCTCGGTCTTCAGCTCCAGCCGGTCCCGCTGCCAGTTGAGGAGGCGGGCGCTGACCAAGGCCACGACGCCGAAGCCGAGGCTGATGCCGGTCTCGTGCTCCGTCACCGCGACGTAGCCGAGCACGATCGCCGCGCCGATGAGGAAGTTGGCCACCACGATGAAGCGCGAGCGGAACCAGACGGCCG
Source organism: Opitutus sp. (assembly GCA_025361365.1). GTDB lineage: Bacteria > Verrucomicrobiota > Verrucomicrobiia > Opitutales > Opitutaceae > Lacunisphaera. The sequence goes on along the minus strand of JANYAM010000159.1, from coordinate 8,253 downwards.
TCGCCACCACGATCACGCTTTGCAGGGAGAGCCAGACGAACACCTCCGGCACCGGAGCCGCCTTGATGATGGCGACGCTGAGCGCGAAATAGCCGGTCATCGCGTAGAGGAAGGTGGCGACGCGGCTCTGCACCCGCACCCAGAACATCACCGCCAGGCCGAGAAACACGACGGAGGCGGCCACGTGGAGCGCGAGAAAATTCGCGTCATGCACCGCCAGGGTGTGCAACAGGAACAGGCCGTAGCCGAAGGCGCAGTGGAGCAGGGCGCAGGATTTGGCGAGACCGTCTTCCTCGGCACCGTCACGCCGCAAGAGCGGGCCGAGCCCTAGCACCAGCGTGCAGGCGAGCAGGAAAACCGGGGCGAGCGCCGGCGTCACGCCGAACTGGAACGGCCGGCCGAGCACGGGATTGTTGGCCGCCCACAGGAAATAAGTGACGGCGTTGAGCAGCAGGCCGGCAAGCACCAACCCCGGCCAGCGGCCCCGGAGGCTGCCGGTGACCGCCAGGCCGGCGAGCAACACCAGCCCGGGCAGGACAAAGCCGGCGGCATCCACCGCGAGGCACGTCGCATAACCCGTGGCCAGGGCCAGGCCGGCCAGCCAGGGGGAGCGCTGGTGCCACGCGAAGGTGAGGTTGCCGGCCACGACGAAGGCGAGCACCGCGCGGCCCGCCACGGAGTCAGTGGCCAGCAGGGGTGCCGCGCCGAAGAAATACAGTCGCAGCGTCGCGAAATAGAGCAGGGCCACGGCGACCCCGCGGAGATAGCCGGCCATCCGCGCGAAGGACTGCCGCCAATGGCGAGCCAGCAGCAAAAGTCCCGCGGCGGCGGCGCCGCCGATCAGGGACGGCACGCCGGCGGGCAGGCCCGCGTAAGGCAGCGAGACCATGAAACCGACCGCCAGGGTCAGCACCGCGATGCCGACGTTGGCGAACCACTTCTGGCCGACCTCGAACTCGAGTTCATCCTCGTTCAGGACCGGGGTGGCGGGCGGAGCGGCGGTGAGTGTCACCGGGGCGGAGACAGCGGCCGGGGGTGCCGCAAGCCGGGCTTCGAGCGCGGCGAGCCGGGCCTCGAGTTGTTCAAGGCGTCGATCCACGGGCAAGCTCGGCGGGGGCTCGTTCAAGGGGGCAGGAAGGCGTGGGGGCGTCTTCTCGCCGGGCAGTATCGCGCATTGCGGCGCGGCCGGCTAACGGCCGTTTGGCCTTGGCGCCGCATATCTTGCTCTCGAGGGATCGTGGAGCCGGAGGCGGACATGAAAAAGCCGCGGGTCGGGGACCCGCGGCTTGCTACCGGTAAGAGTTGCCCAGGCTTAGAGGGCGTATTCGAGCGAGAAGTAGGCCAGCGGGCCCTTGAAGTTGGTGTTGCCGCCGGTCGTATCGTTCTTGCTGTCGATGTAGCCGAGCTTGGCATTGCCCATGATGCGGTCGGTGAACTTGTGCTTCAGGCCCACGGTCACGGTGTATTCCTTCACACCGGCGCCGTAGAACACTGCGGCGGGGGATGGAACCTTGTAGTTGTCCGCCCGGTAGTAGGTGTATTGCACGGAGGCGTCGGTCTTCTTGTCGACCACGAACCCGGTGATGAGGCTGCCGTTGATGTAATTATTGTCCGCATTGCGCAGCACGTCGTCGCCGAGTCCGCCGGCCACTCCGTAGGCGGTCTTGATCGTGTTGAACACCACGTTGACGTTGGCCTGCACGAACACTTGGGCCGAGGGCGACCAGTCGACGGTCTCACCGATGTTGTAGTTCTTGGTGTCGTTGCTCTGGAAGCTGATGCCGCTGTCAACGCTGGTGTCCATCTTTCCGGTCTGCCGGATCAGGCGGGTCGTGAAGCTCAGGCTGCTGTTCGGCTTCACGATCGCCGTGAGCTTCTCGCCCAAGAACTGGTAACCGAGCACATAACCGGCGCCGGGGGTGGCCCGGTCATAGAAGCCGTTGGTGTGATCCTTGTAGAAGATCTCGCCGCGGAGGGTCAGCATGCCGTTCACGGTCCAGTTCGCGCCGAACTTGTAGTGGCCGTGATTCAGCTTCACGTTGTCGTCGCTGATGACCGCAGCCGCGGCGCCACCACCGGTGGTGACGCCGGTGCTGTTGCCGTATTGGGTGCCGGGCGAGTGACGGTAGTCGACGTTGCCGTAGAGGGACAGGCCCTTGATGCCCGTGTAGCGGAAGGTCGCCTCGGGGATCCAGGACTTCTCCGTGCGGTCCGCGAGATTGGGCGCGGCGACGATGACCGGGGTGACCACTCCCGTGGTCTGGTTGATGCTATTGCTGATGTAGGTTACTGAGTTGAACCCATCCACGTCGGTCTTCTCATACTTGACCGCCAGGGTCGTCAGCAGGTCCGACTGGGGTTGGAACTTGAGGCCGAGGTTGTAGGAGAACACCTTCTCATGGGTCTCGCCGGCGGTGGTCGTGTAGGAATACGGGGGGCGGCCACCGGCCCCGACAAATCCGCCGATCGCGGTGACGAGGCCGACGGCGGTCGGCATATACTGGGTCATCTGGCGGTCCCCGCCGATGTCCGCCGATCCCTTGGAGTAAAGGACGCCGCCATAGACCGCCAGCTTGCCCGACACTTTGGTCTCAAACTTGCCGGTGTAGCCGGTGGTCTTGGAGTCGATGTTCTGCTGGTCATAGCCAGTGACCTGATTCGCGATGGTCTCGGGGGGATAAATCTGCGGCGGGTTCGTCGCCGCGCTCTGGCGCGGGAAGAGCTGCAGCTCGCCCGGGTAGCGGTTCACGATGCGGCGGTCGCTGCTCTTGGTGCTGTTGTGCACGATCTCGAAATCCAGCTCGGTGTTGCCGACGGTGTGCTTCGCCGACCCGAGCCAGTTCTCCTGGCGCTCATTCAGGTTGATGTAGGCCGGGATGGTCTTGCGCGCCGTCGAATAGGGCGGGTTCAGCGCGGAGGCGCCGACGCCGTAATAGGCCGGGATGCCCGTGAAGTCAGTGTCCCCCCAGATCGTGCTGTCCTTGCGGCCCGTGCGCTGTTCGTTCGTATAGCGGAGCTCGAACTTCGGGGCGTTGGGCTGTTCGATCTTGGCCTCGACCCAGAACTTGGCCCGGTCGGTGTGCAATTCGGGATTGGTCATCTGGACCCAGCGATTGTTCAGCGGGAAAAACCCGCCGATGTCGTCGTAGAAGGTCCGGAAGCGCTTATAGCCGACCTCAACGGTGCCGACTTCATTCTTCGTGGCCTTGAAGGCCCCGAGGTAGTCCTCCGACCCGGCGAGGGCGCGGCCGTCGAAGGTCACGCTGGTGTCTTTTGACGTGTCCTTCGCGAAGTGCATCGCCTCGATGCCGTAGGTGCCATTCGCCGGCAGCTGGAGGCGCCGGGCAAACGATGAATCCTGGCCCGAGACCGACGGCGCCCGGCCGCTGATCTTGATGTAACTCTCAAACAGCGGGAAGGCATCAGTCGGAAGTTGCTTGTCGGCGCCCCGGGTGGGGGCGACGGCGAGGCCGAGCGCCACGCTGGCAAGCAGGGCGGCGAAACGGAGGGAAGTGACAGTGTAGTGGTTCATGGTGGGATTTCTCCGTTTAGAGGTTAGTAACGCATCGCCTTACTGGCGTTGGACCCGTGGACATCCTCGTGGCAGCCGGCGGACCAGCAGGTGCCGCCTTGCAGGCGGGTGCGATGATCCTGGCTACCGGCGACGATCTTGCCGTCTCCCAGGACCCCGCCGGCGACCGCCGGGTGTTCCAAGTGGCAGCGGAGGCAGAGGTTCGCGTCGCGAGCGACAAGCATCTTCTGGTTCACGGTGCCGTGGGGGTTATGGCAGGCGGTGCAGCCCTCCTGCATGGCCTGGTGCGGGAAGAGGAACGGACCCTTCTGGGAGGTATGGCACTTCGTGCAGGTCTCGTTGGGGGTTTCCAACTCGGCGCCCGTGCGCTTGATGACCTTGCCCTGGTGCGGATCATGGCAGTCCACGCAGCCGACCTTGCCGGCCAGCACGGGGTGGGCGTTGGGGAGGCTGAACTCGCCGCGCTTGTCCAAGTGACAGGCGAAGCAGGTCTCGGGGGACTTGCCCGGGTTGACAATCGTGCCGGCGCCGCCGCCGGCCTTGTTGTGGATCGAGCCGGGGCCGTGGCAGGCCTCGCAACCGGTATCGCCGACTTTCGCGTCGGAGAGCGCCAGATTGGCGTGGGTGGCCGTGTTGAAGTGCTCGGTGATCTCCGCGTGGCACTCGGCGCAGGTCTTGGTGCCGACGAATTTGGCACCGGGCACGGCGGGCGGGGCGAGCACTGCGCGGTTCACGGAGACGCAGGAGATCAGCAGCAGGCCCCAGGCGGCGATGCCGCCGAAGAGCAGCGCGTTCTTTGTCCAACGGTGCGGGAGTTTCATGGTCGTAAGGTGGTGGAGAGTGGAGCTTGGTTCGGGGGAGGAATTCTTTTTTAGCGCGCTCACTCTATCGGAATGAGCGGGCGGTGGCTGCGCATCACTTGCGGAGATGTATGCACGGTTTGGCGTGTATGAGCTATGCTTAAGTCTCGCGGCGGGCAGGTCTTCACCCCCCGCCGGGTGAGGTGGCGGCCTGCACGGGGCCTGGCGCGGTCGCGGAGACCCGGGCGGTTTCCGCGGCGACCTGCTCGGCGGCCGCATGGACGCGCATCGCGTCGCGGTAGGCGTTTACCGACTGGAAAAATTCCGCCATCATCAGCATGAGCCAGTAGCGGCCCTTCTCCGTCAGCTGCCAGCCGTGCGCCGTGCAGGTGGTTGCGCCGAGCAGTTTGAGCGTGAGCAGCTCGCCCCAGAGCCGGCGGAAGAATTTCGGGCCGTGATGCCGGAGCGCCCAGTCGCGATCGAGGCCGAGGCCGAACAGGCGCACGAGCAGTGCGTATCTCATCCGGTCAGTGTCGCCCAGCTCGTGCCGCGTGACGATGCCGGTCAGGCCCCGGGCGATGCGCTGCTCGTAGGCCGGGAGCGAGAAGCTGGTCGAATAAAGCGTGCCGCCGAGGTAGCTGAACGCGCCGCTGCCCGCGCCGACGTAGTTGTCCGCCGTGGCGATGTATTCGTCGCTGCCCTCGCCGTGGCGTGTGAAGCACCACGCGGAGGTCGGGGCGAACCCGCCCGCGGTGAGTCGCCGGCCGATGGTCTGGTAAAACTGGCGCAGACGCCGCCGGTCGGGAACGCCCATGGCGCCCGCCAGCCGCGCCAGGCCCGAAGGAGAGGTCATCAACGGGTAGCAGGAAACCTGCCCGGCCCCGAGGCCGCGGAAAATTTCCAGGTCGCGCTCGAGCGACGCCAAAGTCTGGTGCGGCTGGTTGAAAATCAGGTCGACGTTCAGCGTGGGAAACATCCCGGCCGCGGCGCGGATGCGTTCCGCGGTCTCGAAGCCGGTGCCGTATTTCTCAATGCGGCCCATCTCGCGGAGCAGGGTGTCGTCGAAGCTTTGCACCCCGACGGAGAGGCGCGTGACGCCGCCGGCGCGCAATTGCGCCAGCAGGGGGGCGCGGAGATCATGGGGATTCGTCTCGACCGAGATTTCCCGGACGCCGAAGTCCGCCCGGACCTGGGCGATGGTCTCAAGCAGCTCCTCGGGTTCGACGGTGGGCGTGCCGCCGCCGAAATAAACGCCGGAAAACTTGAAGCCGGCCTGGTGATAGAGTTCGAGCTCGCGGCGCAGCGCGGCGAAATACCGCTTCGCCTGCGGCCGGCAGTGCAGCACGCGATGAAACGAGCAGAACGGGCACAGCGCCTCGCAGAACGGGATGTGCACATAGAGATACGTGCCGCCCGTCCGCGGCCGGGGCGGCACCGTCCCGTCGCACTCCGTCATGCGCATGAACCCGCGCGTGCGGAAGCGGAACAGCCCCAGGAGGACCGAATCGAGCAGCGGCGTGGCGTCCATGGGCGGGTCCTCAGTGGCCGAGCCGCGAGAGCAGGGCGTAGATCATCAGGCCGAGCAGCAGCAGCCCGAGGCCGACGAAGATGAAGCCGAGGCTCTTGTAGAGCGTGCGCCGCGCAGCCCAGTCGGTGTGAATCACGCGGTGTTGCTCGAGTTTTCCCGAGGCGACGAGCCGGTCATACCACCGGCGCCGTTCCGTCAGCATCTCGGCCTTGGAGACGTGACCGGAGAAGATCACCGTATCCATTGGGAATTTATCCAGGCGGAAGTGCGTGTTGAAGAAATGGAACGTGAAGATGAAGCCCGCGGCGAGCAGCGCCTCGTCGGAGTGGATCACGACCGCGATGTTGATCAGCCAGCCCGGCAGGAACAGCGTGAAGAACTTCGGGAACCACAGCACCAGCCCGGAGAGGCCGATGATGCCCACGCCCCAGAAGACGGCGAGGTAGTCGAACCGCTCCCAGTAGGTCCAGCGATCCCATGAGGGGCGCGGCCCCCGGCCGAGGAACCACTTCACGTGCGCGAGGAAGTCGCGCAGGTCCTGGAAGGACGGCACCATCGAGTCGGGCCCGAACACGGCGCCCCAGAAGCGGCCGAACTCAAACCGGCCGGTGACCGGATCCCGCACGGCCCCGCGATTGCGCCACAGGCCCCGGACCAGGCTGGAGAGATGCAGCCCGAAATACAGGAACGTGACGAGGGCGGCGAGGTGGTGCAGCACGCGCGCCGCCTCCGGGCCGCCGAGCAGGCGGAACATGGCCCGCGCCCAGTCCGTGTAGTAGAACTTCAGCGGCATGCCGGTGAGGACCAGCGCGAGGAAGCTCATGACGACGAGCATGTGCAGGAAGCGCTCGTAGGGATTGAAGCGGCGGTAGGTTTCCGTCTCGTCGTGCAACGCGGCGCGGGCGGCCCGGAAGCCGGCGGGGTCGCGCAGATACGTCAGCGCGAAGCGGGTGATCCAGAGGAGAGTGTGCACGCCGAAGAAGGCGAACACGCCCACGAGCAACGACGTCATCGCGACGTAGGTCCAGTGCAGGGCGGGGTAGTTCTTGCCGTCGGTGGGATCCGCGTGCGGCTGATATTGGGTGAAGGCGGTGTTCACGCCCTGGTGGCACGCGGCGCACGTCTGGACGATACGGCCCGCCGAGAGCTTCGAGCCCGGGTCGGTGTGCTTGAGGATGTCATGGTGCCCGTGGCAGTCGTAGCAGGCGGCGACCTCGGCGGCGGACTTGGCCTGGCCCAGCAGCATGGCCTTGCCGTGGTAGGTCTCGCGGTAGTTGGCGAGGCGCTCCTCGTGGCAGGCGCCGCACTTCTGGTCACTGGTCTGCTTGAAATGCGCGCTGCCGGGGCGCTCGATATCGTGCGCGGTGTGACAATCGGTGCAGACCGCGATCTTCTGGCCGGGCTTGGCCGGCTGGCCATGGACGCTGGCCGCATAGGTCTTGGCCACACCGACGTGGCACGTGCCGCAGGTCTGGGAGAGGGCGGCGCGGCTGGTATGGGCGGAGGCATCCTTGATGGACTTGATGTCGTGGACGCCGTGGCAGTCGTTGCACGAGGGCGAGACGTTGAGGCCCATCTTGTAGAGGCCCTGGCCGTGGATGCTGTCCTTGAAGTGCGCGATCGCGTCGCCGTTCTTGAGGCCGATCTTCGTCTTGTCGCCCTCGTGGCACTGCGCGCAGGTGGCGAGGAGGTTGAACTTGGCGACAGGTGAGTCGATGTGCTTGACCGGCCGGAGCTCATGGGTCGGGCCGTGGCAGCTGGCGCAGGTGGCGGCGACGGCGAGCCCGTCGGGCCACTTCACGCCGTGGATGCTGGTGGCGAACTGGCGCGCGGCGCCCTCGTGGCAGGAGGCGCACTGGGCCGGTGGCAGCTTGGAATCGTGCGTGGATTCCTTGATCGTAGCGTGGCAATCCACGCAGTTCAGGGCGCCGTGGACGGACTTCGCAAAAAGCTCGGGGCGGACCCCGATCCACACGGGCGGCAGGCCCTTCTTGGGCGCCTTGAATTCCGCCTCGTGGCAATCCATGCACTCCGAGTTGGGCACCGCGGGCGGCGCCTTGACCGCGGCCGGGGCGTTTTCCGCGGCGGCGGCCCGGAGACCCGGGAGCGCGAGTAGCGCGAGCAGGAGCAATACATTCCGCGGGAGGAGAGCATTCATGGGAACTTGAGCGCCAGCATGCGCCTGTTCCCGTGCGCCGGCTACGCAGCGTTTGGCCGAACCCGGGCGTAATTTGCCTGCGGGCCGGCGCTATTTCTGGATGCCGCCGTTGTGGCAGTCCGAGCAGCTGAGATCGGGGTCGAGTTCGCCGTCGGGATGCTTGAACGCCATGCCGGCCCCGTTCAACTGCATGAGCTCCGTGCCTTTGCCCTGCGTCAGGATGGTGTGGCAGGAA
>JANYAM010000155.1 GCA_025361365.1 Opitutus sp. | reverse complement strand
CAGTTCCACAGCATGGCGTCTATAGGTCTCGTCGAACTTGCGCCGGGGCGTTGCCCCGGACCCTTTGCGGTCTGTCTGGTTCATGGTTTTCCTTATCGCTACCCAAACTGGCCGACTCCGTGTCACCCGCTGTTTGGTCGCTTCCTGCGGCAAGCTTTATCGCTCCTGTCCTCGGAAGCGACCAAACAGCTAACACGTCAACACGGATGTCTGTGTCCACTGAATCGAGGCAATCTCATCCTTTCAGGACCATTAATGTAGAAAACGTCCCGCGGTTCCGAGCTCAAGACTCGATCATGTGATCGCAATAATCAGATCTTCACCGGCTGGACGCGCTGGCCATCGCACGCGTGGCTGCCGGAAGGCTCATATTTTTCCTGTGCGAGCAAAGCGCAGCAAGGGACCGTAGTCCAGCTGATCGGCATGGCGCAGGGCAGCGAGATAGTTTTGGCGGATGATGGCCGGCTCGCTCGTGCCGGCACCCCAGGGAAAGGTTAACTGGCCGAGTTTCACGGCTAGGATGTCCGCGGCTAGTCGCGCATGACGCCCATTGCCGTTGGCGAACGGGTGGATGAAGACAATGCGATGATGAAAGCGCAGGGCGATTTCGTCAGCTTTATGGGTTTGGTGGCCGATCCAGTATTGGGTGTCGCCGAGGAGTGCGGCGAGGTCGCCCGCGATCCGATGTGGCTCGACGCCAATTGTCTTTTCGGAGGTGCGGAATTTGCCCGCCCACCGCCAGGTGCCGTTGAACATGCGGCGGTGCAGCTCCAGCAGATAAGACGCGGTGAGCACCTCGGCTTTGGCCAGCCGGCGCGGACTCAGCGCCCAGCGGGTGGCCGAGAGGATGTTGGCGTATTCGAATTCATTCAGCTCGTGCTGGGTCGCGAGACTGGGAATGAGCGCCAGCTTTTCGTCTTCGGAGAGCGGCGTGTCGCCCAAATGACTGCGAAACAGATTGGTCATGCCTTGGGCGCTGGCGGCGGGACGGCCTGGCCTTCCAGCGACATGGAGTGCCGCACGGACCGCTGGTGGGCCCCGGGGCCGTGTTCTTCCGCCAATTGGGCGAGCGATCCTTCGCGCGGGAGCAGCGTGTAGACCAACCGGCAGCCCATAGCGTCAGCGGCGGCTTCGAGTTGCTTCAGGCTGATCGTGCCAACCGCTTCGGATTTTTCCAATTGGTGGATGGCTTGAGGTGAAAGTTTCCGCTCGCCCGCAACGGACTTCAGGCTTCGGCCCAAAGCCTGCCGCACGGCCCTGAGCCAGCCGCCAACAGGGCGTTGCACACTCTGCAATTGCTGATCAGGGCTCAGCAGCGAATTAAGTTGGTGTAAACGTATAGATTGATTTTCTCGCTTATTCATCAACCAATAAATTGATAAATATCGTTATAAGTCAATCTATAGATTGATATTTGATTAAGCCGATTCTGATCAGAAGGTTGCCTAGATCTTCACCGGCTGCACCCGCTGGCCGTCGGACACGCGGTCGCCGGGGTAGAGGATGACCTCGTCGCCGGCGTTCAGGCCCTTCACCACCTGTACCTCGGAGCCGCTCGAACGGCCGGCCTCGACCGGCACCAGCACGGCCCGGCCGGCGCGCACGACGTAGGCGGCCGAACCGGTGCCGCGGCGGAACAGCGCGGACACCGGCACCTTCAACACCTTTTCATTTTCCCAAACGATGACGCGGGCCTCGACGCGGAAATTGTCGCCCAGGGTCGGACGCTCGGCGACGGGTGTGATGATGTCGGCCACGACGTTGACGCGCTGCTCCTCGACCCCGAGGGCGGAAATCTTGGTGAAGGCCGCGGGCTCGACCAGCCGCACGCGGGCATCGAGCGGCTTCGGCCCGCCCCATTGCTCCAACTCCACGCGCGCGCCGGGCGCGAGCGCGGCGCCGTCGCGGGACAACAACTCAATGACAACCTCCAGGTCGGCCGGATCGCCCGCGTCGAGCAGCGGCGTGCCGGCGGTGACGGGGCGCTCGCTTTCCTGGAAGACATGCAGCACGCGGCCGGCGACGGGCGCCCGCACCTCGACCAGCGCGGGCGCGGCGGCCGGGTTGTTGACGGCCAGCTCGGTCTCGGCGGCGCGCAGCGCCCCCTCGGCCGCGACGACTTCACGGGCGGCGACGGTCTCGCGGATCTTCGAGGCTTCGAGATCCTGCGGCGAAACGGTGCCGGTATCGAACATGGCCTGGACGCGCTTCAGTTCACTCATGGCGAGGGCATGGGCGGCGCGCGTCTTTTCCAGGGTCGCGGCGGCGGAATCGCGGCGCGCCTCGACCAGCGCGCGGCTGCGGGGATCTAGCGGCGTCGCGGCCATCGGCTCGATGACGGCGACGACATCGCCCGCCGCGATCGTGGCGCCGGGCTTGAAGGGCACGCGGCGCAGCTGGCCGGTGACGGGCGAGGAAACGACGTAGCGTTGCTTGATGCGCGTCTTGCCCTCCTCATTCACGGTGGCGCGCAGGGCGCCCTGGGTGACCCGCGCCGTCTCCACCGGCAGCGGTTGCGGCACAAAGCCGATGACAATCAGCGCCACCAGCAGCACTGCGCCGAGCCACGGCAGCCAGCGTTTCGGGCGACGGCGTTGGTTGCGCCGCGGCAGCGTCGTGACGGAGGTTGGAGATGGAGTCGAGTTCATGAAAATCTACATGGCCGGCTGGCAGATGCATTCAAATCATCTCCGGTGGGAGCCGTGTTGGTGGAATCGTAACTCTGTGGCGTGGCGCA
>JANYAM010000145.1 GCA_025361365.1 Opitutus sp. | reverse complement strand
CGGTTGGCCTGGGCCATCTTGTGCATCTCTTCCTTCTTCTTCACGACGGAGCCGGTGTTGTTGTAGGCGTCGATGATCTCGGAGGCGATCGCCTCGCGCATCGGGATGCCCTTGCGGCCGGTGGCGGCGTCAACGATCCAGCGGAGGGCCAGGGACTCCTGGCGCTCGAAAGAGATTTCAACCGGCACCTGATAGGTGGCGCCACCGACGCGGCGGCTCTTGACCTCGAGCTTCGGGCGGGCGTTTTCCATCGCGCCCATCAGCAGGTCGACCGGGTCGCCCTTCTGGAGCTTCTCGCTCACCTTCTCGAAGGCACCGTAGACGATGCGTTCGGCGAGCGTGCGCTTGCCGCTCTTCATGATGACGTTGATGAGGTGCGTAACCAGAGCGCTGTTGTAGCGGACATCCGGAACGGTGGGGCGGTGAGTGGCTCTGCGGCGGCGTGACATGGCGGCTTAGAAAAGAACGAGGGTTAGGCCTTGGCGGCTTTTGGGCGTTTGACGCCGTATTTGGAACGGGAGCGGCGGCGCTTCTCCACGCCGGTGGCGTCGAGGGTGCCACGCACGATGTGGTAGCGAACGCCGGGGAGATCCTTCACGCGGCCACCGCGCACGAGCACGATCGAGTGCTCCTGGAGGTTGTGGCCCTCGTCGGGGATGTAGGAGATGACCTCCGTGCCATTCGTGAGGCGGACCTTGGCGACCTTGCGGATGGCCGAGTTCGGCTTCTTCGGCGTGCGGGTCATGACCTGCACACAGACGCCGCGGCGGAAGGGATTACCCTGCAACGCCGGAGCCTTGGACTTCGCGACGACTTTGCGACGTCCCTTTCTCACGAGTTGGTTGATGGTTGGCATGGATTTAGATGGAAGGTAGGTAAAATTGGAAAAGGGCGCGGAACCTACCTGAGGCAAAGCCTCCGGCAAGCACTATTTCGCGCTTTAGATGGAAACACGAATCTCAGAGGGAAAACCGCCCGAAATCGTGGCGTCTCAGGTGCCCAACTAGTTTGACTAGCGAGGCTGTAAGTGACGAATGGGACGGTGAGGAAAGCAGGCGGCTTCCACCCCTATCAAGAGTTAAATCAAAAAAAGTCAGGGAAAGTTATTCACAGAGGCCCGGCGGCCTGAAAGTCCAATTGTAAAAACAATCTGCCCTGCCCTCCAGACTGACGGTTGAAGGACTTCATATGGGCCAGCCCTACCCTGCTCCGCCCGTTGGGCTTCAGCCTTCGCCAAGGCTACGGCTGGACAAGTCGGAGGGTTCGATTCGGGCAAGCCGAAATGAAAAAGCCGCGGACTTTCGTCTGCGGCTTTGAAGTTGTTCGGAAGGCTTAGCTCGCCTCGGCCGTGGCCTTGGGGGCCTCGTCCATCGGGATCTCGCCGCCGAGCGGCAGCGTGACCTTGAGCTTCTTGTAAGCCGGGAGGCCCGTGCCCGCCGGGATCAAGTGACCCATGATGACGTTTTCCTTGAAGCCCTTCAGGTGGTCGACCTTGCCCAGCGTCGAGGCGTCGGTGAGGACGCGCGTCGTCTCCTGGAAGGAGGCGGCCGAGATGAAGCTCTCGGTCTCGAGCGAGGCCTTGGTGATGCCCAGCAGGATCGGCTCGGCCTCGGCAGGCTTGCCGCCGGCGGCATCGATGCGCTTGTTCTCGCGCAGGAACGCCACGCGGTCGATCTGCTCGCCCCAGAACCACTCGGTGTCACCCGGATCGCTGATGCGGACCTTGCGGAGCATCTGGCGGATGATGACCTCGATGTGCTTGTCGTTGATCGACACACCCTGGAGACGGTAGACTTCCTGCACCTGACCGATGAGGAATTCATACAGCGCGGTTGGCCCGAGGATTTCCAAGATCTCATGCGGGTCGGCGGAGCCTTCCGTGAGATGTTGGCCCTTGTGGACGACGTCGCCGGCCTGCACGATGATATGCTTGCCATGCGGGATCAGGTGTTCCTCTTCCGCCCCGGACTCTTCCTGGCGGACGACGAGCTTGCGCTTGCCGCGGATCGAACCCTCGAAGGAGACGACACCCTCGATGCGGGCCATCTCGGCGGCTTCCTTCGGGCGGCGGGCTTCGAAGAGCTCGGCCACGCGGGGGAGACCACCGGTGATGTCCTTGGTGACGGACGCCTGACGCGGGGTCTTGGCGAGCAGCGCACCGGGCTGGATGATGTCACCCTCGGCGACCGCGACCTGCGCGCCCGTCGGGATGGAGTAAGCGGCGACCGGCTTGCCGTGATCGTCGCGGACTTCGATCTGCGGATTGAGGTCTTCCTTGTGCTCAATGACCACGGTCGCGATGCGGCCGGTGGACTCGTCGAGTTCGCGCTTCACGGTCACACCCGGGATCATGTCCTTAAAGTGTAGCGTGCCGGCCTTCTCGGAGAGGACCGGGATGTTGTAAGGATCCCACTGGGCGATGGTGTCGCCCTTGGTGACCTTGGCGGCGTCCATGACGGACAGGAAGGTGCCGACCACAATCGGGTAGGATTCCAGCTCGCGATCGTTCTCGTCGAGGATCTGGAGGGAACCGGTCTTGTTGAGGACGATGTTGTGGCCCTCGGCCGTCTGCACCAGGCGGAGGCCACGGTATTTGACGATGCCGGTGTTGCGGACCTTGATCTCGGGATTCTTCGCTCCGCCGGTGGCGACGCCACCGATGTGGAACGTGCGCATCGTGAGCTGCGTGCCGGGCTCGCCGATGGACTGGGCGGCGATGATGCCGACGGAGTCACCGATCTTCGCGACCTTGTTGGTGGCGGGATTGATGCCGTAGGACTTGGCGTCGATGCCCTGCTCGCTTGTGGAGGTGAGCGGCGAGAGCACCTTGACGCGCTCGATGCCGGAGTCGTCGATGCGCTTGGCGAGTTCCTCGGTGATGAGATCGCCGGCGTCCACGATGGTCTTGGTCGGGGCGAGCGGGTCGTAGACGTCGTCCGCCGAGAACCGGCCGACGATGCGCTCCGCGAGGGAGACCAGCATGGTCTCGCCTTCGAAGATCGCCCGCTTCCAGATGCCTTCGCGCGTGCCGCAGTCTTCCTCGGTGATGACGGCGTCCATGGCCACGTCGCAAAGCTTGCGGGTCATGTAGCCGGCGTCGGCCGTCTTGAGGGCGGTGTCGGCGAGACCCTTGCGGGCGCCGTGCGTGGAGATGAAGTATTCGAGGACGGTGAGGCCCTCGCGGAACGAGGACAGGATCGGACGCTCGATGATCTCGCCGGACGGCTTGGCCATGAGGCCGCGGAGACCACACAGCTGGCGGACCTGCTGTTTGTTACCGCGGGCGCCGGAATCCATCATGATGTAGACCGGGTTGACCTCCGGCTTGCCATCATTGTTCTCGAGCTTCGCGAAGACAGCCTTCGCGATGCGGTCGGTGGCGCCGGTCCAGATGTCGATGATCTTGTTGTAGCGCTCGCCGGAGGTGATGATGCCCTTCTTGTATTGGGACTCGACCTCGTCGACCTTCTTGCGGGCGTCGTGCACGATCTCCTTCTTGTTTTCCGGGATGATCATGTCGTCGATGCCGATCGAGATGCCGGCCTGCATGGCGGTCTGGAAGCCGAGCTCCTTGAGCTTGTCCAGCGTTTCAACCGTCACGCGGTCACCCGCCACCTTGTAGGTGTTGAGGATGAGGTCGCCGAGCTTGCTCTTCGGCACCGGGAAGTTGATGAAGCCGAGACCGACCGGCCAGATCTGGTTGAAGATCACGCGGCCCACGGTCGTGCGGAGATGCTTGCGCTCCTTGTTGCCGTAGACGGTGTCCTTGCCGAAGTCCGGATTGGGGACCTCGATCCAGTCGTGGGTCTTGAGAGCGCCGTCCATCTTGACGTATTGCACTTCCTGCAGACCGGAGAGCAACGGCACGCGGACGCCCTTGGCGGGCTTGGTGCGCGGCTCGATGGTGAGGTAGTAGGCGCCGAGGACGATGTCCTGCGACGGCGTGAGGATCGGCTTGCCGGAAGACGGCGAGAAGATGTTGTTCGTCGACATCATCAGGAGTTTGCACTCCAGGATGGCCTCGAGGGACAGCGGCACGTGGACGGCCATCTGGTCGCCGTCGAAGTCCGCGTTGTAGGCGGTGCAGACGAGCGGGTGGACGCGGATGGACGAACCCTCGATGAGCACGGGCTCGAAAGCCTGGATCGAGAGACGGTGGAGCGTCGGCGCGCGGTTGAGCAGCACCGGGTGGCCCTTGGTGACTTCCTCGAGGATGTCCCACACCTCGGGGGACTTCTTCTCGATCATCTTGCGGGCACCGCGGACGGTGTGCACGAAGCCGAGTTCCTTGAGGCGGCGGATGATGAACGGCTCGAAGAGGACGAGCGCCATCTTCTTGGGCAGACCACACTGGTGGAGCTTGAGCTCGGGA
>JANYAM010000100.1 GCA_025361365.1 Opitutus sp. | reverse complement strand
TCATCCCCTCGCCCGCCACCGGCGAGCCGGGCAGCCTGACGGCGCCGCGCGCCTTCAACATGATGTTCCAGACGAACGTCGGCGCGATGACCGACGCCTCGTCCGTCGCCTACCTGCGGCCCGAGACGGCGCAGGGCATGTTCGTGGATTTCAAGAACGTCGTGGACACCACCCGCGTGAAGCTGCCCTTCGGCATCGCGCAAATCGGCAAGTCCTTCCGCAACGAGATCACGCCGCGCAACTTTATCTTCCGCTCGCGCGAGTTCGAGCAGATGGAGATGGAGTATTTCATCCACGAGGACGCCGACTGGGCCAAATGCCACGAGGAGTGGATCACCTGGTGCGAGACTTGGCTGAAGAGCATCGGCCTGCCCGCGTCGCACCTCTCGCGCTACGCCCACCCGAAGGAGAAGCTCGCGTTCTACTCCAAGGGCACGGTGGATATCATGTTCAAGTATCCCTTCGGCGTGCAGGAGCTGTGGGGCATCGCCGCCCGCGGCAACTACGACCTCAACCAGCACGCCACCGCCAGCGGCAAGCCGCAGGACCTGTTCGACGAGGCGTCGAAGAAGAAATTTGTCCCACACGTCATCGAGCCCGCGGTCGGCGTCGACCGCATTTTGCTCGCCGTGCTCTGCGCCGGCTACGCCGTCGAGGACGTCAAGGACGAGAAGGGTAACGTCGAGCAGCGCACCGTGCTGCGTTTCTCGCCGCGCATTGCGCCGGTCAAGGTCGCCGTGCTGCCGCTGCTCAAGAACAAGGAGCAACTGACCAATCGCGCCAAGGCCCTCCACGCGAAACTCCAGCGTCGTTACGCCGTGCAATACGATGACGGCGGCGCCATCGGCAAACGCTACCGCCGCCAGGACGAGGCCGGCACGCCGTGGTGCGTGACCATCGACTTCGACACGATTGAGAAGCCCGGCGACACCTTCACGCTCCGCGAGCGCGACTCGATGGCGCAGAAGCGGATCACGGAGGCCGAACTCTTCGCGTTGCTCGAGGAACAGGTGTATTGACGGTTGGTAGCATGGAAAATGAGTGTGTTTTTTCGCCAGACCGCCGGCACCGCTATACCCTGATTCATCGCCCCGATCCCCTTCTCGGCGGCGGGCGACTGCTCATGTGGATCGGCTTGAATCCATCCACCGCGGATGAAAACCAGCTCGACCCGACCTTGCGGCGCATCTTGGGTTACACGCTGCAGGAGGGCTACGACGGATTCATTATGACCAATCTCTTCGCCTGGCGCGCCACGCTGCCGGCCGACATGCGCGTCGCACCAGATCCAGTCGGACCCGACAATGATCGCTGGCTCGTCGATTGTGCACGGCGATGCGACAAGGTCGTCGTCGCCTGGGGCGGCCACGGTTCTTTCCTGGGGCGCGATGCCCACACTCTGAAACTGCTGCGAAAATTCGAACTGGTCTGTCTGGCCCGCAATGCCGACGGCTCCCCCGGTCATCCTTTGTATCTCAAGAGGGATTTGCCGCTGGTGCAGTTTACTGCGCCCGCCCGTTGAGGCCATTAAACAGCCTGTGTC
The DNA here is from genome assembly GCA_025361365.1 of Opitutus sp. Taxonomy (GTDB): domain Bacteria; phylum Verrucomicrobiota; class Verrucomicrobiia; order Opitutales; family Opitutaceae; genus Lacunisphaera. The sequence continues at coordinate 7,079 of JANYAM010000100.1, read as the reverse complement.
ACTGGGACCTTCCCCATTCACAAGGTTTTGCTTTTGCGCTGCGCCAGCCGTGTGATTGAATACCCGCATGAATTCCCTGCGCCGACTTCCGTTCTTCGTGCTCTTGGCCCTGTTGTTCGCCGCGTCCTTGGCCTCGGCGAAGGATTCGCTCGACGACAAGAAGGAGAAGACGCGGGCGATGCGTGATTCCGTGCTGGCCGAACTCTACCAGCAAAAGCCCGAGCTGAAGGCGCGCATCAAGAAGGCCGAGGGCTACGCGGTGTTCTCCAACGTCGGCGTGAACCTCGTGATCGCGAGCTTCGCCGGCGGCCACGGCCTCGTTGTCGACCAGGCCGGCCACGAGACCTTCATGAAGATGGGTTCCGCCGGCATCGGCCTCGGGCTGGGCGTGAAGGATTTCCGCGGCGTGTTTATTTTCCACGACAAGGCCAAGCTGCAGGCCTTCATCGCCAAGGGCTGGGACTTCAGCGGCCAGGCCGACGCCACGGCCAAGTCCGACGACAAAGGCGCGGGCGTCGCCGTCGCGGGCAACATCGTGGACGGGGTCGAGCTCTACCAACTCACCAAGAACGGCCTCGCGCTGCAGGCCACGCTGCAGGGCACGAAATACTGGAAGGACAAGGACCTGAACTAGGGCTCGATCAGCGCCTCGGGGAAAATCACGCGGCTGGGTTTGCGCGGGTCGTAGAGGATGAAGATCGGCTGCCGGTCGCGGGCGTGCTTGAGCGCCAGGTCGACGTCGGCCTTCTTCACGCGCCGCACGGTGATGGGCGGCCCGCCCGGTTGCACCGGGTTCGCGAAGGTGATGCGGTAGACGGTTTGGTAATTCACCTTCATGGTCGTCTCGTCGACGGAAATGACATCCACCTCGGCCACCGTTCCGTCTCGCAACACCTGCCGGGTCCGCAACCGGTCCAGGACAAACCAGGCCACCAGGCCGCCGCCAATCAGCGGGAAGATGAGCACCACCACCCCAATCCAACCGCCCTGGCTCAAGCGTGCGCCCTCCACGCAGGCCACGTCCGGATTGTCGGGCAGGTAACGAACGGTGACGGTCTCGCGCTCACTCCAGCGCCGACCGGTGGTATAGCAGAGCGCTTCGCGCGGCCGGCGGTCCGCCGGCGTGTAGGCGAAGGCGTATTCCATCACCTTCGTCTTGTTGACCGTCATGTTGGTGGGCGTCACGCGCCGGATTTCGCCCGGGGTCGTGCGGTCGCTGGCGGCCAGGCGGAAATCGTCCACGAACCGCCACGGGAAGAACACCACGACAAAAATCAGGCCGAACCCGCCGAAGACCAAACCAAACGCCGGCAGGAACCAGCTGGCGCACCCGCCGCCCTGCACGGCCTGCTGCACCGGCGCCGGGACCGCGCGCGGCGGCGGGCTGGCCAGTAATTGCGCGATGTCGTCCGCCGTGACTTTCACGCGCCTGTCCTAGGGGCGCGGTGGCGCCACCTCAACCTCGATCGGTTTCAGTTTTATTTTCGCCGGGTGATAGTCCGCGCGCGGCGCAAAGGTTTTGCGCAGCAGTTTCAGCGCCGAGATTTCCTCCAGCACGAACGTCCGCCAGCCGGGCGGCGGCTCGCTCGCGCTGCCGCCCAACACCTGCCAGCCGAGTAAGGCGGGGCGGTTTTCCGTGGCACGGCCCAGGGCGTGCGGCTCCACGCGGCGGGAATAACCGTGATACTTGAATTGCACCTCGCGCCGTTCCGCGAGTGCCTGGCGGAGCAGTTCCGCGACGGTCTTCTTTGGCGCAGCCGACAACCGCGCCGGGCGGGTCATCCAAAACCACAGCCCGGTCGCGCCCACGGCCCGTAGGAAGCCGCGCCGGTTCATATCCGGCCCCGAGCTTGCGCGGCGGGCGCGCGGGGTCAAGAGTTCGCCCGCGATGGATGCCCACGACCGAGCCCGCCAGTTGATCGACGCCGCGCACGCCGCCGACCCGAAACGCGCCCCCGACGGGCGGCCCGCCGAGCTGGTCTACGCCGACCGCATGGAAGCGTGGGTGGCGCGCCTGGTGCCGGCCGCCCCGCCGATCCTGCGCCTCGCCGCGCGCTGCCAGCACCTCGAGCGTTGGAGCGTGCCTCGCACCACCTTCCCCGACGGCAAGGCCGGCTACCTCAAGTGGCGCCAGTCTCTATATAAGAAGCAGGCTGACCGCGCCCGGGAATTGCTGCTCGCCGGCGGCGTGCCCGCCGGGGAGGCCGAAGATGCCGCCACGTGGGTTGCCAAGACCGCCCTGAAAACCAACGCTGGCACGCAGGCGCTGGAAGATGCGGCGTGCCTCGTGTTTTTGGAAAACGAGATCGCGGACTTCGCGGCGCAACACGCCGATTATCCGCGCGAGAAGTTCGTGGATATCCTGCGCAAGACCTGGAAAAAGATGAGCCCAGCGGCGCAAGCGGCCGCGCTCGGCCTGGACCTGCCGCCGGCAATCGGCGCTTTGGTGCGTGAGGCGGTCGGCTCCGGCTGACGCTTGCCACGCGGCGGGTTCGCCGGTTTTATCCCGGCGGTTTGTCAAACGCCGCACGCATGTTTCCCGTCTCGCGCTGGAGCTGGCTTTTGCCCGCCGCGGCGCTGCTGCTGGCCTTTCACTTCTCGCCGCTCGGCCTGACGCTGGACCGGGCTTTTTTCGACGCCGCCAGCCGGCACCCGCTGAAGGCGCCGGCCCTGCCGGCCGATTCCGCGATCGTCCTCATCGACGAGCAGACGATGACGGCCATGGGCGCGCAGGGCGTGCGCTGGCCGTTCCCGCGGCGGATATTTGCCCAGCTCTTTCTCTCCCTGCACCAAGCGGGGGCCAAGCGCATCATGGTGGACATCACCTTCCTGGAGGAATCCGACGCCATGGAGGACCGGTTGCTCGCCAACGTGGCGACCGCCATTCCATCCGTCGTCCTCGCCCGCACGGCTGAGCACACCCCGGTTTTTTGGGACACGGCTTTCGTTGCCGGGCATCAACTGTTTTTTCCCACCCCTCGCACCGGGCTTGTCGATTTTCTGCCGGATAGCGACGGCATCATTCGCGATTATCCCCTCTGGGATTCGCTTGCGGTTGCGGCCCAAGGTGCCCCGAAGACTGGCGTGGGTGGGTCCATGCGCTGGCACGGCGGACTGGAACACATCAAACTGCGCGGCGTGCCAGTGCTGTCTGCCGCATCCTATATTGCGGCCGGCAAGCCCGGTTTGGAGCAGATCGCGACCGCCGCCCCGGACCTGGACTTCGATGCTGTTGCGCGGGCGGTGGCTGCGATGCCTTCTTTTGTCGGTCCACTGGCCGAAGCGGTGAAGGGGCGCACCGTCTTTGTCGGCGCCAATGCGAGCGGAACTTTCGACTTGAAGCCCCTGCCGGTGGGCAAGGTTGAGCCGGGCGTGTTGTTGCATTGGACGGCGTGGGCCAACCTGGGGACCGGCGGGTTCATCACGGCAGTGCCCCGCGGATTCATCTTGGCAGCCGCGCTGCTGGCGGCCGGCACGGTCGTCTGGGCCGGCCGGCGACAGGTCGCGCTGCAGGGGCCGATCCTGATGACTGCCGGCTGGGCGGTGGTGCTGCCCGCCGGCGCGTATGCCCTCCTGTCCGCCGGGTGGTTTGTGCCGCCGGCCACGCCGGTCGCGGCGGCGTTGCTGACCCTGCTCGGCGTAGTGGCGGAAAGCTTCTGGCGCGAACAGGCGCGTAAGCGCGAGATCCAGGCGATGTTCGGCGCCTATGTGGACCCGGCGGTGGTCGCCGCGCTGGTGCGCGCGCCCGACTCGATCCGGCTCGGCGGCGAGCGCCGCACGGCCACGGTTTTTTTCTCCGACCTGGTCGGGTTCACCGAATTGTCGGAGAAACTGCGCGACCGGCCCGAACAAATGGTGGAGGTCGTCAACGCCTACCTCGAGGAGACCAGCGAATGTCTGCACCGCCACGGTGCCTACGTGGACAAATACATCGGCGATGCCGTGATGGCCGTCTTCGGCGTGCCGGCGGACCTGCCGGACCACGCGCTGGCCGCGTGCCGCGCGGCCCTCGAGGCCCGGATCGCGCTGGAAACCGTCAACGCCCGTTACGCCGCCCATGGCGTCCGGCTGGAGGTCCGCATCGGCCTGAACACCGGCGAGATGATTGTCGGCAACCTCGGCTCGGCCCGGAAACGGAATTACACCGTGATGGGCGACGCCGTGAACCTCGCCTCGCGGCTCGAGGGCGCCAACAAGGAGTTCGGCACGCACATCCTGCTCGGCGAGACCACGGCGCGCGCCGTCGCCGGCCGCATGGCCACGCGCCCGCTCACGCGGCTGCAGGTGAAGGGCAAGCAGGAGGCCGTCGAGGTGCACGAACTACTGGGCACGCCGGAGGCGCTGGATGGCGCGCAACGGGAATTTCTCGCGACCTACCTGCCCGGCTACGCTCATTTTGTGGGGCGCCGCTTCGCCGCGGCCGCCGCGGATTTTGGCCGTGCGCTGGCGGCCCGGCCTGATGATGATGTCACCCGCGAATTGCTCGCGCAGTCCACCGCCTTCGCCGCCGCGCCGCCGGCGCCCGACTGGCAACCGATCTTAACCCTGAAATCCAAATGAACCCGCGAAAATCCTCCCCCCGGTGGCCGTTCCTGCTGGGCTTGACCGTCGCGGTGACCCTGCAGGCCGCGCTCGCGGCGGGCGGGATCGCCTACTCCAAGCGGATGGAAACCAAGCTCCTCGCCGACCCCTCCCCGCTCGCCGCCGTCAACGCCACCATCGGCTACGCGAAGCCGCTCAAGGTCGAGGAGACCCGCGGCGCCTGGCTGCGCGTCAGCGCCGGCGCCAACGCCGGTTGGGTTTTTTCCGGCAACGTCTCCGCCGTGGAAATCAAGGAGGCGGCCGGCGGCCTCGCCCTCAACGCCAGCGCCACCACCGTCACCGCCGCCGCGCGCGGCCTGTCCGAGGAGGGCGCGGCCTACGCCAGCAGCCACCAGCTGGCCGATGCCCGCGAGGACCTGAACTGGCTGCTGGCACAAAGCGCCGCGGTTTCCGCGGACGATCTGGAAAACTTCCTCAAGGAAAAGAAACTGGGGGAATACAAATGAAAGCCCGCTCACTGCTGTTTCTATCGGCCGGCCTCGCGCTGGGTTTGGCCATCGCGGCCCGCGCCCTCGATTTCGGCGGCCTAAGCAAGGGCCTGGACGCGTTCAACAAAGCCAAGGAGGCCAAGTCCAACCTCGATGACGCCAACAAGCTGGTCTCGGGCATCGGTCCCGAGGAAGAGCGCACACTGGGGGAAACCGTGGCACTCGAGATCGTGGGTAAATTCGGCGGGCTCGTCCGCGACGAGGAGACGGTGCGCCGGGTCAACCTGGTCGGCCGGGCCCTCGCGCGCTATTCGGCGCGGCCCGATCACCCGTGGCGCTTCGGCGTCCTCAATTCCGACACGGTCAACGCGTTCTCGGCGCCCGACGGCTATGTGTTCATCACCCGCGGGCTTTACCAGACCGCGGCGGACGACGACCAGCTGGCCGCCATCCTCGGCCACGAGATCTCCCACATCACGGGGCGGCACGCGCTCCGCATCATCGAATCAGGGGAAAAAAGCTCCGTGGTGATGAAGCACGTGTCCGCGCGCAGCGGCGATGTCCGCCAGGTTGACGCCTACCTCAACCAGGTCGGGCTCAACACCGGGAAGATCGTTAAATTCCTCGTGGAGAAAGGTTATGATTTTCCGACGGAGTTCGCGGCGGACTTGAACGGCCGTGCGCTCGCAGTCACCACCGGTTACGCTCCCGGCGGCTTGCGCGCGGTGCTGCAAGGCCTCCAGGCGCGGTCGGGTGATCCGAAAAAGGTTTTCAGCACCCACCCGCCGCTGGCCGAGCGGATCAAGCGCCTGCTGGATTAATCTCCGGCCTCGCGCGGCGGCTCCATGGCCGTGGCCACCTTGCCGAGCGATTTCTCCAGCTGCGCCGCCTCGGCGTCGGTCAGGTGCGCCGCGAAGTATTTGGCGATGCCCGCCCGGTAGACCGGCCACATCTTGCGCAACTGTTCGACGCCCTTGTCCGTGAGCTGGGCGTGCTGGACGCGCCCGTCGGAGGGGCAGGCCTGGCGCTCAATGAGCTTTTCCTTCTCCAGCTTGTCCACGAGCCGCGTCAAGCCGCTGCGGCTGAGCAGGGCGCTGCGGGCGAGTTCGTTCATCCGCAGGTGGCGACCCGGCGCCAGGTAAAGCTCGTAAAGGGCGTCATACCAGCTGAGCGAGGGCAGGCCGGCGGCGGCCAGATCGGCCTCGATGGCGGCCAGGATGCGCCAGAACGAGGGATAGTATCTCCGCCAGGCGGCGAGGTGTCCCTCGGGGAGAATGGGCTTCATGGCCGGATGGTTTGAAGATTTTTGTTGCATACGCAATCAGATTAGTAAAATTAGTTGTGTATGCAACTAACTTCCCTCCTCCAATCCCTCGTCGCCACGGGCGACTCTTTCGCGCCGGTCTTTCTGCGGCTGGCGCTTGGCCTCATGATGTTTCCCCACGGCGCCCAGAAACTGCTCGGCTGGTTCGGCGGCTACGGCTTCACCGGCTCGATGGGTTATTTCACCGGCACGGTCGGCACCCCCTGGGTGGTTGGCCTGCTGGTCATCCTCGGTGAGTTTTTCGGCAGCCTGCTGCTGATCGCGGGCTTCGGCACGCGGTTCGCCGCGGGCAGCCTGGTCGTGATCATGCTCGGCGCCGCCTGGCAGCTGCGCGGCAACGGGTTTTTCATGAACTGGTTTGGTAACCAGAAGGGCGAAGGCCTCGAGTTCTTCCTCCTCGCGGTCGGCCTCGGCCTCGCGCTGGTGGTCACCGGTGCCGGCAAGTGGTCGGTGGACTCGCTGCTGGTGCGGTAAGCCCCGCGGGTGATCTGTTTCCTCGGGGCCGGCTTGTGCCGGCCCCTTTTTTGCGTTCACTGAACGGAACCGACCATGGACAAGATCAACCTCGCGCAAAAACTCTCGCTGTTCACGCAACACTGGAGCCCGAAAATCATCGCGGAGCTGAACGGCCAGCACGTGAAGCTCGTCAAGTTCCAGGGGCCCTTCGTGTGGCACCAGCATGAACACGAGGACGAGCTGTTCTACGTCGTGCGCGGTGAATTCCG
>JANYAM010000064.1 GCA_025361365.1 Opitutus sp. | reverse complement strand
GTGCGCAGCTTCGAACAACGCGATCGAGGGCTACGTCCTGAGCCGCGAGCAGATTGAGAACCTGATTCGAGAGGAGATCAGGGCCGTGCTTGGGCCGCGAATCAGCCCTCCTCCCTAGCCGGCCCGAACATTTCCGGCCGGCCGTAGCTATGTTTTTCCATATGGATAATAACACTGCTACGCCTGCCCCCACCCCCCCGCCGGACGATAAGGATCTGCTCTGGACGCCCAAGAAAATGGCCGCTCGCTACTCCTATACCAGCGTAAAAGCCTTTCTTGCAATGGCTAAGGACGTGCGCATGCCCCGGATTAAGGTTAACGCCAGGGTCATCATGTTCGACATCGGAAAGGTGAAGGACTGGGAGAATAAACGTGCTGCCTAAACCCGGACGCGACGAAGCCCACCCGCGAGGGTGGGCTTCTTTCTTTCCACTATCTTTCCACTTTTCTGGATGAGCGGGAATTTAGCTCTTGAGATGGTGCCCTCACGGGGAATCGAACCCCGATTTATAGAATGAGAATCTACTGTCCTAACCGTTAGACGATGAGGGCGGAAAATTGAATGAACAAACAAGCACCCGGCGGCGGTCCGTCAAGTGCGCAAAAATCAGACGTTGAACAGCTCCTCCGCCTGGAAGAAGCGGGCCAGCTCAGCCTTCGCGTTCTCGTCGGTGTCGGAGGCGTGGCAGACGTTCTTCATCATCTCGGTGCCGAAGTCGCCGCGGATGGTGCCCTTGGCGGCCTTGCGGGAGTCCGTGGGCCCGAGCAGGTCGCGCACCTTCTGCACGACGTTGTCCCCCTCGAGGGCCAGGGCGATGACCGGGCGCGAGCTCATGAAGGCTTCGATCTCCGGGTAAAACGGCTTGTCGGCCACGTGCGCGTAGTGCTCGCGCAGCTTGGCGGGCGTCGGGCGCATCATCTTGCAGCCTACGACGGTGAAGCCGGCGCTCTCGAAGCGGTTCAGCACGTTGCCCACATGGCGCTGGGCCATACAGTCCGGTTTAAAGATAACGAATGTTCTCTGCATATAAACTGCTCACCATACAATTGTCGGGAGGGTTGGAAAGTCCCGATTTATATTTCTTTAACCCTTGGTTCCCCGACGCTTGCGACAGGCATCGGAGCAATAACGAACTTCGACCCACACCTTTTCCCATTTTTTTCGCCACGTGAAAGGGCGCCCGCACACGACACAATCTTTGACCGGCAGGTCTGATTTTTTCCGCATCCGGGGCATGGTGGGATCAAGCCAAGGGCAGCAATTCCGTGCCGCCGGATGTCGGCAAAGGCACCCCGCCGTTCGCCCGGATTAAGGCAGCCCGTTGCCCGATGGCCGCAAGGTCGGCCGGTTTGAGCCGCGTGAGATTCTTCACTTGCAAGGCCATGCGCGGATTCGCCGCCAGGCTTTTCTTGTGCCGTTGCAGGAAATCCCAATAGAGCGTCGTGAAGGGACAGGCGTCCGGTCCGGTCGCCCGGGCGGGATTGAAGCGGCACCCCGCGCAGGAATTGCCCATGCGCTGGATGTATTTGCCAGTCGCGACGTAGGGCTTCGAGGCCATGATGCCGCCATCCGCGTATTGGGACATCCCAAGCGTGTTCGGCAGTTCCACCCACTCCACCGCGTCAACATAGACAGCCAGATACCACTCATGCACCCGCCGGGGCTCGACGCCGAGCAACAGAGAGTAAAGCCCCGTGACCATCAGGCGCTGGATGTGGTGCGCATAACCGTGCCGCAGCGTCTGGCCGATCGTATCGCGCAGGCAGGCCATCGGCACCTCGCCTGTCCAATACCAGGCCGGCAGGGGCCCGGTTGCGCCCAGCGTGTTCAGGCCGGCATAATCCGGCATGTATTGCCAGTAAACCCCGCGCACGTATTCTCGCCACCCGAGGATCTGCCGGATGAAACCCTCCACCGCGGCCAGCGGTGCCCGGCCCGCGCGATAAGCCTCCTCGGCCGCCGCCACGACCGTTCGGGGATCAAGCAGCTTGAGATTCATCGCCGCTGCCAGCCGCGAATGATACAGCCAAGGCTCGCCGCTCCACATCGCGTCCTGATATTCGCCGAAGCGCGGCAAACGGTGGGCGATAAAATCCGCCAGCGCCCGGCTCGCTTCCTCGGCCGTGACCGGCCAGTCGAACGCCGCCAGCTGCCCGGGGTGATCGGCGAAAATCTTGTCGACCAGTTCCAGCACCTCTCGGGTGATGGGGGCGGGCGGAAAACGCACCGGCGGCGGCAGGCCGACCGGACCGCCCGCTGGGAAACTGCCGCGGTTGTCGTGATCGAAGTTCCATTGGCCGCCCTCCGGCTCGCCGGCCGCATCGAGCAGGACGCGATGCCGGCGGCGCATTTCCCGATAGAAAAAATTCCATCCGCAGCTGTTTGCGGCCGCGTGCATGCGTGGCGAAATCGGCCCGGCTCGCAAAAAAATGCCGGTCCGGCCGGACTTCGAGCGGACAACCGGCCGCGGTGGCGGCCCGGGCCAGCGACTCGCCCACCCGCCAGTCACCCGCCTCGACCATGATCAGCCGCTGTGGCCGTCGCTGCGCGAGCGTGCGGCTCAGTTCCTCCGCGAGGCCACTCCGCCGGCCGCCGGCGGTGAGTTCCTGATAATGGACGGTTCGCCCGCGCTTTGTCAGCGCCTCGCGGCAGTGCCGCATGGCCGCGAGAAACACCGCGATCCGCGGTTTGGACGTCCATACATGCGTGGACTCCTCCGCCACCTCGGCCATCCACACCGCGTCCTGGCCGGGATCAAAACCGTCGAACGCGGCGGAATCCGGATCAAGCTGGTCGCCGAGCACCAGCACGAGATGACGGAGCATTATGGACATCACCCTGCTACGGGCGAGACCGGCGAATGGATTCCAAAGCCGCCAGCGCAGCCACGCGTGCCTCGCCATGGTCCACCAGCGGATGCGGATAATCGCGCCCCAGAGTCACTCCTGCTGCGGCCAGCACATCCATCGGCGCCTCCCACGGCAGGTGAATGAACTCCGCTGGCATCCGGGCCAGTTCCGGCACCCAGCGGCGGACATAATTGCCCTCCGGGTCGAACTTCGCGCCCTGCAGAAACGGATTGAAGATTCGGAAATACGGCGCTGCATCCGCCCCGCATCCAGCCGTCCATTGCCAGCCGAGCGTGTTGCTGGCGAGGTCGGCGTCCACCAGCGTGTCCCAGAACCAGGCGGCTCCTTCCTGCCAGGATATCCGCAGGTGCTTCACGAGAAACGAGGCGACGATCATCCGCACGCGGTTGTGCATCCAGCCGGTCGCCCAAAGCTGGCGCAAGCCGGCGTCCACGATCGGGTAACCCGTCCGGCCCTTCTGCCAGGCGAGAAGCTGCCGTGCATCCTTCCGCCACGGAAAGGCGGCAAACTCCTTGCGCAGCGGCTCGCCGGGGGTCTGGGGAAAATGAAACAACAGATGATAGGCGAACTCCCGCCATCCCACCTCGCTCAGGAAAACCTGCCCGCCGCGGTTGGCGGGGAACACGCCGCTGTCCTTCGACAACGCGCGCACCGCCGCCCAGATCTGCCGCGGGCCGATCTCACCGAAATGCAGATAGGGCGACAGCGCGGACGTGCCCGCGGTGTCCGGCCGGTTCCGCTGTTCCGCATAGTCCGCCATCGCGCCGGCGGTGAATTGCTTCAGCCGCTTCAACGCCGCAGCCTCGCCGGGCACCCACGCCGCCGCCAGGCCGGTATCCCACTTGATCGTAGGCAGCAGCTTCAGGTCGGCCAACTCGAATGACGCCGGCCACTTCGTGAGAGCCGTGAAATCGCCCGCCGGCAGCTTCACCGGCGTATCCACCGGCAGCGCCAGGCAGTGCCGCCAGAACGGAGTGAAGACTTGGAACGGCCCGCCGGACTTGTTCTGCACCGTATGTGGCTCGAACAATAAGGAGGCGTTAAAACTCTTCGCATCGATGCCCGCGGACGTCAGGTCCGCCTTGAGTGCCTTGTCCCCGGCAATGCTCGCCGGCTCGTAGCGCCGGTTCCAGTAAACCGCGGTCGCCCCCGTTTGCGTCAACAACGCGCGCAGCACCGCCCCGCTCTCGCCTTGGGCCAGCAGGAGACGCGAGCCGCGCTCACGCAATGTCGCATCCAGGCTGGCCAGGGAATGGTGCAGCCACCAACGCGAAGCCCCACCGGCCGGCCAGTCGGTCTCGCTGGCCGGATCCAGGATATAGACCGGCAGCACGGCGCCGCCGTTTTTCAGCGCCGCGGCCAGCGCCGGGTTGTCCTGCAAGCGCAGGTCCTGCCGGAACCAGATGATCGTCGCACCGGGACCAGAACTGAACGAAGAGGAAGCCATGGCCTAGGTAAAACGTGGCAACCGGGGAAAAGGACGCATCAAATCGCCAAAGAACCCTGCCCCGCGAACCTCACAGTGCGTCGGTATAAAGTTGTTCGTAGGCCGCCACCGCATTGGTCCATGAGAAGTCCTTCTGCATGGCCCGGCGCTGCGTAGCGGCGTAGCGCGCCTTGTCGGCGGAGAGCGCCAGGGCGCGTTTCAGGCCGGCGTCGAATTCCTCCTGCTTCGGCGCGAACATGATGCCCGTCCCCGCCTCCGGGTGCACGTCAATGTCCATGACGGTGTCCACCAGCCCGCCGACATTGCTGACCAGCGGCACGGTGCCGTAGGCCTGGCTATACATCTGGTTCAGGCCGCACGGTTCGAAGAGCGAGGGCATCACAAAGAAATCCGATCCGGCCTCCACCAGATGGCTCATCGCCTCGTCATGCCGCACGCAGAGCCCCACCTTGGTGGGATAAGCCTTGGCAAACTCGCTGAGCAGCTCTTCGTATTTCTTCTCACCGCTGCCGAGCACAACGAGCCGACAGTTTTCCTTGGCAAAAAATTCCTTCGCCCCGAGAACGAGGTCGAGGCCCTTGGCGGGCGTGAACCGGCAGACCATGCCGAAGACCGGGCCCTTGAACGTCGGGCTCCAGCCAAACTCCTTCAGTAGCCGGCCGCGGCACTTCGCCTTGCCCGTCAGGTCGGCAGCGCTGTAGGTCGCGGGTAGGCTCTTGTCGGTCCCGGGATTCCAGACGGCCGTGTCGATGCCGTTGAGCAGGCCGTGCAAGTCGTCCAGGCGCGTGCCAATGACGCCGTCCATGCCGTTACCAAACTCCGGGGTCTGGATCTCCTTCGCATACTGGGCGCTCACGGTCGTGACCTTGTCGGCGTAGACGATGCCAGCCTTGAGCATGCACATCTGGTCGTAGTATTCCAAACCGTCGATCGTTAACAGGTCCTCGGGCAGGTTGGTCAGCGCGTAGGATTTCCGGGGGAACACGCCCTGGTAGGCGATATTGTGGATCGTGAACACGGTCTTGAGCGCGAGGGTCACGGTGTAGCGGCGCTCGGCCTCGCGCAGGAAAAGCGGCAGCAGGCCCGTCTGCCAGTCATGGCAATGCACGATGTCGGCCTTGAAGTCGGTCAGGCGCAGGAGCTCGACGACGGCCTTCTGGAAAAAGATGAAGCGGGCATCGTTGTCATCATAGTCGCGCTCGCCGGTCCAATAGGGCAGCTTGCGGTCGAAGAATTCCTCGCGGCAGACCAGATAAAGCGTGAGGCCGGGCCGCGGGGTCAGCGTGTAGACATCGCCCGCCAGGAACAACTCGCCCATCTCGATCTTCAGCTTGTGGCTGGGTTTGAGCCCTGCAACGTGCGGACCGTCGAGCACCGAGCGGTAGCCGGGCATGAAAACCGCCAGCTCGTGCCCCCGGTCGGCCAGGGTCCCTGTCAGGGCTGCCACTGCATCCGCCAACCCGCCAGTTTTGAGATATGGGAACAGTTCGCTGGCCGCGTGAGCAATTCGCATGTTGCAACACTACGGCCCCTGACACACGGTGCCACTAGAAAATCCCAGGCCCCATTCTATATTATTCGCCGGAGCCACTCCGGTCCGCCCTGGGTCATTCGAGTTATGAGTTATTCCGACCGCCTTTTGGCCCATCTCAATCGCCGCGGCTATGTCCCGGCCCCCGCCGACGCCATCGCCAAGGAGTGGCGCCTTAACCCCAAGGATCGCCGTAAGTTCAACCAGCAGGTCGCCGAGCTCGTCCAGTCCGGCCGCCTCGTCCTCATCAAGGGCGATCGCCTGTGCGTGCCGCGCGAGGCCGATCTCGTCACGGGCAAGATCAACTTCCGCCAAAAGGGCTCGGCCATGGTGTTCCCCGAGGTCAAGGTCACCGAACCGCGCAAGCCCGCCATCTTCATCTCGGCGGAGGACACCGGCGTGGCGTTGCAGGGCGACAAGGTCGTCGTGCGCCTCCGCTCGCCGAAGGATCGCGACTGGCCGCACTTTCTCAAACCCGGTGAACAGGCGGGCAAGGTCATCAAAATCATCGAGCGCGGCAGCGCCACACTCACCGGCACACTCCAGCAGGGCCGGAGCTACTACTACGTCGCCTCCGACGATCCGCGCATCGGCCACGACATCATCGTGCAGGACCCGGCCAAGGCGCCGTTGAAGCCCGCCCCGGCGGTGGGCGACAAGGTCGTCGTGAAGCTCAACGAGTGGAAGGAGCGCCACCTGAACCCCGATGGCGTCATCATCGAGAAACTCGGCCGCGCCCTCGAGCCGCGCGCTGAGCTCGCTGCCATCTATCACAAATACAACCTGACCACGGCGTTTCCCGAGGCGGTCGTCCGGGAGGCGGCCGCCCTGCCCGCGGTCGTCGGCCCCGCCGACCTGGCCGGCCGCCGCGACTACCGCGCGATTCCGACCTTCACCATCGATCCCGACGACGCCAAGGATTTCGACGACGCGCTCTCCATCGAGTATCTCGACAATGGCGACATCCGCATCGGCGTGCACATCGCCGACGTCAGCTACTACGTGAAGCCCGGCACGGCCCTCGACCGCGAGGCGCAGAACCGCGGCAACTCCACCTACCTCGTCGGCACGGTCGTGCCTATGCTGCCCGAAAAACTCTCCAACGGCCTGTGCTCGCTCGTCGAGGCCCAGGACCGCGTGACCAAGGCCGGGCTCTTCACCTTCGCCGCCAACGGCCGCCTCAAGACCACCGAGTTCGCCAACACCGTCATCCGCAGCCGCAAGCGGCTCACTTACAAGCAGGCCTTCGCCCTGATGTTCGAGGACGACCTCAACCGGATTCGCCAGCTCCCCTTGCCCGCCGCGCACCAGACCGGTTCGACCGGCCGCGCCCTCAGCGAACTGGCCGACGACGAACTCGCCGAGCTGCAGAAGTGGGTCCGTCAGCTGTGGACGATCGGCAGCAAGCTCCGCCGCGAGCGCATGCAAGGCGGCAGCCTCGACCTCGATATGCCCGAGACGAAAATCTTCGTCGACGCCGCAGGCTACGCCGACCGCATCGAACTCATCCACAACGACGAGAGCCACCAGCTCATCGAGGAATACATGCTGCAGGCCAACGAGGCCGTGGCCCGCCTCACCCGCAGCCAACACTTGCCCTCACTCTACCGCGTCCACGACGACCCCGACGAGGAGAAGCTGGCCGAGCTCCGCCAGTTCCTTGGCACCTTCGGCATCAAGACCGGTGATCTCGCCAATCGCGCCGAGGTGGTGAAGCTCCTGGCCGTCCTCAAGGACCACCCGCAGGGCTACATTCTCCGCACGCAGCTGCTCCGCTCCATGCGCAAGGCCTGCTACCGCGCCACGCCGGACGGTCACTACGGCCTCAACAAGACCGACTATACGCACTTCACCTCGCCCATCCGCCGCTACGCCGACCTGGTCGTGCACCGCGTGTTCGACACCTACCTCGGCAAGAGCCAGGGCAAGCCGACGGCCAGCTACCGCATCGCGCAGATCGACAACCTTGCCGAGCATCTCAGTCTCACTGAGATCAACAGCACCGAGGCCGAGCGCGACTCGCAGAAGTTGAAGCTCATGGAGTATTTCGAACGCGAGGCGGCGAAAAAGAAGAAGACCGTCTTCACCGCCATCATCACGGACGTCCGCAACCACGGCTTTTTTATCGAGGTCGCCGACGCCGGGGCTTTCGGCATGGTGCCGGTCTCATCGCTTAAGGACGACTTCTACGTCCTCAACGGCGAGGGCACGGCCTTCATCGGCCGCAAGACCAAGCGCAAGTTTGAGCTCGGCCACAAGGTTCAGGTCGTGGTGGACAAGGTCGACCGGCAGAAGCGGCTCATCGATTTCACGGTGCCGCCCGCATGAAACTGAGCGAGACGGTTCTGCTGGGCGGTGTGCTGCTTCTGGCGGGCTGCCAGTCGCCGCCCGCAGGAAACGCCGCGGGCCTGGTCCGGCTCAACAAGGCCCGGTCAGTCGAGATCACCCCGTTGGATGACGCTTTCGATCAGCAACGCGCGGCGGAGTCTCCGGCCCGGATGAGAGGAAGTTCAGCGGACGCGACCGAGCTGACCGCGAGTGAGGTTTATGCGCTGCCCAAGTTCACGGTGTCACGGAAGGGCTTGGTGAATTTCGGACTGTCGGTCGTCACCAATGTCGAGGTTACGATCGGCGGGAAAATAGAGTGGATGCGGGTCGGCGTGGTGGTGCCCGACCGGTCGGCGGCCCGGCACGGGCTCTTCACCGGCGTGGAGATACTCGCCATCGAAAGCGTGCCCATTGCGCAGTTGAGCCGCGAGGACATGCTGCATGCCCTGTTCGAGCGCGAGGCGGGCGAGCACGTCCGGTTGCTCGTGTATTCGCGCAAACTCAGCCCGCTGCCGCGATTTGTCATCCTGTAACGTGTTCGCCTGCCGGCTGCCGCCGCTGGAAAAATACGGCAGATGACGCTTTGATTTCGCGGTGAGTAGGAGTAAACTGCGGGTCAGCAATTCACCCCGCTGGCATGAATTCCCCCTCCTACCGTCTGTGGTGTCTGGCCGCGCTGGCCTTCGGCGCCGCCGTCACCCTGCCCGCCCGCCCAACCGTTGTTTCTTCCGGCAACTCCCCGCTTGTTATCGAGCAGACCGTCGAGCCGCAATTCCCCAATGCCCTCGCCTTCTCCCCTGTCTCGGATGGCACGGCGGACATTGTCGTGAACGTTGATGCCACCGGCAAACTCGTCGACTTGCTCATTGCCAGCTACACCAACCGGGCCTTCGCCGACGAGGCGGTGTCGGTGCTCCGCCGCTGGCAATACACTCCCGCCCGGGAAAACGGCGAACCCATCGGGGTGCGCACGACGCTCCGGTTCGACTTCCGCGCCACGGGTCGCGTCGTGTCGCTGACCGCGATCGATACCATCGAGCTCCTGGAAGCCACGCGGCCGCACCATCTGACCCGCGTCATCTGCCAGCCCGCCGAGCTCGACCGCCCGCCGGCGGCCCTCGCGCCGGTCTCGCCCGCCAATCCCGCGCACCGGATCGCCGCCACCGCGCCGCGCAACTCCGTGGTGGTTGATTTCTACATCGATGAAAAAGGGGTGCCCCGCATGCCGGTCGTCGTCGAATCGCCTCACGATGTTTTCTCGCAGGCCGCGGTCGGCGCGCTCACGCAATGGCGTTTCACCGCCCCGACCCGGGGCGGGAAGCCGGTGGCGGTGCGCGTGCGCCAGCAGTTCATTTTTCCCGGCAGCTCGTAGCCCGCTGGTTGCAATTCCGCGGGGCCGGGCTTTCCTGACGGCAGCCATGCAACACTACGATTTCGCCGACCGGTTTCGCGCGCTCTACGACAAGGCCGTCAAACTCTACGCCACCGGCCAGACCGGGGCTGAAACCTACTTCACCGCCGCCGAGACGGCGTTTCTCGCCGCCAACGGCCTCACCGCCCAGAACCTCTATGATTATGCCGAGGATCATAACAACGGAGGCGAACCGGGTTATGACCGCGCCTTAGCGATCGAACTTGTGCGCCGGGACTATTTCCTGAATGTGCAGCAAGGCAAACTTCCGGGCAAAATCATCGACGGGGCCGCGTTGCCGGCGAAGACCGACGCCGTGAAGGGCATCACCTGGCTGCCCCGCCTTATCCCGAAGACCAAGGCCAAGCTCCGTGGTGAGTTGCCCGCTTCCCTCATGTATAGCTGCGGGGGCGACCGGGCCTTCTTCACCCAGCACGACATCCATCCCGCAGAATTCCTCAGCCTCGTCTGGCGGAATGAAAATAATGACGCTGCGATCGTCGACTGGGTCGTGAAGCGCAGCCAAGGCTAGGCGCAATCTTACCGGCAACCCACACCGGGGTTTGACGCCGGCAGGAAATTTCGCAGCATCAATGGCACTTTTCCATGCCTGCGTATACCCTGAAAATTAACGGGCAGTCGCGCCCGGTGAACGTTGCCGCTGATACCCCGCTCCTCTGGGTGTTACGCGATCATCTCAACCTCGTCGGCACCAAATACGGTTGCGGCATGGGCCTCTGCGGCGCGTGCACCGTGCATCTCAACGGTGTGCCGGTCCGCTCCTGCCAGATGCCCGTGTCCACGGTCGGCGGCGCACCGGTCACCACGATCGAGGGCCTGTCGCCCGACGGCCGGCATCCGCTCCAGCAGGCCTGGTGCGAGCATGATGTGCCCCAGTGCGGCTACTGCCAGGCCGGCCAGATCATGACCGCTGCCGCCTTCCTGAAAAACAACCCGACGCCCACTGAGGACGAGATCGACGGCGCGATGGCGGGTAACCTCTGCCGCTGCGGCACCTACCTGCGCATCCGCGAAGCCGTCAAGGACGCCGCCGGCATGTTGCACAAGGGAGGGGCCAAATGAACGCACCCTCAACGGATCTTTCGCGCCGCGAGTTCATCCGCGTCACCACCCTGACTGGCGGCGGCTTCCTGCTCAGCCTTGCGCTGCCCGGCGAAGCCTGGGCGCAACCCGCGCAGGCACTCGACGACACCGCCAAGGTCTTCACGCCGGGTCCCTTCATCAAGATCACGCCCGAGAACATCATCACGATCCTGGCCAAGAGTCCCGAGACCGGCCAGGGTGTGAAAACCTCGCTGCCCATGATCGTGGCCGAGGAGCTGGACGTGGACTTCTCGAAGGTGGTCGTGGAGCAGGCGACCCTGCGGCCCGACGTCGGCGGCCAGAGTGCCGGCGGCAGCCGCTCGACGCCGAACAACTACATGATGCTCCGCCGGGCCGGGGCGACCGCCCGCGCCATGTTGGTCGAGGCTGCTGCCCAGATCTGGGGCGTCCGGGCCAATGAACTAACGACCGCCAACGGCCGCGTCATCCACGCCGCCACGGGCCGCAGTCTTTCCTACGGCGAACTCGCCACCAAGGCCGCGACGCTGCCGGTCCCCGACGAGCGGAACATCAAGCTGAAGAGCGAGGACGACTTCAAGGTGCTCGGCAACCGCGTCGGCGGTGTGGATAATCCTGCCATCGTCACCGGCCAGGCCTTGTTCGGCATCGACCAGCGCCTGCCGGGCATGGTCTACGCCGCCTACGAGAAATGCCCCGTCTACGGCGGCAAGGTGGTCAGCGCCAATCTCGACCGCATCAAGGGCCTGCCGGGAGTGCGCGATGCCTTCGTGCTCGACGGCACCGAGAATGTCAGCGGTCTCGCGCCGGGCATCGCCATCGTCGCCGACTCGACGTGGGCCGCCTTCTCCGCCAAGCGCCAGCTGCAGGTGGTGTGGGACGAGAGCACCGGCGCGGGTCACAGCACGGCCGACCAGCACGCCGCGGCTGCGGCGGCAGCGAAGGCCGGCGGCAAACGCGTCCGCAACGACGGTGATGTCGAGGCCGCATTCGCCGGCGGCAAGGTCATCGAAGCCGCCTACTATTATCCGTTCCTCAACCACGCCACCCTCGAGCCGCAAGGTTGCACGGCGTGGGCGAAGGATGACGGCATCGAACTCTGGACCACCTCCCAGACTCCCGGGCCCGGCCAGCAACTGGTCTCCGACACGCTCAAAATTTCCAAGGACAAGCTGAAGGTAAACCTCGTGCGGGCCGGCGGCGGTTTCGGCCGGCGCCTGGCCAACGACTACATGGTCGAGGCCGCGGCCATCGCCCTCCGCACCCACGGCGCGCCGGTGAAGCTCACCTGGACCCGCGAGGACGACATGCGGCACGACGTTTTTCACCGCCCCGCCGGCTACCACAACCTCAAGGGCGCCGTGGATGCGGCTGGCAAGCTTACGGCCTGGCAGAATCATTTCGTCACCTTCGGTTACAAGAACACCGAGAAAGCCGGCTCGGGCGCGACGCTGAGCCCCGACGAGCTGCCCGCGCGTTTCCTCCCGAACTTCCGCCTCGATCAGACCGTCCTGTCCACGATGATCCCGACCGGCCCGATGCGCGCCCCCGGCAGCAACGGTCTGGCGTTCGTGATGCAGAGTTTCATCGACGAGCTTGCCCACGCAGCGGGTCGCGACCCGGTGGAATTCCGCCTCGAGCTGCTGGGCGAGGACCGGATGGTGCCGGCGAGCCAGCAGAATGGCGTGCCCTACGATGCTACCCGCATGAAGGGCGTCGTCCGCCTGGCCGCCGCGAAGGCCGGTTGGGGCAAGTCGCTGCCCAAGGGCGAGGGCCTCGGC
>JANYAM010000063.1 GCA_025361365.1 Opitutus sp. | reverse complement strand
CCTACCTCCCGCAGCGGTTAACCCACTGGACAACAGCGAGAATAACTAATTCCGTCGCTGGCATACGGGCTGCATTTTGCGGGACCATATGCCCCGGTTTCTGAAGCGTGTCAGGACTTCCGCCCTCGCCCTCGCGACGATGGCCGCGGGCCTCGTCAGTTTTGCCGGCAGCACCAAGCTGATCATGACCCCGCAAGGCGGTTTGTTTTTTCCGACGAGCAGAATATTTTCACCGTCAATATCGCGACCAATCGTCTGGACGATCATGGACACCGTCACGCGGGTCGTCTTCGCCTATAACGACCTGAATTTTTCACTGGCGAATCTCCGCAGCGCGCGCCGCTTGCGCGACCTCTCGGCCGGTTTGCTTGACGAAAACGAAAAACGCTACCGCATCGGCAGCATGGCCGAATACGATGTCACGTCGGCGCGCTCCCGCCTCGTCAGCCGCGAGGAAGGCATCCTCTTCGCCGAGCGCGCCGTGCTCGACGCCGAAAATTTTCTCAAACAGCTCATCACCGACGAAAACAATCCCGCCCTGCTCAAGCTGCACCTCGAGATCGAGCCACCGGCCCCGGCCCCGGTCGTGGTCGTCGACGCCGCCACCGATTTTCGCGAGGCCCTGAAGAAGCGCCCCGATTATCAGCAGGCTCTGCTCAGCGTGCAGCGCAGCGGCATCAACTTTCGCCTCCAGCGCAACCAGCTCCTGCCCCGCGTCGACCTCGTCGGCAGCTATGGCTACAGCGGCAACGACACCGAGTTCGGCGTCAGCCGCCAGCAGGTGCGTGATGAGGATTTCCGCTCCTTCAGTTACGGCGCGGTGGTTTCGATTCCGCTCACCTTCACGACCGAGCGCGGCCGTTACCGCGCGGCAAAACTCCAGCTCCGCCAGTCGGAGACCAGCTTGCAAAGCCTCGAGCAGGACATCGTCGTGCGCGTCGGCAACGCCGCCGGCCAGATTGAGACGACTCAAAAGCGCGTCGAGACCGCCAGTCGTGCCCGGGCGCTCGCACAGCAGGCCCTCGATTCTGAAGTCAAACGCCTCCGCGCCGGCACCGGCAACACCTTCTTCGTCGCCCAGCAGCAGGAAATTCTTTCCGACCTCGAAGTCCGCGAATACCGCGCCCAGTCCGACTACCGGAAGGCTCTCGCCGAATACGACCGCCAGCTGGGCGTCACGCTCGAGAAAAGGAACATCTCGCTGACCGCACTGACCGCGAAATAATTTTCTCCCTGTGTGTGTGTGAAAAGGTGGTGCCACAAGGCGCCGCCTTTTTCGCTTACAGTGGGCGAACCTTGATCGCGCGGAATGTCACCCCGGAACCCGCCAGCACGACACGTCCCTGCCGGAGCAGTGCATAATCGCGGAACCCCTTGTAGCGACTGGTAGCCACCGCAGCTCGCCACTCCTTGGTGTCGATCAGATAAGTCATCACCTTCTCGCCATTGATCCAGTATTCCACCTGGTAGCCGAAGACCACGATTTTGGCCTGATACCAAGTATCCCACTGCACTGAAACTTCGTGCCAGTGGCTCGTCAGGCCGCCGTTGCCGCCGATGGGGCCGTTGTGCCCCGCGAGCTGCATGACCGGCCCGGTGTCTTCGGGATTTTTGCCGTCTTCATTGACGTGAAAATAAACCTCTCCGACCCCGCCCTCGTTGACCTTCCACTCAAACGTCAGTTCGAAATCCTGGTAATCCTCTTCGGCGATGAGCGGTGTGCCGCCGCTGCCGGCAAGATGGCCGTCAACAGCCTTCCAGTTGGCCGGCACTTTGTTTTCGCGGTATCCGCGCCAGTCGCTGAGAGATTTGCCGTCAAAGAGCAACCGCCAGCCTTGGGCGCGTTCGTAGGCTGTCAGCCGCAGGGCCTCGGCGCTGAATCCGGTTGCCGCCAGCGCGAGTCCGGTCGCGCCCAAAAGGATTTTCCACGCTTTCATGCCGCGCAGCATGTGGGGCCTGCGCCCGAGGTCAACTCCGGCCTCCCGTGCAAAGGCTGCTTGCTGCTCTCCGGCTTCCGCCCATGTTCGCCTCACATGCCACGCATTCCGTTAGAGGACAATTTCACCGACGTTATCGGCAAAGCCCAGCGCGGCCACCAACTTTCCGACGGCGATCTCGCGTCGCAATCCAGTGTGTCACTCGCGGATGTTCTGGCCGTAAAGGCCGGCGAGATTCGCGAGCATGTGCTTCGTGCCATCGCCCGCCCGCTGGGTCTCGGCGGCAAGGCTCTCGTCGGGCTCGCCCGCAGGCAGTGGTATCCCGAGCAACCGGTCTTTCCGCGCGGCTTCGCAATGTTCAACACCGCCTTCGAGGACATGACGGTCAACAGCTACCTCGTATGGGACGTGAAGACCCGGCACGCCGCCGCCTTTGATACCGGCGCCAACTGCGACGGCATTCTCGCCACAGTCCAGGCCGAGAAACTCATTCTTCGCAGTATCTTCGTCACGCACACGCACGACGACCACATCGCCGATCTTCCGCGCCTCGCGGCCGAGACGAAAGCGGAAGTCTGGTCCAGCGAACTCGAGCCCGTCGATCTCCCCGGCGCGCAAGTCTTCAAGGAAAACGCTCACTTCCACCTCGGCGAACTCGCCATCAAAACTTTTTTCACCTGGGGCCACTCTCCGGGTATGACGACGTATTACGTCACCGGTCTATCTTGGCCCCTCGCCATCGTGGGCGACGCCATCTTTGCCTCGTCGATGGGCGGCAGTCCCACGCATTTCGCGGATCAGTTCCGCAACAACCGCCAGAAAATCTTCAAACTTCCGGCGGACACCGTGCTCGCCTGCGGTCACGGTCCGCTCACCACACTCCGGCAGGAGCGGCTCCATAATCCGTTCTATACGCACTGAGTCTGGAGTGCGGCGGGAGAAGCCACCCGGGCCTCGGAATAGGCCCGACGGTGCCGAAGAAACATTTCAGGTCGGCCCTAATGAGCCGTAGGGTTTGTTTGCGCCTGACGGCGTTTTGCTTCTGGCTGCACGCTTCACCATGATAAAGGCCTCCCGCCTCGGCATGGCACAGCTACGACGACTGCTTATCACCGCCGGACTGGCGGTGAGCTGTCTTCTCGCGCATGGCGAATCCCCGGCCACTCCCGCCCGGGTGCTGCGCGCCGGCGTGGAGACCCACAGCGAGCCACTTACCGGCGCGGACAGCCAAGGCCGGCCAACCGGGTTTGCCTTCGAATTGCTGCAGGCTGTCGCCCGCGACCAAAGCCTAAATATCGAATTTGTCGCTCTGCCCTGGACCGAACTGCTCGACGGATTCAAGGCCGGCCGGATCGACATCATCTGCAACGTCGTCGATACGCCGGAGCGGCGCAGCTTCATGTGGTTCTCGGTCACCACCGCGCTGCTGCAGGGCAGCTTGTTTGTCCGGCAGGATTTGCCACCGATCCGGACCTCCACTGATCTCGCCGGTCGGCGGCTCGCGGTGCCGAAGGACTCGCGCGCGCACCAATTCGTCCAGCACCAGAATTGGAATATGCAGTTGGTCTTCGTCCCGACGTTGCAAGACGCCATCGACGCCGTGCATGAAGGCCGCAGCGATGTATTTCTCGCCACGCAACTCGTCTCCCGCGATCTGATTCAGCGCCGCGGCTATCGCGATATCGTCGTCAGCGAACTGCCGTTCTCAGGGTTTGATTACCGCGAGCATTTCGGCGTGCAACCGGGGCAAAGTGAACTGCTCGCGAGCCTGAACAACGGGCTGCTCAACGTGCACGCCGACGGCACCTACGACCGGCTATACGAACGCTGGCTCGGTCCGCTCCAGCCTCGCACCCTGCGGTTCACCGATCTCCGGCCCTACTTGCTGCCGGTCGCCGTGCTGGCGTTGTTGGTGGCGCTCGCCTTCGTGTGGCAGCGCCGCGTGCTGAGACAGGTTTCCCGGCAGGCGGAAAAACTTCAATTAAGCGAGGAGCGCCTGTCGCTCGTCTTCGAGGGCAGCCGGGACGGCTTGTGGGATTGGGACGTGTGCGCCAACCGGATCAAGCGCAGCCCGCGTTGGGCCAGCATGCTCGGCTACACTTTGACGGAGGTGGGTCCGACTCGCGGAGACTTCATCGACCTCTGCCATCCCGACGATCAGGCGATGATCAAGGCCGACGAAGAAGAAATTTGGCAGGGCCGCGACCACTTCGCGCTCGAATTCCGCATGCGCGCCAAGTCCGGCGAATGGAAATGGATCCTCGACCGCGGCAAGGTCGTCGCCCGCGACCCGGCGACCGGCAAGCCGCTGCGCATCACCGGCACACACACCGACATCACGGCGCGCAAGTTGGCCGAGGCAACCGCCGACAAGCTGGAGCAGAAGATGCAGGAGACCCAGAAGCTCGAGAGCCTCGGCGTGCTGGCCGGCGGCATCGCGCATGATTTCAACAACCTGCTGAGCGTCGTGCTGGGCAATGCTTCCCTCGCCCGCTTGGAAGCCGCCGAGACGCGCGCTAACGCCGCCCGCTTGGAGAGCATCATCACCGCGGCCCACCGCGCCGCCGAGCTTTGCCGGCAGTTGCTGGCCTATGCCGGCAAGGGCAGCTTCTCCCTCACCCGGCTGAACCTCAACGACCTCATCACCGAGACCACCCGGCTGCTGGAGCTTTCCATCAGCAAGCAGGCGCGGCTCGAGTTCGCCCTGACCCCACGGCTGCCTTCCATCGAGGCGGACGCTTCCCCGCTCCGCCAGATCATCATGAACCTGGTGATCAACGCCTCCGAAGCCCTCGGTGAAAGCAACGCTGGCACCATCCGCCTGGCCACCACGGTGGTGACCCTACCCCGGCCCGGCGCCGCGGATTCCGGGCCGGTCACGGAGCTCGCGCCGGGCGAATACGTCTGCATGGAAATCTCCGACACCGGTTGCGGCATGCCCCCGGAAGTGCTCGCACGGATTTTCGACCCCTTCTTCACCACCAAGTTTACCGGCCGCGGCCTAGGGCTGGCCGCGGTCCTGGGCATCGTGCGCACGCACCAGGGCGCGCTCCAGGTCACGAGCACCGCTGGACGGGGCTCGACCTTCCAGATTTACCTGCCGGTCTCGCAGGCCCAGACCAGCCATCCCTTCCCGCGTGCGGTGGCGACGGGCTCCGTGCTATGAGCACCGGCAAGCGTGATCCCTACGCCGCGATGCGCCATCCGGGCTATTCGCGCTATCTCGTCGGCTTTTTTCTCTCCAACACGGGCCGCCAGGCCATGAGCGTCGCCATCGCGTGGCAGATCTATCAGTGGACGAATTCCGCCACCGCGCTCGGC
>JANYAM010000284.1 GCA_025361365.1 Opitutus sp. | reverse complement strand
CCGGTGCCGCAGCCGCGGCTGACCGATGTCTGGCGCGTCGTGGTGCTCAACGACCCGGTCAACCGGATGTCGTATGTGGTCATGGTGCTCCGCCGGGTCTTCGGCTTCGCCGAGGAGCGGGCCCGCAAGCACATGCTCGAGGTTCACGAAAAAGGCCGTTCCGTGTTGTGGTCGGGCACGCGCGAGCAGGCCGAGGCGTATGTTTTCGCTCTGCAACAATGGCACCTGACCGCCGTCGTCCAGGCCACCGAGCCCACCTGATGGCGGAGAAACAAATGAAGCGGGTTGAGATCAAGCTGAACATCAGCGCCGTGGCGCCATTGCTCGACATCATCAAGCAGGCCGCGGACGACCTGCGCCAGAACCTCGCGATCCGCGCGACCTTTCCCGAGGACGACAGCGAGTTCAACGAGACCTGGACCGGGGAGCTGCTCGCCGGGCAGAACAGCGACGTGCGCGAGCTGCTCGGCCTGTTCGGCTCCGAATTCTTCTCCGAAGGCACCATCGCGATCGACTCCCACAACAGCGAGTCGCTACTGCGCGGTTGCTCGGCGCTCCGCATCCAGATCCTGACCCACTGGCTGCAAGGCATACCCGCCGATCTGCTGGAGGACGAGGACGTGCCGCCCGAGGCCATCGCCGATGAGGTGCGGGTGCCGTTCGCCGCCTACACCTTCCTCGACCAGGTACAGAAGATCACCCTCGAACACCTCGACCCGACGGCGGCAGAGGCCTAAAGGCAGAAACCTGAGACCTGAAACCTGAGGGCCGGACCGAGGTGGGTCTTATTTCAGGTCTCAGGTTTCAAGTTTCAGGTTTCCGCTCCCGGGCCTTGACGGGAGCAGGGAGTGAGGTAGCTTCCTCCCCGACACCCTGTAGTGTTCGAGGTGCTCCACACAACGCTCTTTGCCTTTGCTATAATTTGGGAGCCGCTGACAGGCGGGCTGATGCCAGGCCGTAAACCGGAAGGCAGAAGGTCCGTCGGGTGGTGCCCACCTTTAACTTAAAAAGGACATGAGCCCCGGGGCGCACGGCACATATGGGGTGTCACTATTTTTCAACCCAACACCATGGAAAGACTGCCTTACTACCTCCTCCTGCACCTGCTTTCCCTGATTGTGCTGACGGCGCATACCTTCATGGCGTTCGCCAACCCGGCGCCGGAGAATCGCCGGAGCACCCTGATGATCACGGGCATCACGGCGCTCCTGATGCTGGGCAGCGGCTTCGCCCTGCTGGCCCTCAACAAGATTCCCTTCGTCACCGGCTGGGTGCTGGTGAAGTTTTTCTGCTGGCTGGGGCTCGCCGCGCTGGCGGGGGTGGCCTACCGCCGGCCGCACCTGCGCGGGGCGCTGAGCCTGACGGCCCTCGTGCTTATTGCGGTGGCGCTGGTCATGGTGCTCTTCAAGCCCTTCTGAGCGCGGCCGGCGCGCCATGAGCGATACCCTCTGCGGGCTCTGGATCGATGACGCCGGCCAGGTGCACGGGTGCTACGCGACGCCCGCCGGTGGGCGCGAGGAGCGCCGGGAAGTTTTCAAGCCGTTTGCCTGGCTCGGGACGGAAACGCCCCACGACGGCGTCAGCTTCGAGCGGCTGAAGGGCGAGGGGACCTTTCACTGGCTGGCGCACGCCGAGTCGCTCGCGGCCTTCGAGGTATTCTTCAAGGCCGTGCGCGAGGGCGCGGCGATCGATGTGCTCAAGCCCTATGAGAGCCAGTGGCTGCTGCAGCAACGGGCACGCCTGTATGCCGATCTGAAGTTCGCCGACTTGCGGCGCTGCCAGCTCGACATCGAAACGGGTGCGGCGGATCCCGGTTCGTTCAGCGACGCGAAGAAACCCGGCGACCGCGTGCTCGCCATCGGCCTGCAATGCGGTGTGCACCGCGAGCTGCTGACGCTGGACGAGGAGACTGACGCCGGCGAGAAACGACTGCTGATGGCGTTTAATGACACGCTCCGCGAGCTGGATCCCGACGTCGTCGAGGGCCACAACATCTTCAAGTTCGACCTCGACTACCTGCGCACCCGGTCAAAGCGCCACAAGGTGCCATGCGCCTGGGGCCGGTTCGGGCTGCCGGCGGAGTTTCGCAACAGCAAGATGAAGGTGGCGGAGCGATGGATCGATTTCTCCCGCTGCGACATGCCCGGCCGC
>JANYAM010000274.1 GCA_025361365.1 Opitutus sp. | reverse complement strand
CTCGGCCGCCGCGAGGACGTGCCGCAGCCCGACCGTATCATCTGCGTCGTCGACGCGGCCAACCTCGAGCGCAACCTCTACCTCGTCCACCAGATTCTCGATCTCGGCCGGCCCGTCATCATCGCGCTCAACATGATGGACATGCTTGCCGACGCGGGCGTGAAACTGGACCCCGCCGCCCTCGAGCGTTCCCTCGGCGTGCCGGTGATCCCGTGCGCGGCGGTCCATGGCAAGGGCCTGGTCGAGCTGAAGCTCGCCATGAGCCGCATCGAGCTGCCGCTGGCTCGCCACCGCTGGGACGTGCCCGTGCCGGTGGCTTCCGCGGTCGCCGAGATCCAGGCCTCGCTCACCGAGAACGACCGCCGCTCGCCCCTCATCGCCCGCGCCGAAGCGCTGTTGCTGCTGACCGATTTCGATACGGTGCGCGTCGCGGGCTCCCGACCGCTGAGCGGCCGCACCCATGAGGTCCTTGAACAGTGGCGCACCCGTTGGGCCGGCGAGGGGACCGATTGGTCCGCCACGCTGATCCGCAGCCGCTACGATGCCATCGGCGGGCTCTGCCGCGACGCCATCCTGCGCCACCGCGACCAGGGCCCGTCGCTGTCCGACCGCATTGATGCCGTGCTCTGCCATTCCATCT
The DNA here is from genome assembly GCA_025361365.1 of Opitutus sp. Taxonomy (GTDB): domain Bacteria; phylum Verrucomicrobiota; class Verrucomicrobiia; order Opitutales; family Opitutaceae; genus Lacunisphaera. The sequence continues at coordinate 9,481 of JANYAM010000274.1, read as the reverse complement.
GGGGCTGGGCCGTCTTCGGCGTCATCATGGTGGCGCTGTTCTTCTCGATTTTCTCCCTCGCCGAATACCCGATGAACTGGATCGACAACCATGTTGCCACGTTTGGCGGCTGGGTGAAGGGCGCCATGGGCCCCGGCGACCTGCGGGATCTGCTGACCGACGGCGTCATCGGCGGGGTGGGGGGCATCGTGGTGTTCCTGCCGCAGATCCTCATCCTGTTTTTCTTCGTCGGCCTGCTGGAGAGCACCGGCTACATGGCGCGCGCCGCGTTCATCATGGACCGGCCGATGAGCAAGGTCGGGCTCAACGGCCGCTCATTCATCCCGCTGCTCGGCTCCTATGCCTGCGCCATCCCGGGCATCATGGCCACGCGCACCATCGAGAACGCCAAGGACCGGCTCGTCACCATCCTCGTCGCCCCGCTCATGAGCTGCTCGGCGCGCCTGCCTGTTTACCTGCTGATGATCGCCACGCTGCTGCCCAGCGAGACCGTGCCGGCGGCGACCAAGGCCGGGCTCATGCTGCTGATGTATGCACTCGGCACGCTCGGCGCCTTCGGTTTCGCCTGGCTGTTCAAGAAGACGTTATTCAAGAGCACACCGCCGCACATGATCATGGAGCTGCCGCCCTACCAGCCGCCGCGCCTCAAGGAAATCCTGCGCCACATGTTCGAGCGGGGATGGCTGTTCCTCAAGAACGCCGGCACCATCATCCTCGCGATCTCGATCGTGCTCTGGTTCCTCACCACCTACCCGAAGCACCCGGACCCCGCCGCGACTGCCACCGAGCAAATCGCCCACAGTTTCGCCGGCCGGGCCGGCCACCTGCTCGAGCCGGCCATTAAGCCGCTGGGCTTCGACTGGCGCGTCGGCATCGGGCTCATCACCTCGTTCGCGGCGCGCGAGGTCTTTGTCAGCTCGATGGGCGTCATCTTTGGCGTCGAGCATATCGAGGGTGGCAAGAACGCCGATGTCACGCCGCTGCGCGGAGCCCTGCGCGCCGCCCACTGGCCGACAGGGGCGCCGCTGTTCACCCCGCTCGTTTGCCTTGTGCTGATGGTGTATTATGTTTTCGCGATGCAATGCATGAGCACCGTCGCCGTCGTGAAGCGCGAAACCAATGGCTGGAAATGGCCGCTCTTCCAAATCGCCTATATGACCGGCACCGCATGGGTCGTGTGCTTCATTATCTACCAGACCGGCCGCGCGCTGGGTTACTAGTTTTAACACAGAGCCCACAGAGATTTTGCCCACCCAAACTTCCCACTCCTCTGCGTTAAAGTGAATTATGTCTTCTTCCGTCCAAACCATCATCGCCCTCGCCATCGTCGCCGTGACCGTCGCGTGGTTCGTCTGGCGTGCGCTGGCCCGGAAAAAGAATGTGGGCTGCGGCGGTGAGGGCTGTGCCGCCATCAGTCCGGAAGTGAAGAAGCTCCAGGCGAAGCTGAAGCGCTGACTGCGCACCAGCAGGCCGATCGGGCAGATTTTTCCCGCTCATGCCCGTTAAGTGCTGGCCCCTCCTCTCGACTCCGGCTCATTGCTTTTGCTTGCTGACGGTAACCGGCCTTCCTCGCCGCTTGACCCCAACCCCAGCCATGAACCCAACCTCCAATAAACCCAAACCGTTGCCCCGTCTTTCTGCCGCAATTCTCGTTGCGCTTTTGCCCCTGTTGATTCCAAACGCCTGGACACAGGAAGCGCCGGCAAAGCCAGCCAATCCCTCGGCTTCTGATGCGCTGCAGCTAAATGAGTTTATCGTAACCGGCTCGGCCAGCGCTGTCCGTAAATTCGACAGCGCGTTCTCAGTCTCCACGATGTCAGCACAGAAAATCGAACGGCTCGCACCCCAAAGCCCCGTCGACTTGGTTCGCCGGCTCCCGGGTTTCTGGACCGAGGCTTCGGGTGGCGAAAGCGGAAATAATCTGGCGGTGCGCGGGTTGCCTTCGAGCAATTTTCGTTTTGTGGGCTTCTTTGAAGATGGCCTGCCCAACTTCCAAGAACAACAGCAGGACTTCCTCAATGCGGACGAGCTTCTACGCGTCGACGCCACCATTGAGGGTGTCGAAGCCGTTCGCGGCAGCACCTCCTCAATCTTTTCGTCTAATTCACCGGGCGCTAACATTAATTTCATTACCAAGAAGGGCGGAACCACCCGCGAAGGACTCGCCAGGCTCACGGTCTCCGATTACGGTCAGGTGCGGTGGGATGGTGTGATCTCAGGGCCGATTGCCGGAGACCTGACCGGCAGTTTCGGCGGCTTTTATCGAGTGGACGATGGGCAGCGGAATCCCGGGTTTACGGGCAACAAGGGAGGGCAGTTCCGGCTCAGCCTCACCCAGAAACTGGCTGATGGCTCCTTGACTGTTTATGTCAAGGACCTGAATGACCGGACTATATTCACCCTTCCGATCCCGCTGGCAGATCCGCGGAACCCTTCCGTTTCCCTGGCAAACTTGATCGACCCGCACACCGGAACGCTCACGTCCAGTGATTTCAGATTCGCCCGCATCCGCACCCTGAACGGCACTCCGGCGGGAACCGTGATGAATCGGGACATGGCTGATGGCATCCACCCCAGCGTGCGCACCGCCGGGGTGATCGCGGAAATCAAATTCGGGGATGGCTGGCGGTTCTCCAACCATTTCCGGGTGGTCGACGGTGATGTGCGTTTCAATGCTCTCTTCTCCACCACGGCTCCGGATGACGCCGCGGTCTTCCTCGCGCAACAGCTCGCCCGAGCCCAGGCCGCCTTCGGTCCGGCTGTCACCAGCGCCCAATATGTGCTCGCCAACTCGCGCAACACCAATGGCACGCGCATCACCTTCGACCCGGCAACCACTGGTGGCCTGGTCATTCGCATGGGTTGGTGGAATATGGAGACCTCCATGTCCAATCTTCTCGATGACGCCCGCGTGACCAAGACGTTCGGCTCCGGGGTGGGGCGCCACGAATTGGCGGCGGGCGTCTATCTGAGCGACTACTCTTTCAACCAACTCATCTACCAGAACACCAATTTGGTGGAACTCCATAACCGCCCGCGCGCCCTGGACATCATCGCCTTGGATGCAAACGGCAATACCGTCGGATCCGTCACGGAAAATGGTTTCGTGCAATATGGGACCAACGGCAATCCCGGCGGCCAAGTCGATGGCCGGATGGTGGCGCCCTATGTGTCGGATACCTGGCAGGTCACCAAGGCCCTGCGCGTTGATGCAGGCCTTCGCCTTCACAACGAGACCGACCGGGGCTACGCCCTTCTGCGCACCACCCAGAACCTGGGCGACGCAACCACGTTGGCGGATGACAATGTGGGTGGCGCGTCGGGACAGGTTCAGAACATTACGACCAGCTATCATACGAAGGCCTGGACCCTCGGAGCCAACCTGGATGTGACCGATTCCTTGGGGGTGTTCGGGCGCTATACCGACACCTTCCGCACGCCCAACCTAAGCAACATTTATCAACGGGCGACGACCCCGGTGGTCGATATCCATGAGGCTGAATTGGGCGCCAAGCTGAGGACCCGCAGTTTGTCCTTCTTCGCTTCGGTCTTTTGGAATAAATTCTCTCCCCTGGCTGAGAACATCGCCATCCCGGACGCGAACGGCGTGTTTCAGACCATTCCTTTCCTTGGAAAAACAAGAACCTATGGCACGGAGTTGGAGACCACGTGGATGCCCGCGCCAAACTTCGAGTTGACGGCCAATGCCACGTGGCAGGACCCCATCTACTCCAGCTTGATCGACACGCGAACCAATACCCCGGTCGCGGCTTCCGGCAATCAGGTTCGCCGTATTCCCAAGGTGTTGGCGAATATCCAACCCAAAATACTCTTCAATCTGGGCGGATGCGCGACGGAGCTCTATGCGGCCTACAGTTACTCAGGTGCCCGCTTTGTCGACAGCGCAAACAAGACCGCCCTTCCGGCTTTTTCCACGGTTGATGCCGGCGCCACCTTCCATTTCAGCGAACGCTTCAGTCTCCAGTTGGTCGGTTCCAATCTCACCAACTCCGCTGGCCTGACCGAAGGTAACGGACGGGTCGACCAACTCGTGGGCCAAGGCACGCGGGAGGCGATCTATGGTCGGCCGATTTTTGGCCGCAGCTTTCGTTCCGTGGTGACCTATAGGTTCTGAGTCGACTCCGGGATTCCTCCGAAACTAGCTGGTCTGCGACAGCTGGTTTCGCGAGAGTCACGCATTCGCGATTGGGCTGTGAACATGAGCGGCAAAAAATTATCTCGACGCCAGTTTTTCGGCGACGTTGCGACCCTCGCGGCGGCGGGCGCGCTCATCCGTCCGGCTTCTGCCCGGGCCGCCTCGGCGGGCCCGGCTACGCAGTCGTCGGGGGTGGCTTATTCCCCTTGGTCGCCCGGTTGCCTCGATCTTCATCATATCGCCACCGGGCGGGGCAGTGCGATGCTGGCCATCTGTCCCGACGGAACGACCTTGATGGTCGATGCCGGTGCCATTTACGACTCGCTCAAATACACCATCGCCCCGAAACCCGATGGCTCCCGTCGACCGGGTGAGTGGGTCGCACGGTATGTGCAACGACATATCCGCGGCGCCGGCGCAACGGAGATCGACCACTTTCTGGTCAGCCATCTGCATGCTGATCACATCGGCCAGTGGATACCCGATCTGCCAAATTCCGCGCAGGGGAACTATGCCCTCACCGGCCTCATGGACTTGGCCGAGCATGTGCCGATCCGCAAGTTGGTGGATCGGGCCTATCCCGATTATTCCTATCCAGCCCCTGCGTCTTTTGCCGCGCAGGCCAAAGACCAGCTGACCTTCGAGAATTACCGGAAATATATCACCCATCGCGGGCAACATGACCAGGCGGTGGAACGGTTTATTCCGGGTGCGAGCAATCAACTGGGCCTGGCGCGACATCCAGCAAAATTCCCGGGATTCAATATCCGCAACCTGGCCGCGAACGGCGAGGTCTGGACCGGCCGGGGTGATGACACCGTCAAACTTTTCCCGGAAACCAGTTCACTCGATCCGACTCGCCACCCGACGGAAAACATGTGCTCGACCGCCATTCGCATCCAACACGGGCGTTTTAGTTACTACACGGGAGGCGATCTGCCGAACGACGTGGTCGGCTGGTATGATCCGCCGGCCTGGATGGATATCGCCACGCCCGTGGCGCGTGCCGCCGGTCCGGTGAGCGTTGCCGTGGCCAACCACCACGGCTATGTGGACAGCATGTCACCCGACTGCGTGCGTGCGCTGCGCCCGCGGGTATTTGTCATCCAGGGTTGGGACTCGGCTCATCCCACCATCCGCCCGCTCTACAATATGCTGAGTTCCTCGCTCTATGACGGGAAACGGGATGTTTTTTCCACGGCCGTGAAGGAGGAGAACCTCATCGCCACCCGCGATTTGACGCAGCTTAAGAGCCTGAACGGCCATGTGGTGATCCGCGTGCCGGAGGATGGAGAGTCCTTTCGGGTGCAAGTTCTGGATAATTCGGACGAAACGGACACCGTCATCGCCACGCACGGCCCCTATCCGTGCAACTGAGCGTCCCATGCGTTTCGTCTGCGCACCGCTTTGACGAACTAATTGGCCGGCTGGCCGTCGTAATTTGAACAATCAAGTCCAGCTCATCACCTATGTCGACCGACTCGGCGGCGGCGGCCTCCGCGACCTCCATGCGCTGCTTTGCGGTCCGCTCGGCGGGCTCTTCGGCGGCGTGCACCTGCTGCCGTTCTACCATGCGATCGACGGTGCCGACGCCGGGTTCGACCCGATTGACCACACCTTGGTCGACCCGCGCCTCGGCGACTGGAACGACGTGACGGCGCTCAGTGCCGATGTCCCGGTGATGGCCGACCTGATCGTCAATCACCTATCGGCCGATTCGCCGCAATTTCGGGATTTCTCGGCCCGGGGCGATCGCTCGCCTTATGCCGGCCTGTTCCTCACCCGTGAGCGGGTGTTCCCGCAGGGTGCGACCGAGGGCGATCTCCAGACCATCTTCCGCCCGCGGCCGGGCCTGCCTTTCACCGAGATGACCCTCGCCAACGGGGGGCAGCGCACGCTCTGGACCACCTTCACGCCCCAACAGATTGATATCGATGTGGACCACCCGCAGGGCGCGGCCTACTTGGACGCCATCCTCGACCGCTTCAACCGCAGCGGTGTCACGATGATCCGGCTCGATGCCGCCGGCTACGCGGTCAAGCGGCCCGGCACGAGCTGCTTCATGATCCCGGAGACCTACGACTTTATCTCCGGCCTGGCCGCGCGCGCCCGCGCCCGTGGCATCGAGGTGCTGGTCGAAATCCACGGCCACCATCGCGACCAGATCGAAATCGCCCGCCATGTGGACCGTGTCTATGATTTCGCCCTGCCGCCGCTCGTGTTGCACACACTGTTCAAGCGTGATGCCACCGCCCTCAAGGCCTGGCTGGCCATCAGCCCGCGCAACTGCCTCACCGTGCTCGATACGCACGACGGTATCGGTATCGTCGACGTCGGCGCCGACCGGGCCGGTCGCCCGGGTCTGATCCCGCCGCCCGAACTCGACGCCCTCGTGGAAACCATCCACGCCAACAGCGCCGGCCAGAGCCGGCAAGCCACGGGCGCCGCGGCCAACAATCTCGATCTGTATCAGGTTAACTGCACCTACTACGACGCGCTGGGCCGCGACGACCGGGCCTATCTGCTCGCACGCGCCATCCAGTTCTTCGCGCCTGGCGTGCCGCAAGTCTACTATATGGGCCTGCTCGCGGGGCATAACGACATGGATCTGTTGGCCCGCACCAAGATCGGCCGCGACATCAACCGGCACCGCTACTCTCCCGCCGAACTTTCCTCCGCCCTCGGCCGGCCGGTCGTGCAGGCGTTGCTCGGACTCATTCGCTTCCGCAGCATGCACCCGGCTTTCGCCGGCGAGTTTGCCATCGGCGCCTCATCCCCTCGCGACTTGGTGCTCGAATGGCGCGCCGGCTCCCACCGGGCTGTGCTGGCCGTCGATCTGGCGGCTCGGACCGCCCTTATCACCTGCAGCACGGTGAGCGGAGGCACGGTGTGCTTTTCCGTGGATTCAGTTTTCGTGTATTCGCCGGCGGCCTAGTTGCCGCATGGGGTCATGCCACAGGTGCTTTGTTTTGGCGAAATCCTGTGGGACCTGCTGCCAGGCGGTCGCTTTCTCGGTGGTGCGCCTTTCAACGTCGCCTACCATCTGGTGCGCAACGGCTGCGCGGCGCAGCTCGTTTCTTCCGTGGGTCTCGACGACGCCGGGGACGAGGCGCTCGCCCGCGCAGTAACCGCCGGCGTGGCGACAAGCGCGCTTGGCCGTCACTTCCGCCTGCCTACGGGCACGGCAGCCGTGCGGCTCGACGAGGCCGGACAGGCCCGCTTTGAAATCCACCAGCCCGTGGCTTGGGACGACATCGCGGTGGACGCCGTGCTCAATCAACCCCCGCCCGCCGCCGTGGTGTTCGGCACTGTTGCGCTACGCAGCCCGGTCAATCGCGGCGCCTTGGGCCGACTCTTGGATGCCTTCCCCAAGGCTTGGGTCGTGTGCGATCTCAACTTGCGCCCGCCTTTCGACGATCTTGCCCTGCTGGCACCGTTTATCCGGCGGGCGCACTTACTTAAGCTCAATGCCGACGAGGCCCGCCGCCTCTGCCGGCGGCCGCAAATCGACACCGACTGGCGCGGGATGGCTGCGGAACTCAGCGCCAGCTATCCGGACGCCGCGATTTGCCTCACGCTGGGTGGCGAAGGCGCCGGCCTGCGCGCCGGCTCGCTCTGGTGCCAGGTGGAGGCGCCGTCCATCATCGTCCGCGACACCATCGGAGCCGGCGATGCGTTCACCGCTGCGTTGGTCGCCGGACGTCTGCGCTATCCGGAACTCGCCTGGTCCCGTCTTCTGCGCGCCGCCTGCGCGCTCGGCGGCTTTGTCGCCAGCCGCGACGGGGCGCAACCTGACTACGGGGATTTTCGCTTGGCCTGGTAGCCGGGCCTCACGACGACGTTACCTTCACCTGGGCTTTCGCCATCACTTCCGGCCGCAGGCCGAAGTCATGCTCTTCGTGGTCGAAAAACACCGCCTTCGGCTCGCGCTCGAGTTGTGACGCCGTGTGGTGGAGTTCGGCGCGATATTGGACGGGGGAGCGACCCGTGACCTTGCGGAACACGCGCGTGAAGTAGTTGGGGTCGTTGAACCCGCAGGCCGCCGCCACTTCCTTCACGCTGAGCGGCGTGTGCCGGATGGCATCGACCGCGTTGGCCAGCCGGATCCGCGTCAGATACTCGACGAGTCGTTCGCCGGTTTCGCGATGGAAGAGCTTCGACAGATGCCCGGGCGAGCAGCGCAGCTCCGCCGCGAGGGTCTCCACGCTGAGATCGGGATCGTGGAGGTTGTTGCGCATGAGCCATTGGCAGCGAAAAATCTTTTCCGACTCGGTATAGCGCGCCGCGTCCTGCTCCTCGACCAGCGCCAACAACAGCGACAGTTCCGCCAGCAACAGGCCCTTGATCGCCGTGGCGCAGGCGGCGTGATCGCGAAAGCGCAGCTCGCCCGCGCGGTTCAGGTATTCCACCAGCTCGGGAAAGAGGGCGGTGGTGTAGAAATGGATGTCATCCACGATCGGGTGGCCCGGCGGCGACTCGTGCGCCACATGAACGGCCACTGTCTCGTTGTAATAGCACACCACGACGTTCTCGAAGGTCTTCCCGCCAGTGCTGCGCACGCGCTCGCCGTGCGGCACGCCCTTGGGCATCACGCAGATCTCGCCCGCCCCGAGCACAAATTGCTGGTCGGGGAAGAAAAACTCCGTCTCGCCTCCGGTCTGGATGAAGAGTTCGGGCTTGAAATGATACTGCATCCGCGGGTGACGCTCGAAGGCGTGCCGGGTCTCCGGGATACGAATTCGCGCCCGGCCTGATTCCAGCAAGGCCACCTGCCGGCGGAACGTCTCGATGAAGAGACGCCGGGCATCAACGCGGGCGCCCTGGCGGGCGGGCAGGAACGAAATCATGGGGTGGGGTGGACTGCCGCCATTTTGCCCGCCCGGCGTCCGTTTGCACTCGGAAAATCCGCCCGTGCTGACTTTCGCTGAATTTTCCGGGTGGGCAGACTTCCTCTCCGGCTCCATGCTGGGGACAGTCGGCGCCACCCTTTCGCCCCCGCGAACCGCCCCATGAAACCCCGCCTCACCTTCGGCCAGATCCTGAACATGAACTTCGGGTTCTTTGGTCTCCAGTATTCCTTCGGCCTCCAGCAGGGCAACATGAGCCCGCTCTATCGCTACCTGGGGGCGGACGAGGCGTCGCTGCCCTACCTTTGGCTGGCCGGGCCCATGACCGGGCTGATCATCCAGCCCATCATCGGCGCCATGAGCGACCGCACGCTCACGCGCTGGGGCCGCCGCACGCCATATTTCCTCGTCGGCGCGATCCTCTGTAGCGTGGCGCTGTTCTTCATGCCGTTCAGCCCGACCCTCTGGATGGCCGCGA
>JANYAM010000273.1 GCA_025361365.1 Opitutus sp. | reverse complement strand
CTGCCTGCAAAATGCCGCGACCAAAGCCGGCGTGCGGTTGGTGCTGCGCACCGGCCTGACCGCGGCCGTGAAAACCACCCGCGGTTTCCAGATCACGCTCACAAACGGCGAAACGGTCGATTGCGACCGGCTCATGCTGGCGACTGGCGGCAACAAATCCAACGCCGGCCTCGAGATCGCCGCGCGGCTGGGGCACACAATCGAGCCGCCCGTGCCATCGCTCTTCACCTTCCACATCGAGGATCCGCGGTTGAAGGAGCTGGCCGGCATTTCCGTCAACGAAGCGGTCACGGCGGTGCGCGGCACAGCGCTGAAGGAGCGCGGGCCGCTGCTCGTCACCCACTGGGGCCTGAGCGGGCCGGCGGTGCTCAAACTGTCGGCCTGGGGGGCGCGCATCCTGCATGATTGCGACTACCAGTTCACCCTGCTGGTCAACTGGGCGCCGGCCTTCAATCCCGAGACCCTGCGCGCCGAACTGGAAAGTGCCCGCGCAGCCAATCCCAGGAAGCAACTGCGCACCTGGTGCCCGGTCGGGCTGCCGTTGCGACTCTGGGAAAAGCTGCTGCCGGCGGCGGGGTTGAAGCCGGATACGACCTGGGCGACGGTGCCGGGCGCCGCGTTGCGGGCGCTGGCGGCGCAGGTGGGCGAGGGGGAGTTCACCGTGACCGGCAAGAGCATGTTCAAGGAGGAATTCGTGACGTGCGGCGGCGTGCGGTTGAGCGAGGTGGATTTCAAGACCATGGAAAGCCGGCTCGTGCCGGGGTTGCACTTTGCCGGCGAGGTCATCGACGTGGACGGCATCACCGGCGGATTTAATTTCCAGGCGGCCTGGACCGGAGGCTGGATTGCGGGCCGGGCAATGGCGGGGAGGCCGGCGGCATGATGTCCTACGGCCAGCTCTTCCTGACGATCCTGCCGGTATTCGCGTTGATCGTGCTCGGCGCCTTGTTGCGACGCACGCAGTTAATCACCGAAGCGGCCGAGGAAAGCCTGTTCAACCTGGTGGTGAAGATCACCACCCCGTGCCTCATCTTCGAATCGGTGGCGACCAACCCCGGGTTGCGCACGCCGGGCAATCTGTTGCTGCCGCCGCTGCTCGGCTTCGGCCTGACCTTGTGCTCGATGGCGATCGGCTGGTATGTGGCGCGCACACTCGGCCTGACCATCGGCCACGGGTTGCGCACGTTCGCGCTGGCAGTGGGCCTGACCAACTATGGTTACCTGCCGCTGCCCCTGATGGATGCCATGTTCGGCCCGGAAAGCCGGGCGGTGCTGCTGGTGCACAACGTCGGCGTGGAAGCGGCTATTTGGACCGGGGGCATTCTCGTCGTGACGGGGCTCTCCCCGCGGGCGGGCTGGCGAAAACTGATCAACGCCCCCGTGGTGTCCCTGCTGCTTGCCGTGGCGGCCAATCTCACCGGCGTAGCGGCCCAGGTGCCGGCGGCCGTGATGAGCTTTGTGCACGTGCTGGCCGCCTGCGCGATTCCGCTCGGCTTGCTCATGACCGGCGTGAGTATCCAGCCGCACCTCGACGACCCGAAGCAACTGGTGAACCCGCGGGTGACGCTCACGGCCTGGCTGCTGCGTCTGGTGGTGCTGCCCTGGGTGTTCCTGCTCGCCGCCCGCTACCTGCCGTGTCCGGTGGAGCTGAAGCGGGTGCTGGTGGTCCAAGCGGCGATGCCCTCGGCGGTGGTCTCGATCATCGTGGCCCGCGTCTACGGCGGGCAGCCGCTGGTGGCGGTGCAGATCATCCTCGGCACGACGGCGCTGGCGCTGTTCACGATCCCCTTCTGGCTCAAGTTCGGCCTGGCCTTTGCGGGCTTGGCGCCGTGAACGCACCGCCTTGAAACTAGGCGCGATTTTCCACCCCGCGGGACGTTGACCTCGGACGGACGGGCGGGCTTGCTGCCGGCATGAACTGGATCACCGACCCGCAAATCTGGATCAGCCTCGTGACGCTGACGGCGCTCGAGATCGTGCTCGGCATCGACAACATCATCTTCATCTCGATCCTCGCCGGCAAGCTGCCGGCCGACCAGCAGGCCAAGGCCCGGCAGACCGGCCTGATGCTGGCGCTCATCACCCGCATCCTGCTGCTGTGCAGCCTGGCGTGGATGGTGAAACTCACGGCCCCGTTCCTCGCGCTCTTCGGGTTCGCGCTGTCCGGCCGCGACCTGATCCTGCTCGGCGGCGGCCTGTTCCTCATCTGGAAGAGCACGCGCGAAATCCACGAGAAACTGGAGGGCGCGGAAGAAATCACCGGCACCGGCAAGGTCACGCCGAAGTTTGGCGCCATCATCGTGCAAATCCTGTTGCTCGACATCGTCTTCTCGCTCGACTCGGTCATCACCGCCGTCGGCATGGCTAACCAGCTTGGCGTGATGATCGCCGCGGTCGTGATCGCGCTCGGCGTGATGCTGAAATACGCCGGCGCGGTGAGCGATTTTGTCCACCACCACCCGACGCTGAAGATGCTCGCGCTGTCCTTCCTGCTGCTCATTGGCGTGACGCTGGTGGCCGAGGGCACGCACCAGCACGTCAACAAGGGCTACATCTACTTTGCGATGGCCTTCTCCTTCGGCGTCGAGCTGCTGAACCTGAAGCTACGCAAGAAATCCGCGCCGGTCATGCTGCACGAGGACCGGCCCTGAGATGACGCAGAAAGCAGTGGAATAAAACGGCCGGCCGGGCATCTTGTCCGGCATGAAACGTCTGGCTCGGGTTCTTCTATTCGCAACGGCCGGCCTGCTCCGGGCCGCGGCCCCGGCGACCGACCCGCTGGAAATGCAGGTCGCCGAGCTGGTGGCCGGCCCGCAGGTGACCGTGGTGCATTTCTGGGCGCCGTGGTGCCCGAACTGCCGCGCCGAACTCGATCCCGCCACCGGTTGGGCGAAGTTCGTCGCGACGAACCCCGACGTGAAGGTTGTTTTCATCAACATCTGGCACAAGGGCCAGGATCCGGCGCCGCGTCTGGCCGCCGCCGGACTCGGGGCCCAGCCCAACCTGCTGCTGCTGACCCACCCCAATCCTTCGCGCCTGGCGGCCGACCGGCTGGGTTCTTTCCTCGGTCTGCCGGTGACCTGGATTCCCACGACCTGGGTCTATCGCGAGGGCAAGCTGCGGGTCGCGTTCAACTACGGGGAAATCCGTTTCCCGGTGTTGCAGCAGATGGTGGATGATGCCCGCAACGAGTGGTCGCGCTGATTTTTCACCCATGACCAAACTCAACTGGGGCATCCTCAGCACCGGGCGCATCGCGCACTGGTTCGCCACGGCGCTCGCGGTCTCGCGCACCGGCCGG
>JANYAM010000244.1 GCA_025361365.1 Opitutus sp. | reverse complement strand
TGCCCTCACCCCGCGGTTGCAATTCACGTTTCGCCTCGCGGGGTGAGGGCACCCCGCCTCCAATAACTGGCTCACTCCGTCATCGTATACACCGCGAACGACGGCAGCCAGTGCGAGCGGTTGAAATCCCGGGCGTCGAGCAGGGGCAGGGCGGCGGCGTAGTGCTCCGCGCCGGCCTCGATCGCCAGCGCCCGCCGCGGGTCCTCGGCGTCGAGCAAGCCCGCCAGCCGGCGCCACACCCAGCCCTTGTTGAGGTTGAGGCCGATCAGATGGGCGATCTTCGGGTCGGTCGGGTCGCTGATCTTCGCCGGCTTGAGCAGGTTGGCCGGCTGGCCTTGCGCAAGCCGCGGCAGGAACTGGTCGAACCAGCGCAAAAACTGTTCGCGCGGCAGGATGCGCGCCATCAGCCCGGCCTCCACGAGGCAGGGGGAATAGAAATCCTCACCCGAGGGCTCATAGTGCCCGGGGTAGTCCTTGTCGTGGCCGAACCAATAGGCGGCGCGGGCCGTGCAGAAAAGCTTCAGCTCCTGGTCGTCGTGGGCGCGGGCGTGGCCGAGCACGAGCGCGACGGCCACCGCGGTGTTGCCATGGACGCCGTTGCGCACCGGCGTGGTCAGCGCCCGCAGGTAACGCATGAAGCCGGTGCGGATATACGAGACCAGCGGCTCCATGTTGACCTCGAGCGTCGCGTCGTAGGCGCGGACCTCCTGCGCCAGCTTGAGCAGCCAGGCCCAGCCGTAGGGGCGCTCGAAGAACTCTCGGCCGGGCGTCTGGAAATACGCCGCCTCGGCGAGCATATTCTCCGCTGTCAGGTGCTCGTGCAGCACGCGGCTGATCTCGGCGCGCTCGGGCAGGTTGGGGAACATCAGCGACAGGCGCACCAGCATCCAGTGCTGGTGGACGCACGAGTGCCAGTCGTAGCTGCCGTAGAAGGCCGGGTGCAGCTCGCGCGGCGACCGGGCGTCCGCGGGGCCGTTCAGCATGTGCTGCAGGTAGTGCGGATACTCCCGGCGGATGTTGGTCAGGCCCAGGCGGGCGAACTCCGAGGCCTGGACGGCGGTAAGGATGGGAAAGGAGGCGGACACGGGCGGGGAAAGGCGACTATGCGGGGCGAAAGATTAAGTTGAAGAAGAAAGGGTGCCGCATAAGTTGTGCCGTCCACACACTTCCTGCACCACATCATGAAAATCAAAGCCTATCTCAAACCCTCTTGCGGCTGGTCCAACGGCGTCCGCGCCATCATGCGCAAGCACAGCCTCGCGTTTGAAGACATTGATATCATCAACAACCGCGCCAACTACGAGGAAATGGTCCGCAAGTCCGGGCAGCCCCTCTCGCCCTGCGTCGAGATCGACGGCGTGATGCTGGCCGACATCTCCGGCGAGGAGGTCGAGAATTACATGCTGGCCAACAACCTGGTGACGGCCAGCGCCGCGCCGGTGAACGTTTCCCTCAACGCCGGCTGTTCCGCCGAGGAGCACGAGAAGATGGCCGCCAAGCCGGTGCGGTTCTTCTGAGCGGACGATCAACGAATCAATTTTCCGGCCTGCTTTTCCGGCGGACCTTTTTTGTTGATGGCTCTTTGGAGGGCCCAGCTCCGGCTGGGCCGCATGTGCGAAGGTCATATCATGTTCGCGGCCCAGCTGAGCTGGGCCCTCCACGTGGGCAATCTGCTCAATACAGCAGCCGCGCGCGGATCGTGCCGGGCACGCTCTGCAGCTCGTCGATCGCGATCTCGCTGGCCGCGGCATCCACGTCCATCACGCAGTAGCCGAGGTGCTCGTTGGTCTGCAGGTATTGGGCGGAGATATTCACCTTATGCTTGCTGAAGCGCTCGTTGATGCTCGCCAGCACGCCGGGAACGTTGCGATGGATGTGCAACAGGCGGCTCTTGCCGGTGCCGGCATGCTCGGGGAGCGTGACCTCGGGGAAATTGACCGCCGTGACGGTCGAACCGTTGTTCGAGTAACGGATGAGCTTGTCGGCGACCTCGGTGCCGATGTTAGCCTGCGCCTCCATGGTCGAGCCGCCGATGTGCGGGGTGAGGATGACGTTGTCGAACTTCCGCAGCGGCGAATGGAATCCCTCGTCGTTACCCTTGGGCTCGACGGGGAACACGTCGATCGCCGCGCCGCCCAGCGAGCCGCGCTCGAGGGCGTCGGCCAGGGCGTCGATGTCCACCACCGTGCCGCGCGCGGCGTTGATGAGGTGCGCGCCCTTCTTCATGGCGGCGAGCTGGGCCCGGCCGATCATGTTCTTGGTCTGCGCGGTCTCGGGCACGTGCAGGGTGACGACGTCGCTCTCGCCGAGCAGCGTGGCGAGCTTGGCGACGGGGCGGGCGTTGCCGAGCGGGAGCTTGCCGGCAATGTCGTAGAACAGCACGCGCATGCCCAGGTGCTCGGCGAGGATGCCGAGCTGGGTGCCGATGTGGCCGTAGCCGACGATTCCGAGCGGCTTGCCGCGCACCTCGACGCTGCCGTCGGCGCGCTTGGTCCAGCCGCCGCGGTGGACGAGCGCGCTCTTCTGCGGGATGCCGCGCAACAGCATGATGGCCTCGCCGAGCACGAGCTCGGCGACGCTGCGGGTGTTGGAGTAGGGGGCGTTGAAAACCGGGATGCCGCGCTTCGCGGCCGCCGCGAGTTCGACCTGGTTGGTGCCGATGCAGAAGCAGCCGATGGCGGCGAGCTTGGGCGCGGCGGCCAGCATTTCCTCCGTGATCTCGGTGCGCGAGCGGATGCCGAGGAAGTGCACATCCTTCAACGCGGTCTTGAGCGCATCGCCGGTCAGGGACTTGGGCAGGCTGCGGACGGATGAATAACCGTCATGCGTCAGCGCGTCGGTGGCATTGGCGTGGATGCCCTCTAGAAAGAGGAACTTGATGCGGCGTTTGTCGAAGGAGAGCTTTTGCATGGGCAAAACAGCGGGCCGGTCTCAGCCACCGGTGATCTTGGCCTTTTCGTCGTCGAGGGCGTTGTTGATGTCGGTGCGGCGGACGTCGAATTTGGCGCGCAGCTCGTCGAGCGCGGTCTGGAGCGCGTTCTTCGCGTCGTCGCGGACGGCGGTGAGCCGGTTGAAGTCAGGGTCAGTGCTCGGATTATACATCGCCGCGGCATTCTTGCCCGCCTGTTCCATCACGTGCTTGGCGACGAGGGCGGCAAGATCGCGCTCGGCGGCGTTGATCTTGGTGGTGTGGCTGAAGCGGAGCTTGGCCGCCTCGGCCTCCTGCTCCAAGTCCACGTTGTCGAGTTGCTCTTGGAATTTGGCCGCGAGGTCGGCGAGCTTCACCGCCTGGGTGCGCTGCTTGGCGGCGTCCTCGCCGTCGGGAATCTGCTGCGCCTCGAGCTTGGCGCGCTCGAGGGCGTATTTGCGGTTGATCGCCTTGCGGTCGCGGTTGAAGCGGCCGTCCATCTCCGGCTCGAGCTGGTTGTGGAGGAGGTTGGACAACTCGTCCTGGGCCAGCTTGTAGTCGGCGAACTTCGCCGTGTTGACCGCGGTCATCGTGCCGGTGGCCGCCACCGCCGCCGTGCTCGTCATCGCCGTGGTGTTGATGTCGCGCTGGATCTTGGCGAGCTCGTCGCGTTCGCGCGCGCGGAGCTTGATGCGCTCCTGCTCCTGGGCCTGGTCGACCTTCTGGAGTTCGCGGCTTTCCTTGCGTTCGATGTCCTTCTGCGCGCGTTCAAACGCGGCGGGGTCGGCCTGCGCGGCGGCACTGGCGACCAGCAGCAGGGAGAGGGCGGTGAGCTTGAGGGAGTGCATGGTCGGGTAGAAATAGTCTCCTCCCGCCGGTTGGCGAGCCTCGTGTCACGCTTGCCAGCGGCATAAATCCCGTTTGGGTTCCCTATGTCATGCCCTCGAAACCCATCCCCGGCTCGTCCGGTGAAGTGCTGACCGGCCTGCCCCCGGCCTACGTGCCGCATGCGGCGACGGGGCTGCTGCACCTGCCGCGGTTCCTCGCCAAGGCGAAATACGTCAAGGCCAACGGCGCCCTGCCGCCGAGCTACGCCAAGAACTACAAGCGCGGCATGGACCGCTTCCTCTGCCTGCACCTCGGCATCGACCCGGCGGCCGTGGAGAAAATCGTCTTCGAGTCCGCGACCGACGACGAGATCGACCGCAAGCTGAAGGCGCTTTTCCCGGCCGACGTGCGCGCCGCCAAATGGAACCGCGATTACGTGCAGAAGGGCATGACGCCGAGTGGCCACGAATTTTTAAAGGAGGCGCTGACCAACATGGGCTGCGCCGACCGCGTGGACCAGATCGTCAGCGTCGTCGATCTCATTGAGTTCGACGAGGGGCGGATCGAGTAGGGCTTGTCATTTTGTAGGGTCGTCGCTTGCCGACGGACCGCGCCGACGAAACGGTCCGTCGGCAAGCGACGACCCTACATGCTGAAACACCTACGAGCCCGGCGCCACCGGCAGCTCGAACCAGAACACCGACCCGCCGCCCGCGGGGAAATCCGCGCCGACCTTGCCCTTCTCGCCTTCGATCAGCTGCTTCACGATGGACAGGCCGATGCCGGTGCTTTCCTCGCCGCCCGTGGGCCGGTTGGAGAGCCGCGCAAACTCCGTGAACAGCGCGCCGCGCTCGGCGGCGGGCACGCCCGGGCCGTTGTCCGCGACCGCGAGCCGCACCGCGAAATCCGTCGCACTCGTCCGCACGGTCACGCGGCCGCCGGCGGGCAGGAACTTGATCGCGTTGCTGACGTAGTTGGTGAGCGCCTGGTAGGCGTAGCCGGCGTCCGCCTTGGCCTGCGGCAAGGTCTCGTTGAGCTCGGTGGTGACGACGAGCTGCTTGCGCTCGGCGGCGGGCTCGTTCTGCGCGACGACGGCCGCGGCCATCAGGTTCAGGTCGACGCGACCGGCCGGACCGCGGCCATCATCGCCTGGTTTGCGGACGTTAAGAAAGGTGTCGATGATGCGCCGCATCTGGCCGGAGGAGGCATGGATGCTCTCGAGATATTCGCTGACCTCGGGCGTCGCGCCTTTGCGGCGGGCGAGTTCGCCGGACATGAGGATCAGGCAAAGCGGATTCCGGAGGTCGTGGCTCGCGATGCGCATGAAGCGCTCGGTCAGCGCCAGCTGCTGCTCGAGTTTGGCGCGCAGGCGGCGGATGGTAAGGTGAGTGCTGATGCGGGCCAGCGCTTCCTCGTGCTGGATGGGCTTGGTAATGTAGTCCACCGCGCCGGCGTTGAACGCCCGCACCTTCTCGGCGGTCTCGTTGAGCGCCGTCATGAAGATCACCGGGATGTCGCGCGTGGCGGTCTCCGCCTTGAGGCGGCCGCAGGTCTCGAAGCCGTCGAGCCCGGGCATCATCACGTCGAGCAGGATGAGGTCGGGCTTCGTGTGCGTGGTCTGCGCGAGGGCGTCCTCGCCGTCCTCGGCGACCATCAGCTTGTAGCCGGCCTCGGAGAGGGTGTCGACGAGCACGCTGAGGTTCGCGGGCGTGTCGTCCACGATGAGGATGGTTTCGGACATGATCAGGAATCGGTTTTGGCGGCGGCGCGGTAGCGGTCCACGAACTGGCGGATGGCCTTCATCTTGAAACGGGCCGCGAGCTCGACGATGGCCTGGGCGAACGGCGCGAGCCGCGCGTCGCGCTCGGCGAGCTTCTGGGCAAAGGCGCGCACACCGACGACGTCGCCCTTGCTGGCCAGCTCGAACAGCGTCTCGGCGTCGGCCGGCTCGGGCGTGTGCTGCACGGTGGGGAAGGGCGCCGCGGTGTCGGGCCGCGCGGTCTCCGCGTAATGCCATTTCAGGCCGAGCTGGCGCTCGAGCGCGGCGAAGAGCTGCTCCTCGCGGAAAGGCTTGGCCAGAAACTCGGCGCAGCCGGCCGCCAGGCAGGCCTCGCGGTCGGGCTCGAACGCGCTGGCGGACACCCCGATCATCTTCGGCGCGTCCTTCGGGTAAGCTTCAATGATGGCGCGCGCGGCGCCGAAGCCGTCGAGCCGCGGCATGCGCAGGTCGAGCAGAATGAGGTCGGGCTTCGCCGCCTTGGCCTGCGCGACAGCCTCGAGGCCGTCGGTGACCGTCACGACGTTGAAGCCGAGCGGCTCGAGGATGTCCACCATCAGGCGGGCGTTGACCGGGTTGTCGTCGGCCACGAGCACGCGGCGGCGGGCGCCGGCGTAGCCGATCACCTGGCGGGCCGGTGCACCGGCAGTGCTGGTGCGGCCGGTCGCGGCGGGCAGCGGGACCTCGAACCAGAAACGGCTGCCCCAGCCGGCGCGGCTCTCGACCGAGAGCACGCCGCCCATCTGCTCGACGATGCCGCGGCTGACGTTCAGGCCGAGGCCGGTGCCCTCGGCGTGCAGGCGATGGTCGCCGATCTGCGCGAAGGGCTCGAACAGCCGCGACTGCTCCTCGGTCGCGATGCCGGGGCCGCTGTCGCTCACGGAAAAACGGATGCGGTCGCCGGCTTTTTCAACCGAGAAAATCACGCCGCCGTGGCGCGTGAACTTGATCGCGTTGCTCAGCAGGTTGAACACGACCTGGCGCAGGCGCTGGGCGTCGCCGACCACGACGGGCGGCAGGTCGGGCGCGAAGGCCGTCTCGAGCAACAGGTTCTTGTCGCGGGCGCGCGGCTGGAAGACGTGCTCGATGGCGCGGACAAACTCCGGCAGGTCGAACTCGGCCGGGTGCAGCACGAGCTTGCGGGCCTCGATCTTGGCGAGGTCGAGCACATCGTTGATCAGGGCGAGCAGGTGCTCGGCCGACTGGTGGATGATGCTGACGCCCTCGCGTTGCTTGCCGGCGACGGCGGCGTCGCGGCGCAGGATCTGGGTGTAGCCGAGGATGCCGTTGAGCGGCGTGCGCAACTCGTGGCTCATGCTGGCGAGGAAATGGGACTTGGCGCGATTGCCGGCGTCGGCGGCTTCCTTGGCGGCCTGTAACACGCGCGCGGCCTCGCGGCGGGCGGTGACGTCAATCGCCACGCCCTCATAGTGGCTGACTTCGCCCGCGGCGTTGCGCACGGCGCGGACGGACTCGGAGATCCAGATTTTCGTGCCGTCGCACCGGAGAATCTCGGACTCGAAGTCCGTCACCTCGTCGGACTGCGCCATGAGGCGCAGGAAATCCGCGCGCCGCAGGGGGTCCGCGTAGAACTGCTCGCCGATGTTGTTGACGGCATCGAGGAACGCCGGAGGTGAATCATGCCCGAGCATGGTAGCGAGGGCGGGGTTGACGCGGAGGAAGCGGCCGTCGGCGCTGGATTGGTAGAGGCCCTCGAGGGCGTTCTCAAAGATGCCGCGGTATTGGTGCTCGGCGCGCTGCAGGGCCTCCTCAGTCTGGCGGCGGTGCACGGCGGCGGCAGCCTGGCTGGCGACGAAGGTGAGGAGGCGCTTGTCCTCCTCGCCGTAGGCGTGCGGGTCGTGGTAGTCCTGCACAGCGATGACGCCGATGGCGCGGCCCTCGATGATGAGCGGCGCACCGAGCCAGAGGGCGGCGGGCTTGCCGGTCGGGCTGTATTGCTGGTGGTCGCGGCGCAGCACCGTGAGTTCGTCGGCGGTGGTGAGGATGGCACGGCCGGTGTGCAGCACGTATTCCGAGAGGCCGAACGAGCGCTTGCGCGGCTGCGGCGGGGGCGCGGTCTCGTCCACAAAATACGGGAAGGACAACAGCGTCCCGTCGGGGCTGAGGGTCGCGACGTAGAAATTCTTCGCGGGCAGCAGGCCGGCGACGATGCGGTGCAGCTCGGCGAACAGTTTCTTCAGGTCGCCGGCGGCGAGCAACGCCTGCGCGATGCGGTAGGTGGCATCCTGCACGCGCTGCTGGTGGCGGCGCTCGGAGATGTCGACGCCGACGGTGAGCATGCACTTGGTGCCGTGCATCTCGAAGATGTCGGCGTTGAGCAGGAGGTAGCGGGGGATGCCCTGCTTGTCGCGAAAGACGCCCTCGAAGTCGCGCACGCGGCCCTCGCGGGTGAGCCGGTCGATGAAGCGCTCGCGCTCCGCCACGTCGGCCCACAGGTTGAGGTCGATGGTGCTGCGGCCGAGCGCCTCGGCGCGGGTGTAACCCGAGGCGTGCTCGAAACCGGCGTTGGCCTCGAGGATATGGCCGTCGGACAGCCGGGCGACGACCATGAGCGCCGGCGTGGTCTGGAAGGACTTGGCAAAAAACTCCTGCGACTCGCGCACGCGGGCTTCGCCGAGGTGGCGGTGCAGGGCGGCGGCGGCCTGGTCGGCCACGAAGCCGAGCAGGCGGCGATCGTCGTCGGTATAGGCGTGCGGGTCGGCGTAGTCCTGCACGGCGATGACGCCGATGGCGCGGCCGTCAATGAGCAGGGGCGCGGCGAGGCGGACGGCCGCCGGGCGGTCGACCGGCTTGTAGGGCCCGCGCCGGCTGAGGATGATCGCGAGCTCGTCCGCCGTGGCGCGCACGGTCCGGCCGGTCTCGAGCACGTGCTCGGTCAGGCCGTTGCCCGGCAGGCGGGACGGGGCGTCCGGGACAAACTCGTCCACGAAATACGGGAAGTGGATCAGGCCGTCGCCCTGGCCGACCGTGGCGACGTAGAAGTTCCGCGCCGGCAGGAGCGCGGCGATGATGCGGTGCAGCTCGGCGAAGAGCGCCGGCAGGTCGCCGCCGGCCAGGAGCACGCGCGAGATCTGGTAGGTGGCGTCCTGCACCTGCTCGCGGCGGCGACGCTCAGTGAGGTCGATCGCCGTCATCAGCATGCACGGTTCGCCGTTGTGCTCGAAGACGTCGGCGTTGAGGGAGACGAAGCGGACCTCCTGCGTCTTGGTGTGGAAGACGGCCTCGTAGTCGCGGACGTGGCCCTTATCCTTGAGCCGCGCCATGAAGGCGATGCGGTGCTCCGGGTTGGGCCAGATCTTCAACTCGAGCGAGGTGCGGCCGATGACCTCCTCGCGCGTGTAGCCGGCGCCAGCGTAGAAGGCCGCGTTGACCTCGATAATGCGGCCGTCGGCCACGCGCGCGATGGCCATGAGCGCCGGGCTGGCGTGGAAGGCGCGGGCGAAGGGATTCGACGGCGTCGAGACCGCCTGCGGCGCCGGATCGGGAGCTGGGGTGGGGGCGGACATCGCGGGCCTCATCGGATAAGCGTAAACGGGGTGCAGGCAACGGCAGACTGGCTGCCGTGCCCGCATCCCGGTTGCACACTACACACGATACACTGACAATTGGTTGTGTAGGGGCGCGCCTCGTGCGCGCCCGCGGGCGTGGACAAGCCACGCCCCTACAGCAGGTGGAACGTCAGGCCGACGGCGCACAGGACCGCGTGGACGACGCCCATGGCGCAGGCCCACCGCGGCAGAGTGCCGCGGGAGTCTTCAATGAAGGATGGGTCGAAAGGAGGCATAGGAAAAGCAGGGAGCCGGGAGCGTGGAGCAGGGAGTTGATTGCCTCAGGCGACGGCGCTGCGGGCTTGCATGGCGAGAGCGTCGCGGGCGCCGGCTTTCATCGTCTCGGCGAGCAGCCAGTAGGTGCGAGCCCAGGCGGCCTGCATCTCGGCGGTGAAGTCTGCACCCAAGCCCTTGCCGAGCGTCCAGAGGAGCGCCTCCCCGACGGTGTCGTAGTGTTCGTCGCGGACGTGATAGCCGGCGTGGCGCATGCCCAGCGCGCGGACGGCGGGGGCGAGGGCCTCGAGGCGGTCAAGGCCGTTGACCGCGAGGCTGAGCATCTGCATGAGCTTGCGGCCCTGCTCGGTCATGTCGCCGCCGCGGAAAAGCGCGCGAAGCGAGGGATCGAGTTCGAAGAGACGGGCGTAGAAAAGGGCGGCGGCTTGCTCGGCGATGGGGGCGACCTTCGCGAAGGAGGTTTTGACGAGGGAGATTTCGTGGGAATTCATGGGGCGCTTCGGATGACCGCAGGATGCCACAAAAACGTCCGCCGCGGTATGGGCCGGGCGGGCATGGGCCGGCCGGCCAAGACAACCGTCCCAAAAGCGAGACCCTTGGGGTGCCACGTCGCGGCCACCGGCGGCTTTACTTCGTGGCTCCCGCCCGCCAGTTTCGCCGCCGTGGAAAAAATCCTCGTCATCGATGACGACGCCATGATGCGCCGCCAGATCACCGCCCTGCTCGCGGCGGAAGGCTACCGCACGGTCGAGGCCCGCAACGGCCGCGAGGGCGTGACCCTGGCCGGGTCGGAGAAGCCCGACCTCGTGCTCTGCGACATCACCATGCCCGAGATGAACGGCCACCGCGTGCTCGAGGCCGTGCGGGCCGACGCCTCTCTTGCGCACCTGCCCTTCATTTTCCTCACCGGCTGGGGCGAGCGCGAGGACCAGCGCACCGGCATGAACCTCGGCGCCGACGACTACCTTGTGAAACCCGTCGAGCCCGTGGACCTGCTCGCCGCGGTGCAGACGCGCCTGAAGCGCCACAAGACCGCCGGGCGCGGCACCGCCCCGCTGGCCGCGGCCACGCCCGAGGCGCTGCAGCGTGCGCTCGGCCTCACGCCCCGCGAGGCGGAGATCCTTTCCTGGGTGGTGCAGGGCAAGACCAACCCCGAGATCGGCATCATCCTCGGTATCCAGCTGACGACGGTGAAGAAGCACCTCGAGAGCACCTTCGCCAAACTCGGCGTGGAAAACCGCACGGGCGCCGTGACGTTTGCGCTGGAAAAAATCAGCGCGGGGTGAGTGTTTGATTGTAGGGTCGCCGCTGGTCGGCGGACCAGGTGACCTTGGTCACTCCTGGAATACACGGAAGGTTTAACACAGAGCTCGCGGAGGCCACCGAGTCCGGGTTTTTTGGATTTATCCAACACGCCGGGTTCTCTGCGTCCTCTGTGTTGAAGGATTACTTTCCCGCTTTCAGCTCCGCCAGCGCAGCCTTGATCTTTGCGGCGACGGGCGCGAGCTGCTCCATCGGCACGCGCGGCTCGGGTTTCTGCTCCTCGGGTTCACCCGCGTAGCGCGGGATGAGGTGCAGGTGGGCGTGGAAGACCGCTTGGCCCGCCGCCTTGCCGGTGTTCAGCTGGATGACGAAGCCCTCCATCTTCAGGTCGGTGCGCTTGATGGCCGCGGTGATCTTTTGCGCGGCATCCGTCATGGCGTGCATCGTGGCGGCCGGGACATCGAGAAAGCCCGCATAGTGGACCAGCGGGACGACGAGCACGTGACCCGGATTGCGCGGCCCGATGGACAGGAAGGCAACGACCTGGTCGTCCCGGTAGACGATGCCCTCCTGCTGCCGCGTGCCGGCGATGATCTCGCAGAACGGGCAGAGCTTGGTGTCTTCAGCGGCCGCAGAAACCAGCAAGGCGAGAAACAGGAAAATTCTCATGTAAGATTTTTCACCACACGTAACGCACAGCGCGTAGATGGTCAACCGATGGTTGGCCCCGCAGTGTCTACGTAGGGGTGACTGCCGTGGGCGCCCGGCGGGCAACGGCGGGTACAAAAAACACGGAATACACGGAAGTTTTAACACAGAGATCGCAGAGGCCACAGAGTTCAGGCCTTGGGATTTATCCGAACCCTCTGTGCTCTCTGCGTCCTCTGTGTTGAAAAATCAGTTCACCTAAAGCCACCGACCTACAGCTGATGAAACCGCTCGATGGCGAGGTGGATCAACGCCCAGCCGCGCAGGAAGTCCACCGCCACGAACTCGTGCAGCGCGACGATCAGCCAGAAGACAAACTGGTAGGAAACCTTGGCGTTCTTGTGCCGCAACCGGCGCTGGGCGAGCCAGGCGCCCGGCCAGCCGCCGAGCAACTCCAGCAGGTGCAGGAAGGCTTCTGGTTCGCGCTGGCCCGCGCCGCGGGCCTGGCGCTTGTCCCAGAAGTAGATCAGGAAGGTGACGACCGAGAGCAGCGCCCAGCCGCCCGCGACGTAGCGGAGCATCAGTGGGTCCAGGCCGCGATACAGCGCATAGCCCGGCGCAGCCAGCAGCACGGCCAGGAAAATGAAGTGCCAGAACTTGAACCGCCCGCCGGCGCGATAGACCGCCTGCACGGCACAGGGCCGTCCGTCCCGGTCAACCCCGACGGCAAAGGAGATAATGTCACCCTTGACGGGCGTCCCCGTCCGCTCGGTGAACTCGTGAATGTGGACGAACAGCGGACGCCCCTCATGGGTCACGTAGCCGAAGCCACGATCGCGGTTCCATTCCGTTATCTTGCCGGTGGGCATGTAGTGAGTTACCGCCCGTGCGGAGGGCGATGCCCGGAGGCTACCCCGCAGGCCGGAGGCGTCAAACACTCAGAGAAACCTGAGACCTGAGGATTAATTTCACCAATCATTTAACCACGAAGGCGCGAAGAACGCGAAGTGGAGGGCCCGCGTCCCTGCGGGCCGCGCCTTGTTTCACGGGGAGGGCTCAGCTTCTGCTGGGCCGTTCATGGGTTCCCTAATTCACCAAGGCGCCCGATCATTTTTAAAACAGAGATCGCAGAGGAAAGACCCCGGGATGGAGGAGCAAACCTGAAATTTAATTCCCCAATCTTTTAACCACGAAGGACACGAAGATTCGCGAAGAGTTGGATGGTAGGAGCGGTTGCGCTCAACCGCCCCTACTTTGACGATCACGCAGCAATCCACGGAAAAATTTAACCGCAGAGATCGCAAAGAGCACAGGGTTCGGGGCTGAGAGTTTATACCCAATTATTTGTGGTCTCTGCGTTCTCTGCGGTAAAAAATCATCCCCAGTGCGAGCCGCCGCCGAGGCGAACGGCCTGGTAGACGGCGTTGCGGATGAGGGAGCTCGCGCCACACGCTTCCATGCCCTCGCGCAGGACGCCGTCGGCCGTCGCCCGGGTGTAGGTGAAACCGTCGGGCAGCTTGCCCTTGCAGGAGTAGAGGAAGTCATGGATCACCGACGGCCAGGCGATGATGGGATCCTCGGGGTCGATGATGTCCCACGCGGCGCGCGGGATGCTGGCGAAGTCGGTGACAAACCCGATCGGCGCGGTGGCGGTGCGGCCCGGCACGGTGACCACCCGGCCGAGCTTGTCGGACAGGTAGGTGAAGTCGTGGGTGACCTCGTAGAGCTGCGCCGCGCTCCCGGCGGCGACGACCTCCTGGGCCGAGAAGGAGCGGAGAAACAACTGGCTGGTGAATTGGCTCATGGGATTAGGGATTTAACGCAAAGGCGCGGAGACGCGAAGGACACCTTGCACAAAAAACCCAGACGGGGAAAGCCACGAGCCGTGGGGAGGTAGCCTTAGGCGCAGGGTAGGGCGAGTCGTCCCGACGAGCCGGATCTGGTTCAACGCAAAGACGCGAAGAATTGGGCGGTAGGGGCAACGGCCCCTACCGCTAAATTTCCCGCTTTCGTCGTGCGGCTGTTTCTGAGAAGAATCCCTCACACCCGTTCCGAGCCCCAAGCGCTTTCAACGTTCAGATCTGCCCCGCTCACTGCTCCAAGCGCCCCGCTTTCCCTCCACCCCATGAATGCCCTCCTCTCCCTTTGGCTGCCGATCCTGCTTAGCGCAGTGACCGTGTTCGTGATCAGTTCCCTCATTCACATGGTCATCAAGTGGCATGCCTCCGACTACAATGGTTTCGCCAACGAGGACGCCGTGCGCGCCGCCATCCGCGCGGGCAATGCGGCCCCCGGCAAATATGTCGTGCCGTATTGCCCCGACATGAAGGACATGGCCAGCGACGCGATGAAGCAGAAATACGCGGAAGGCCCGGTGGGGCACATCACGCTTTTGCCGAACGGCGCGCCGAACATGGGCAAATATCTCGGGCTATGGTTTCTGTGGAGCCTGGCGATTGCAGTGGTGGCTGCGTTGTTGACCTCGCGGCTCGTCGCGTTGGATGCCACGCACGCCCGCACTGCCGCCAAACTGGTGGGCGCGGTCACGTTCATTGCCCATGCCTTCGGAACGATCACCGAGTCGATCTGGATGGGCCGACCATGGTCCGCGAGTGGGAAAAATCTCCTCGACGCCGCCCTCTACGCGATCGGCTCGGGCGCCGTCTTCTACTGGCTCTGGCACTGACGCCGCCGGGCCAACCCCGGGCTACTGCCGGTCGCCGGCCCGGGAGAAAGGCGGGACGGTTTGGAGCGGCGGGCGGGGCTTGCGGGGGAGCCAGCGGGGGACGTCGCGCTTGTAGTCTTCATACATCGCGCCGAAGCTTCGGCGCAGGACGGTCTCTTCGTAGGCGAGGACCCAAGTGTGGATGAGGCACATGAGCAGGATGAGATAGACGGCGATGTGCCAGGACATCAGGAACAGGGCTTCCGCACCCACGAGCGTGAACACCGCCAGATACATCGGGTTCCTCACCCACTTGTAGAGACCGCGGCGGACAAACTTTTTCGGCGGATCAATCGGCGCTGGCGTCCCCTGGCCCTTCACGGCAAACAGCCACTGGCAGTGCAGGAAGAGAATGGCGCCGAGTCCGAAGAGCGCCGCGCCGCCGAAGTGCTGCCCCGTCCAGATCGCCGGCCACTGGGCATGGCGCTCGAACCAGTTCAGTGGCACCCAGCCCACGATGAAGCCCGGGACCACAATCGTGAAAGCGAGATTCTTGAGGAAGAGCCAGAGGGGCTTCATCGGGAAAGCTGAGGGTATTAAAGCAGGGTTAAACCACGGAATACACAGAATACACGGAAGGATGACAAGGCGGGGTAACCGCTAAGGGCGCTAAGGGACGCGAAGGTTGGGGCATTGGGTTTCTTCTTCGCGAAACTTCGGGTCCTTCGTGGTTAAATGATCGGGGGTTTTAATCCTCAGCTTTCAAGTTTCAGCTTTCGCTTGGGCGCATCTAGCTCGCGCCCAGCACCCGGTCCGCCTTCAGCGCCCCCAGTCCTTGGTTGATGTTCTGCCGGAGCGTGTCGAGGTTGGCGCGGACCAGGGCGCCCATGCTCTCGCATTTTAAGTAATGGTCGTTCTTGAAGTGTTCCGCCAGGCCTTCGCGGAGCATCACGACATTCTCCGGCGGGGCGATGGGGTCGCCGGCCATGGCGGTGAGCAGGACGTTGAGGCGCGTGGCGGCGAGCTCGGCGCGGGCGAGCATCAACGTCTGCTCCTCGCGCTGGTATTGGAACGCCGTCTTGAAGTGCAGGTGCTTTTTGCAGAAATCGACAAGCGGCAGGTTCTCCTTGAAGAACTGCGGCAGGTAGAAGCTCTTGCGGCCGTTGTGCGCCTGCTGGTCGAAATCCATCGCGCGGATGCGGATTTGCGAGCCCTCGAAATCGGGCGTGATGACGACCACGAAATTGTAGCTGCGCATGTCGCCGAGCAGCTGGACGAAACTGCGCTCGTTGAACTTCACCAGCTCCTTGGCGATGCGGATGGGGCGCAGCTCGGGGCGGTGCAGCCAGCGGTCGATGAAAATGTCGCCCGGGATGCCGGCGATGTGCTCCTCGACCAGCGTGGTGCCGGCGGTGAGGAAGTTCAGGCGGTTGGGCGAGAGCAGGTGCTCGAGCTCCAGGCCGTAGACGCGCGAGGCGTCGGCCTTCTTGATGTAGAAGTAGTCGGGATTGTCGTTGTAGGCGTTGACGATCTTGATGCGGAACGGCGTCGAGTTGCCGAAGCTGCAGAAATCAATGCGGTCGACGTAGAGGTGCTCCATGACCGAGAAGTCGCCGTCCACGCGGAGCAGGGCGTAGACGCGCTTCAGGGCCTCGTTGAGGACGGGGATCTCCTCGGCGGTGTAGGCGACGGACTCCCAGAGGGTGTTGCGGCCCTCGTGGTCCATCAGCGGGTGGGACTCATGGAAGTGCCGGAGCCGCTCGTAGGTGACAGGCAGCTCGCGCTCGCGGCGGTAGCGCGTCAGGTAATGGCGCAAGTCCGGGCCGATCGGGTAGCTCGGTTTCTTGCGCGTGCGCGCGTCGGGAGGAGAAACATCAGCCATCGAGGGGGCACCGTGGGCCGAAACGGCTGGCGATGCAAGGCGGGGCTGCCCCCGGATTATTTAACCACGGAACACACGGAATACACGGAAGGGGATGATTAACGCAAAGGCGCAAAGACGCAGAGGAGGAAACGGAAAATTGACCACGGATTGCACGGATTAACACGGATAAATTCGAAAGCCGGGATCCTGGAGCCACACATTCCGTGTATTCTGTCTGTTCTGTGGTTAAACCTGCCTTGGTCGGGTTGGAACCCATTCGTGTTAATCCGTGCAATCCGTGGTTAAAAAACTCTGCGGCTTTGCGTTAAAACATCTTCCGTTTCCGCCATGCCCCTGCGCCCCGCCACTCTCTCCCTCCTCGTGCGGGTGGCGCTGCTGGGTTTCTTTGTCTGGCTCACCGGCCGCTTCTGGCATCCTTACTACGGGTTCACGCGCTTCCTGCAGATGGACGAAATCAGCGCGGCCCACACGCTGCCGGAGCTGCGCACCGCACCGATCTTTCTCTATGCGGACGGCTACGACGGTCACTACTATGCCCAGCTGGCCGCGCGGCCGGCGGTGAACGACCCGGCGCTGAGCGGCGGCATTGACAGCGTCAGCTACCGGGCGCGGCGGATTTTGCTGAGCTGGACCGCCTGGGCGGCAGGTGGCGGCGACCCGGTGGCGGCGGTGCGCGCCTATGCGGGGCTGAACCTCGTGATCTGGGCCGGGCTCGCCGCGTTGCTGTGGCGGATCTTCCCTGGCCCCGGTTGGCGCGACACTCTCGCGTGGGCGGGAGTGCTGTTTTCCGCCGGCGCGTTACACGGCGTGCGGCTGGCGCTGACCGATCCGCTCGCGCTGCTGCTCGTGGCCGGCGCGACAGCGCTCGTGGAGCGCAACCGACGCTGGCCGGCCGCGGCGCTGCTCGGCTTGGGCGGATTGGCGCGCGAGACGGTCATGCTCGCCGCGGTGACTTTGCTCCCAGCGGGGAAGACGACGCGCGTCGAGTGGCTGCGCACCGCCGGACGCCTGGCGTTGGTTGTCGCGCCGCTGGCGTTGTGGCTGGTATATTTGCGGTCGGTGCTGGGTCCGAGCGAGCCGGGCTTGGGTAATTTCACGGTGCCGTTCGCCGGCTGGGCGATCAAGTGGACCCAGGTGTTCCGGCAGATGGGCACGGCGCCCGACCGCTATCTCGCGCTGACGACGTTGCTCGCCCACCTCGCGCTGACGGTGCAGGCCGCATGGCTGATTCTCCGCCGTCAGCCGTCCGACCATTGGTGGCGGCTCGGCATCGTCTATGTGGGGTTGATGCTTTTCCTCGGCATGGCGGTGTGGGAAGGACATCCCGGCGCGTCGACCCGCGTGCTGCTGCCACTGGCGTTGGCGTTCAATGTCCTCGCCGTGCGTGGGCGTGCATCGTGGGGGTGGCTGGTGCTCGGCAATCTCTCCGTGCTGAGCGGCGTGCTGGCGGTGTGGACCGTGCCGCTCGGTGCACGTGAAGTGGCCGCCGGGCGCACTCCGATGGGCGGCTACGTGGCACACACCGATGCGAAGTGGTATGCGATCGAGGCCGGTCGGACGCGCAACTGGGCCTGGTGTGTGCAGGCCGGCGGGATTCACGTCGATTTCCAGCCGCGCACGGACGGCGCGGTGAATCTGCAAGTGGCCGTGAA
Organism: Opitutus sp.; assembly: GCA_025361365.1. Classification (GTDB taxonomy): domain Bacteria; phylum Verrucomicrobiota; class Verrucomicrobiia; order Opitutales; family Opitutaceae; genus Lacunisphaera. The sequence goes on along the minus strand of JANYAM010000244.1, from coordinate 2,605 downwards.
AGGCATCAAAGCGCGTCCGCTGGAAATCCGCCAGGCCGGCCGCGTGCTGTGGCACGGCGAGGTCGGTGAGCTAGTGCAGTGGGTGACGCTCTCCGGCGTGGCGGTGACGGCTGGCCGCGCGGAGTTGGAATTTGTGAGTGCGGCGCCGCCGGTGGCGGAAGGCGCGGGTGGACGGGAGCTGGGTTTCGCGATCTACGGATTCCGGATGGAGAATTAACGCAAAGGCGCCAAGACGCTAAGGGGTCCTGGTTGGCCTTAACTTTGCGACCCTGCGTCTTTGCGTTAAAAACCTTCTGGCTCAGGCCGCGGCCTTGCCCTGCCGCAGGCGGTCGAGGAAGACCGCCACGATGATCACCAGCCCAATGATGATTTCCTGGAAATACGTCGGCCAGCCCATCTGTTGCGAGCCGTTGCGCAGGACGCTCATGATGAGCGCGCCGATCATCGAGCCGAGCACCGTGCCCACGCCGCCGTTGAGGCTGGCGCCGCCGATGATGACGGCGGCGATGATATCGAGCTCGAGGCCGACCGCGACGGTGGGGTCGCCCTGGCGGAGGCGCGAAAGCTGGAAGATCCCCGCGAGGCCGAAGAAGCAGCCGGCGACGGTGTAGACGAGCACCTTGGTGCGGGTGATGCGGATGCCGCTGTAGCGCGCCGCGGTCTCGTTGCCGCCGATCGCGAACAGCTGGCGGCCAAAGATCGTGTCGCGGAGCACGATCATCGTGAGCCCGGCGAGCCCGGCGGCGATCCAGACGCCGGCGGGCAGCGCGCGGCTGAACGGGTCGGCGGTGGTCATCCAGCCGTTGAGGGGCGAGGTGTCGTAGTTGACGGTCTGGTTGTCGGCGAGCCACTTGGCAAAACCACGGGCGATGCCGAGCATGCCGAGGGTGATGATGAAGGGCGTCATGCGCAGGCCGGCGATGAGCCCGCCGTTGAGCAGGCCGATCACGCCGCCGGTGGCGACCGTCGCGAGCAGGACCGGCACGGGACCCCAGCCGTGCTGGATGAGCAGGGCGCCGACCACGCTGGTCAGGGCGATGGACGAGCCCACCGACAGGTCGATGCCGCCGCTGACGATGATCAGCGTCATGCCCAGCGCGCCGATGGCGACGATGACGGTCTGGGTGAGGATGATCTTGAAATTATTGTAGGTGAGAAAAAATTCCCGCGTCTCCCCCGGCAGCGCGAAGACGGTGATGACCAGCGCCAGCCCGAGGAAGGGGCCAGCCTTGGCGAGGAATTTTTTCAAAGTGACCATCAAGAAGTGAGGGTAAAAGTGAAGGTGGGAGAATTAAACCACGGAACACACGGAAGGGATAAAAAGGCAGGGTAACCGCGAAGAGCGCGAAACCACGCGAAGGTTGGGTTCTGCTCTTCGCGAAACTTTGCGTTCCTTGCGGTTAAATAATTGGGGGCTTAATTTTTAGGTCTCCGCCTTGGCGTTCACTTCAGATACTGGTCGAGCGGCGGGTGGACGATGTCGGCCATGGCGGGGTCGTTGAAGTTTTCCTTTGTCACGAAGCCGACACCGATGTCGATGCGGGCGGGAACTTTTTCGCCGCGGATCGCGGCGACGACGGTCTTCACGCCGAGGTAGCCCATGTTCATCGGGTTCTGGACGACGAAGCCCTGCAGGTCGCCGGCCTGGAGGCCGGCGTTGAGGGCCTCGCCGGAATCGAAGGCCACGAACTTCACCTTGCCGCCGGCGAGACCGGCATCGCGCAGCGCCAGCAGCATGCCCGAGGCGGCGGACTCGTTGGAGGCGAACACGCCGTTGACCGTCGCGCCGTAGCGGCTGAGCAGGGTCTCGGCCACGCGCTTGGCGCTGTCGCGGGTGGCGCCGGCGTGCTGGTCGCTGGAGAGGAACTTGATGGCCGGGAAATCCTTTTTCATCACCTCAAGGAAGCCCTCCTCGCGCTCCTCGGTGCTGTTCGAGCCCACTTGGTAGCGGAGCAGGATGACGTTGCCCTTGCCCCCGAGGAGCTGACCGAGGTGGCGCGCGGCGATGCGGCCACCCTCGCGGTTGTCGGTGGCCACGAAACTGGCCGCGATCGGGGTGGCGAGGCCGGAGTCGATGATGACGACGGGGATCTTGCCGCGGACCGCCGTCTCGACCGGGGCGACGAGCGCCTTGCTGTCGAGCGGCGCCAGCACGATGCCGTCCACATGGCGGCCGATGAAGTTTTCCACGACCTGCACCTGTTGCTCGCGGTCGTCCTCCTTGAGCGGGCCCTTCCAGATGACGTTGATGGCGATGCCCGAGGCGGCGAGCTCGCGCTGGGCCTTGACCGCGCCGGCGTGGATGGATTTCCAGAACTCATGGGTCGTGCCCTTGGGGATGACGGCGATGTTAAGCGGCTCGGCCGCGCGGAGGGCGGTGGCGAGAACAAGGGAAACGGTGAGGAACTTGAAGCAAGTTTTCATAGGAAGGAGGACGGAAAAATGAGGAGGGGAACCGCGAAGGGTGGGCTTGCCTCGAAAAAATGGACACCAATTTAGGCGGCTTTGATGTCGTTTAGTTTTTGTTGGTTTTCGAAGGCCACAGGGGAGATTTGACCGAGCGAGCTGTGGCGCCTCGTCGGGTTATAAAACGTCTCGATATAAT